>NZ_JAQGPN010000001.1:0-330833 GCF_028826155.1 Mesorhizobium shangrilense
CTCATCTTTGAGAGGGTGAAGGCGCAGCTGAAGGCTCAGCTTGGCGCGGAAGTCTATGCGAGCTGGTTTGGCCGCATGAAGCTCGACGAGGCCTCCAAGGGCCTGGTGAGGCTTTCTGTGCCCACGGCGTTCCTGAAGACCTGGATCAATAGCCACTATCTCGACGCCATCTCCAATCTGTGGAAGCGCGAGGATCCCTCGGTCCTGCGGATCGAAGTCATCGTACGCAGCGCCACGCGCCAGCTTAAGGTCGCACCGGAGACCGAGCCGTCCTTCCGCAAGGCGGCTCATCAGGCCCAGACGGCGATCGCCAGCGGCACGCTGCCGGCCAACCGCAACGAACGTACGGCGCCGGCGCGCCCGGCGGTCAGCGAACCCCAGCAGAAGCAGAGCGTGCTCGGTTCGCCGCTGGACCAGCGCTACACGTTCGAGTCCTTCGTCGAAGGCCCCTCGAACCGCGTGGCGTTCGCAGCGGCCCGCGCCGTGGCGGAATCCGGCTCGAATGCAGTGCGCTTCAATCCGCTGTTCCTCCACGCCTCCGTCGGCCTCGGAAAGACGCACTTGCTGCAGGCCATCGCGGCTGAAGCGCTGCGCAACAACCCGAAGGGCCGCGTTGTCTACCTGACGGCGGAATATTTCATGTGGCGCTTCGCCACCGCGATCCGCGACAACAATGCGCTGACGCTCAAGGAGCAGCTGCGGGACATCGACCTGCTGATCATCGACGACATGCAGTTCCTGCAGGGCAAGTCGATCCAGCACGAGTTCTGCCACCTGATCAACATGCTGCTCGACAGCGCCAAGCAGGTGGTCGTGGCCGCCGACCGCCCGCCGGCGGAGCTGGAATCGCTCGAGCCCCGCGTGCGCTCGCGCCTGAACGGCGGCGTCGCGCTCGAGATGGCGGCGCCGGACTATTCGATGCGCCTTGCCATGCTGAAGCAGAGGCTGGCGAGCGCCAAGGCCGATGACCAGTCGATGTCGATCGGCGAGGACATCCTCCATCACATCGCGCAGACCATAACCGGCAGCGGACGGGAGCTCGAAGGGGCGTTCAACCAGTTGCTCTTCCGGCAGTCCTTCGAGCCGCAGATCACCATCGACCGTATCGACGAGATCCTAGGCCACATCTACCGCGCCGGCGAGCCCAAGCGCGTCCGCATTGAAGACATCCAGCGCATCGTGGCGCGCCACTACAACGTCTCCAAGACCGAGCTTCTGTCGAACAGGCGCACGCGCACCATCGTCAAGCCGCGCCAGATCGCCATGTATCTTTCGAAGGTGATGACGCCACGCTCGCTTCCGGAAATTGGCCGGCGTTTCGGCGGGAGGGATCACACCACGGTGCTCCACGCGGTCCGCAAGATCGAGGACCTGTCCGGAGGCGACAACACGCTAGCTCAGGAGCTGGAACTCCTGCGCAGGCTGATCAACGAGCAGGCCTAGCAGCCAGCCGTGCGCATCGACCAGCAAGCTGGCTGGAGCTAGGCCGGGGATAGATGCGGCGGACCGCCCGCCCCCGGCGGGTGTTATCCCCAGGCCGCCCGCGGCGCGATGCAAATCAGCGCCGCGGGCTTGCGTTTCCTGAGCATTTCCTGTCAGTCTCTGCCGGAATTCAACTGCTTTAAGCCGTTTGCGGCTGTCCGATAGGGACAGGCGCTGGCGATCGAACCCGAGCCTTGTCATGCGTGTTGTCCTCGAACGCTCCAACCTCCTGAAGTCCCTAAGCCACGTTCATCGTGTCGTGGAGCGGCGCAACACGATCCCGATCCTGTCGAACGTCCTCCTCAACGCCGCGGGCGCCAGCCTGGACCTGAAGGCGACCGACCTCGACCTCGAGATCACCGAGGCGATCGCCGCAGTGGTGGAACAGGCAGGCGCGACGACCGTCCCTGCGCATCTGCTCTACGACATCGTGCGCAAGCTCCCCGACGGTGCGGAGGTGATGCTGAAGACCGACGACGACGGTAACTCGATGACTGTCATCTCCGGCCGGTCGAGCTTCCGTCTGCAGTGCCTGCCGCAGTCCGACTTCCCGGAACTGACCGCCGGCTCGCTCTCCCACACCTTCCGCCTGGAATCGGCCTCGCTCAAGGCGTTGATCGACAAGACCCAGTTCGCGATCTCGACGGAGGAGACGCGCTACTACCTCAACGGCATCTACCTGCACACGCTGGAGATCGGCGGCCAGCTGAAGCTGCGGGCCGTGGCGACCGATGGCCACCGCCTGGCGCGTGCGGAGATCGAGGCGCCTGCAGGCTCCGAGGGAATGCCGGGCGTCATTATCCCCCGCAAGACGGTCAGCGAGTTGCAGAAGCTGGTCGACGACCCGGACGTCGTGGTGACGGTCGAGCTTTCCGACACCAAGATCCGCCTCACCATCGGCAGCGTGGTGCTGACGTCCAAGCTCATTGACGGCACTTTCCCGGACTACCAGCGCGTCATTCCGACCGGAAACGACAAGCAGCTGATCCTCGACCGGCAGACCTTTGCCCAGGCCGTGGACCGCGTGTCCACGATCTCTTCGGAGCGCGGGCGTGCGGTGAAGCTGACCATCGGCAACGGTCAGGTGACGCTTGCCGTGAACAATCCGGATTCCGGCAGCGCCACCGAAGAGCTGGCCGCCGACTACTCGTCAGATCCGCTCGAAATCGGCTTCAACGCGCGCTACCTGCTCGACGTGGCCGCCCAGCTTTCCGGCAGCGAGGCCAAGTTCATGTTGGCCGACGCCGGATCGCCGACGCTGATCCACGACACCGCGGACGAGCGCGCGCTCTATGTGCTGATGCCGATGCGGGTGTAGCGCGCCGTATCCGGCGCATGCCCAGCAGCACATCGGCCAGCCTCATGGACCCGCAACCTTATCTGAGCCGGCTGCAGCTCACCGACTTCCGCAACTACGCCCATCTGGCCGTCACGCTGCGTCCGGGGCCGGTCGTGCTGACCGGCGAGAACGGCGCCGGCAAGACCAATCTTCTCGAGGCAGTCTCCTTCCTGACGCCCGGCCGCGGCCTGCGCCGCGCCACCCTCGAGGAGATCGCCCGTGAGGGCGGCGGACCGGGATTTGCCGTCCACGCACGTCTGGAAGGGCCGTTCGGCGACTGCGAGATCGGCACCGGAACGGCTGGAAACGCCGCCGGCGAAGGCGGACGCAAGGTGCGCATCAACGGTGCGACGGCCCGATCGGCGGACGAATTGCTGGAATGGCTGCGGGTGGTGTGGCTGACGCCGGCCATGGACGCGCTCTTCGTCGGGCCGGCAGGCGACCGCCGCCGCTTCCTCGACCGGCTGGTGCTGGCGGTCGATCCGCTCCACGGGCAGCGCGCACTCGACTACGAGAAAGCCATGCGCGGGCGCAACCGCCTGCTCGCCGAAGAGCAGCGGGACGGCGCATGGCTCGACGCGATCGAGCTGCAGATGGCGGAGACCGGTGTCGCCATAGCCGCCGCGCGCGCCGAGATGGTGCGCCTGCTTGCCGCGATGATCGCCAAGCTGCCCGACGACGGACCCTTCCCGCATGCCGACATCGAACTGGCCGGCACGCTGGAAGCGGAAATCGGCTCTCTGCCGGCGGTTGAGCTGGAAGAGCGGTTCCGCGAGGCGCTGGGGCGCGGGCGGGAACGCGACCGCGCAGCCGGACGAACGCTGGAAGGCCCGCACCGCTCGGACATACTGGTGCGCCATCGGCCGAAGGACATGCCGGCCGCGCTCTGCTCGACAGGCGAGCAGAAGGCCCTCCTCGTCGGCCTCGTGATCTCGCACGCGCGCTTCTGCGGCGAGATGTCGGGCGCGGCGCCCGTCCTGCTGCTCGACGAGATCGCCGCGCATTTCGACGCCGGCCGGCGGGCAGCGCTCTTCGGCATACTCGAGGAAATCGGCGGCCAAACCTTCATGACCGGCACCGAACCGGCCCTCTTCTCCAGCCTGAAGGGCCGTGCGCAGTTCCTCACCGTCGAGCACGGCACGATCCGGCCCACCGAGGGGCACTGACACGACGGCCTATGGACGCTATGGTCGGCTCATGGACAGGCACGACACACCGCCGCTTTCCGATGAAGAACTCGAGCGCTACGCGCGGCACATCGTGCTGCCCGAGGTCGGCGGCCCCGGCCAGCAGGCTCTCAAGCGCGCCCGTGTGCTGATCATCGGCGCCGGCGGTCTCGGCGCACCCATCCTCGAATATCTGGCGGCAGCGGGCGTGGGCGCGCTTGGCATCGTCGATGACGACACGGTTTCCCTCTCCAACCTGCAAAGACAGGTGATCCACGGGACGGAGGCTTTGGGCCTGGCGAAGGGGGAGAGCGCGAGGCGCACCATCGCGCGCATCAACCCGCATGTTGCGGTGGAACTGCACCACCTGCGCCTCACCGCCGACAATGCACGTCCGCTCGTCGCCCGCTACGACATCGTGGCGGACGGTTCGGACAATTTCGACACGCGCTATGCGGTGGCTGACGCCTGCGCGGCGGAGGGGGTCGCCCTTGTGCACGGCGCGGTGGGACGTTTCGACGGCTCCCTGACGGTGCTGAAGCCTTTCGAACAGGACGCTCGCGGCAAACCCAATCCGACCTACCGCGACCTCTTCCCCGAACCGCCCCCGGTCGGGCTGGTGCCTTCCTGCGCGGAGGCGGGCGTGCTGGGCGCACTGACCGGGGTCATCGGGACACTGCAGGCAATGGAGGTGATAAAACTCATCACCGGCATCGGCGAGCCGCTGGTCGGCCGCCTGATGCTCTACGACGCGCTTGCGGCACGCTTCGACACGGTGAAATACGGCCGCGCTCCCGAATGAACCTCCCCGGCCCCGTGACGGTTCGGCGCCTGCCGACCGACTTCAGCGACTGGGCCGGCCTGCTGGCGCTTATCCTGCGCGCATTCGACTACATGAATGGCCGCATCGATCCGCCCTCCTCCGCACTCGCGCTCACCCCGGAAACGCTGCGCGACAAGGCCCAGGCCGAAACTGCCTTCCTCGCCCATATCGGCGATCGCATGGTCGGCTGCGCCTTCCTGGCGGAGAAGGCCGATCACTTCTATCTCGGCAAGCTGGCTGTCGATCCGGACAGGCAGCGCCGCGGCATCGGCAGGGCATTGATGCAGGCCGCCGAGGCGCACGTGCGGGCCGCCGGCAAGCCCGAGATCGAACTGCAGACGCGCATCGAGCTGACCGGGAACCACCGCGCCTTCGAGCGGCTCGGCTACCTGGAAACCGCGCGGACCGCGCATCTCGGCTACGACCGGCCGACCACCATCACCATGCGCAAGGCATTGCGGTGAGCCTGGCGCTGACGGCGCAGGAGCGGGCGACCGCGGCCGGCGGCGACGGGGCGGCGATGGCGATGCGCATCGTCGCCGAAAGCGCGAGACTGCTCGGCGCGCCGCGCCTCCTCAAAATCGCCTCGGCCCACATCGACGGAGCGCTCTATCACGGCGATTCCGGCACGCTGTTCGCCGAGCGGCTGGTCGAAGGCCGCGCAAGGGTCGCGGTGCGCGCCACCCTCAACGTCGGCGCCCTGGATCTCATAGGTTGCTCGCGCGTGCGCCTGGAAGAGCCGCAGCGGAGCATGGCGCGACGGATGATGGAGGCCTACGGCAAGCTTGGATGCGAGCAAAGCTGGACCTGCGCGCCCTACCAGGCAGGACACCGGCCAACCGCCGGGACGGACGTCGCCTGGGGCGAGTCCAACGCGGTCGTGTTCTGCAACTCGGTCCTCGGCGCGCGCACCAACCGCTACGGGGACTTCCTAGACATCGCCTGCGCAATCGTCGGCCGGGCGCCCGACTACGGATTGCATCGGCCCGAGCACCGTCGCGCGACGGTCGTTTTCGATGTCGGCGACCTTCCGGCCGCCTTCCTGGCGTCCGAAACCGCATGGCCCGTGCTCGGCAGCCTGTACGGCCGTTCCGTCGGAAACGCGATTGGCGTGGTGAAGGGCGTTTCTGCTCACCCCGGCGAGGATGCGTTGAAGGCATTCGGCGCGGCCGCCGCCTCCTCCGGCGCAGTCGGGCTCTTCCACATCGCCGGCGTCACGCCCGAAGCCCCAAATCTCGAAACCGCCCTCGGTGGCGAGCCTGCCGAAGCAACCATCCGCGTCACGTCCAAAATGGCGGCGGACGCGCTCGGAAGACTGTCGACGGCCGAGCGCCCCGACCATATCGACGCGGTGGCGATCGGCAGTCCGCACCTTTCCCTGCATGAGTTCGACGCGCTCGAGCGACGCCTGGCCGGCCGCCGGCTCGCGGTGCCGCTCTATGCTTGCAGCGGACGCCATGTCGTCGAAGAGCTTGACCGGACCGGCCGCCGCAAGGGGCTGGAGGCGCTGGGCGTCGTGCTCGTGGCCGACACCTGCGTGGTCGTCACCCCAATCATGGCGGACATTGCCGACGGGGTACTGATGACCAATTCGGGCAAGTTCGCCCACTATGCGCCGGGCAACACGGGATATGCCGTGGTCTACGGGTCCCTCGCAGACTGCGTCGAGAGCGCGGTCGTGGGGCGACCGATGATCGGGGAGAGCCTGTTATGACCGGCGTCCTGCCAACCGGGCTACACCTGTCCGGCGACGTGCTCGTCGAAGGGCTCGGCGGCAGCGGGCCGGCGCTGGTGCTCTCCGCTCCCATCAGCTTCTGGGGCGGGGTCGACGCGAAGACCGGACGCATGGTCGACGTGCGCCACCCCGAATGCGGCCGATCGATCGCAGGACAGGTTCTATTCGTGCCTGGAACGATCGGCTCGTCCTCTGCGTCTGCCGTGCTGATGGAACTGGTCCACAACCGCAAGGCGCCCGCCGCGCTCGTCCTGCACGAACCCGATGCGATCCTGCTTCTGGGCCTGATCGTGGCGCGGGAGATGGGTTGGCGGACGCCGGTGGCGGTGAAGCTCGACCGCGCCGACTTCGGAAAGGTCGAGGGACGGCAGGTTGCCGTCAGCGTCAGCGGCGCGATCGATATCGTGGACCGCTAGACCCTGTTCGGCAGCACCCGGTCCGGCGGGCGGTGGCCGTCGACGAAGGTGCGGATGTTGATGATCACCTTCTCCCCCATATCGATGCGGCCTTCCATCGTCGCGGAACCCATATGCGGCAGCAGCGCCACCTTGCCCTTGTGGGCGAGCCTCAGCAGCTTCGGATTGACCGCCGGCTCGTGCTCGAACACGTCGAGCGCCGCACCCGCCAGCTTGTTTTCCTGGAGAAGATGGATCAGCGCCTCCTCGTCGATGATGTCGCCGCGCGCCGTGTTGACGATGTAGGCCGAGGGCTGCATCAGCGCCAGGCGTCGGCCGGACAGCAGGTGGAACGTGGCCGGCGTCGACGGGCAGTTGACGGAGATGATGTCCATCCGGGCGAGCATCTGGTCGAGGCTCTCCCAATAGGTCGCCTCCAATTCGTCCTCAACCGCGGGGTTCACCCTGTGGCGGTTGTGGTAGTGGATCGACAGGCCGAAGGCCTTGGCGCGGCGCGCGACCGCAGTGCCGATGCGGCCCATGCCGACGATGCCCAGCCGCTTGCCCCAGATCCTGCGTCCCAGCATCCAGGTCGGCGACCAGCCGGCCCACTTCTGGTTGCCGCCGAAGATGCCGGCGCCCTCGATCAGCCGACGCGGGACGGCCAGCATCAGGGCCATGGTCATGTCCGCCGTGTCCTCGGTCAGGACATTGGGCGTATTGGTGACCGTTATGGAGCGCTTGGCCGCCGCGCTGACGTCGATGTTGTCGACGCCGTTGCCGAATGTCGCGATGAGGCGCAGCCGCTCGCCGGCCTGCTCGATCAGCGCAGCGTCGATCCTGTCGGTCACGGTCGGCACGAGCACGTCGGCCTCCTTGACCGCCGCGACAAGCTCGGGCTGGGTCATCGGGCGGTCGTCGACATTCAGGCGGGCATCGAAAAGCTCGCGCATGCGGGTTTCGACCTGGTCCGGCAGTTTCCGCGTGATGACGACCAGTGGCTTCTTTCTGCCGGCCATTGTTCCCTCGAATCCGGGTCCTGTTGAGACCTCTTTAACCAAGTCCGGCGAGACTGGAAACCGGCCCCGACCCCGCTCATCTCTAACAAGCGGTCGGGCCGATGACAAAGAAAAAGGCCGTGGCCGCGGCACTCCACACGTTCTGAGGATAACGACATTGTCCCGTTTTGCGCCGCTCCGCTCGATCGTATCGGCAGGCTGCGTGGCAGCCTTGCTGTCCGTCGCCAATGGAGCGCTCGCGCCGGAGGCGTTCGCCGCCGCCGACCAGAACGTCGCGCGCGGCCCGAGCGGCCTGCCGCTGCCGCGTTTCGTCAGCCTGAAGTCCGGCCGCGTCAACTCGCGCGTCGGCCCGGGCGTCACCTATGCGGTCGACTGGCTCTACATGAAGGCCGGACTGCCGATGGAGATCATCCAGGAGTACGACAACTGGCGGAAGGTGCGCGATTCGGACGGCGCCGAGGGGTGGATCAACCAGTCGCTGCTGTCGGGCAAGCGCACGGCGATCGCCGCGCCATGGCAACGCGGCAAGGACGCCCGCATCGCGCTGCGGTCGGAGCCCAGCGAGACGGCATCGACTGTGGCCATCCTCGAGCCCGGCGTGATCGGCGCCATCAAGACGTGCAACGGCAACTGGTGTGAGATGACCTTCAGCGGCCATACCGGCTGGGTCACCCAGACGCAGGTCTGGGGCGCCTATCCCGGCGAAACCATCAAGGATTGAACGCGGACGCGGTCAATCGCGTTTCGGGCGAAGCCGAATCACGATGTCCACGTTGGCGATTTCCATGCCTTCCGGCGGCTCGGGAAGGCTCTCGACGCGCACCGGCCCCGGTGCAATATCGAAGACGCGGTTCTCGCCCTCGACAAAAAAATGATGGTGATCCGAGGTGTTGGTGTCGAAGTAGGTTCTTGACCCTTCGACCGCGAGGATGCGAAGCAGGCCAGCCTCGGTGAACTGGTGCAGCGTGTTGTAGACGGTCGCAAGCGATACGGGCACGCCGGCGAGCAAAGCCTCCTCATGAAGTTCCTCTGCAGAAAGGTGGCGGTCGCCCTTGGCGAACAGCATCGAGGCGAGCGCAACCCGCTGGCGCGTGGGGCGCAGCCCCGCGTCGCGGACTCGCTGATCGATCGATTGCGGCTTGGCCGTCAGTTGCCTATCCTCTCGCCCATCAGAGTATCGTCGACGGCAAGCATGGAAACCAGCCGAAAACAAGGTGTTTGCGACATATATTCGGTCGGGCGCGCCCGATCAATAGCGCACATTGACCACCCCCGGCCGGCGCGCTAAGCGCTAATTCCTGTTTCCGGCGTGAAACAATCTGTAATAAGAACGGCGCACAGAAGCGAACCGCGCGCCGAACCGGGAGTCGACATGGCAGAGCCGAAATCCAGCTACGACTACGAAGATCTGCTGGCCTGCGCCCGCGGCGAGCTGTTCGGCCCGGGCAATGCCCAACTCCCCGCCCCGCCCATGCTGATGTTCGACCGAATCACGGAGGTCAGCGAGACCGGCGGCGCCTTCGACAAGGGCTTCATCCGCGCCGAGTTCGACATCAAGCCGGATCTCTGGTTCTTTCCCTGCCATTTCATCGGCAATCCGATCATGCCCGGATGCCTCGGCCTGGACGCCATGTGGCAGCTCACCGGCTTCTATCTCGGCTGGCTGGGCGAGCCCGGCAAGGGCATGGCGCTCTCCACCGGAGAAGTGAAGTTCAAGGGCATGGTCACGCCCTCCGTGAAGAAGGTCGAGTACGGCGTCGACTTCAAGCGCGTGATGCGCGGGCGACTCGTTCTCGGAATCGCTGACGGCTGGCTGAAGGCCGACGGCGAGCAGATCTATACGGCGACGGACCTCAAGGTCGGCCTTTCCAAGCAGTCCGCGGCCTGACGGACGACGCACAGCATCTTACGAGGAGCCCAAGAATGAGACGAGTCGTTGTGACGGGCCTCGGCATCGTGTCCTCGATCGGCAATGACGCCGCGGCGGTGGAAGATTCCCTTCGCCAGGCCAGATCCGGCATCAGCTTTTCGGACGAATTCGCCGAGCACGGTTTCAAGTGCCAGGTGTGGGGTCGCCCCACGCTCGACCCGGCGGAACTCGTCGACCGCCGCGCAATGCGCTTCCTGCACAAAGGCGGCGCATGGAACCATGTCGCCATGCAGCAGGCGATCGCCGACTCCGGCATGGAGGAAGGCGACATCACCAACGAGCGCACCGGCATCATCATGGGTTCCGGCGGACCGTCGACCAAGACCATCTTCGAGGCGGCGGAGATCACGCTGAAGAACACCAGCCCGAAGCGCATCGGCCCATTCGCCGTGCCGAAGGCGATGTCGTCCACGGCCTCGGCGACGCTTGCCACCTGGTTCAAGATCCACGGCGTCAACTACTCGATCTCGTCGGCCTGCTCGACCTCGGCGCACTGCATCGGCAATGCCTACGAGCTCATCCAGTGGGGCAAGCAGGACATGATGTTCGCGGGCGGCCACGAGGACCTGGACTGGACCATGTCGAACCTGTTCGACGCCATGGGCGCCATGTCCTCGAAGTACAACGACCGTGCGGCGATCGCCTCGCGCGCCTATGACGCCGATCGCGACGGCTTCGTCATCGCCGGCGGCGCAGGCGTGCTGGTGCTCGAGGAACTCGAGCACGCCAAGGCGCGCGGCGCGAAGATCTATGCGGAGATCGTCGGCTACGGCGCGACATCCGACGGCTACGACATGGTTGCCCCGTCGGGCGAAGGCGCGGTGCGCTGCATGCGCCAGGCGCTTTCCACGGTCAAGGGCGACGTCGACTACGTCAACACGCACGGCACCTCGACACCTGTCGGCGACTCCAAGGAGATCGGCGCGATCCGCGAAGTCTTCGGCGACAAGATCCCGCACATCCAGTCGACCAAGTCGCTGACCGGGCATTCGCTCGGCGCGGCCGGCGTCCAGGAGTCCATCTACTCCATCCTGATGATGCAGGCGGGCTTTATCGGCGAAAGCGCCCACATCGAGACCCTCGATCCAGAGTTCGAAGGCGTGCCGATCGTTCGCCAGAGAATCGACAACGCCAAGATCGACACAGCGCTGTCGAACTCGTTCGGCTTCGGCGGCACCAACGCGACGCTGGTCTTCCAGCGCTATGCGTGAGGGATAGGGAGTAGCGAGTAGATGGATATGCCTGCACGCTTCTCCGCTCCCATTTCCCGCGCTCACTACTCGCTATTCACTACTCCCTGTTCGCTCACTTCTGAGGATTGCTCGGCATGACCGCATTGATGAAGGGCAAGCGCGGCCTCATCATGGGGGTCGCCAACGACCATTCGATCGCCTGGGGGATCGCCTCGAAGCTCGCCGAGCACGGCGCCGAACTTGCCTTCACCTATCAGGGCGAAGCCTTCGGCAAGCGGGTCAAGCCGCTGGCCGAGAAGATCGGCACCAAGCTGATCGTCCCCTGCGACGTCGAGGACAGCGCGTCGGTGGCGGCCACGTTCGACACCCTGAAATCGGAATGGGGCGGGCTCGATTTCATCGTCCACGCCATCGGTTTCTCCGACAAGAACGAGCTCAAGGGCCTCTACGCCGACACCACGCGCGAGAACTTCGTGCGTACCATGGTGATATCCTGCTACTCCTTCACGGAGGTGGCGCGGCACGCCGCCGAGCTCATGCAGGGCGGCGGATCGATGATCACCCTGACCTATGCGGGTTCCGTGCGCGTCATGCCGAACTACAACGTCATGGGCGTCGCCAAGGCCGGCCTTGAGGCCAGCGTGCGCTACCTGGCGAACGACTACGGCCCGCGCGGGATCCGCGTGAACGCGATTTCGGCGGGACCTGTGCGCACACTCGCCGGCGCCGGCATCTCCGACGCGCGCTACATGTTCTCCTACCAGCAGCGCAACGCGCCGCTGCGAAAGACCGTTTCGCTGGACGAGATCGGCGGCTCCGCGCTCTATCTGCTGTCGGACCTCTCCGGCGGCGTCACGGGCGAGATCCACTATGTCGATTCCGGCTATCACATCGTCTCGATGCCGACGATGGACGAACTGAAGCGTACGGACGCGGGGAAAGACTGAACGGGTATCGCTAAACTTGGACCATTCGGCGGAAACCGCCGTTAAGGGTTGACGCGATAGAACCCGTGGATTCGGGGACCCACATGCCGCAGTTCAAAAATCCGCATCGAAGCACGCTGTTCCGGTTGACCACGATCGCCGCCTGCGGCATCGGCAGCCTTGCCATGGGCATGTGGGGGCTGCAAATCGCCTTCGGCTCCAATGCGACCTTCATTCCGGCCGAGACGGCCGGCGCCATCATCGCCGCGCTTTTCGTGCTTGGCTCAAGCTGTGCCGCACTGGCGTTTTTTGCTGGCGTCGACGAATCCCTCCAGTACGTCCATCAGGAAACCCAGCTCGACAAACTGACCGGCCTCCACTCGCGCCGGGCGATGATCGGTCGCGTCGCCACGGCAGGCGCAACAACCGAGCGGACCGGCGAAAGCGTGTTCCTGATCGACGTCGACATCGATCGCTTCAAGCAGATCAACGAGGCGATCGGCTACGGTCAAGGCGACGAGCTTATCCGCACCTTCGCCCGGAGGCTTCAAGATGCCCTGCCGCGAAACGCCGAGATCGGGCGGCTCGGCGCGGGAGAGTTCGGCATCCTGATAAAGGACGACGAGATCGACCTGCCCATCGAGGCGTTCGTCCAGGCGCTGATCGATCGTCTGATGGAGCCCTATCAGTTGGCAACGCACCTGCAGTCTGTGAACGTCTCGCTCGGATTGGCAGCGGTGACCGGGGACGGCGACGATCCCGTCCAGGTCCTGCGGTGCTCCAGCCTGGCCCTGCAGCATGCGCGGGCGACGGGACTCGGCGGCTGGGCGATCTTCCACCCGGACATGGGCAGGGTCGCCGACCACCGGCAATGGGTCGAGTCCGAGCTGCACACCGCTTTCGAACGCGGCGACTTCCACCTGCATTACCAGCCGCAACTCGACCTGCAGTCTGGCAAGACCGTGGGCTACGAGGCGCTGATCCGTTGGAAGCACCCCGAACGCGGCATGATCCCGCCCAACGAGTTCATCCCGATCGCCGAGGAGACCGGGATGATCTTTCCGATCGGAAGCTGGGTGCTCAGAAAGGCGTGCTCCGATGCGCGCCTCCTGCCCGACGACTGCTTCGTCGCCGTGAACATCTCGCCGGTCCAGTTCATGACACGCGACTTCCTGACCGTGGTGCGCCAGGCGATCCAGGCCACCGGAATCGCACCGAGCAGGCTGGAGCTCGAAGTGACTGAAACCGCGATGATGCAGGACCGCGAGCGCGCGGCGGTCGTGCTCAAGGAGCTTGCAGGAATGGGCATTTCGGTCGCCGTGGACGACTTCGGCACCGGCTACTCGAACCTCAGCTATCTGATCGACTTCCCGTTCCGGAAGCTGAAGATCGACCGTTCCTTCGTGAGCCGGATGGAAACGGATTCGAACAGCGGCGCCGTCGTCTCCACCATCGTTGGCCTGTCGCGGGCGCTCGGCGTTCGCACGATCGCGGAAGGCGTCGAGACGGAGAGTCAGGCCACGCTTCTGAAAGCGGCCGGCTGCGAAGTCGTGCAGGGCTATTTCTTCGGACGTCCTGGCCCGCTGCAACTGCGTGACAGCGCCGAGACGGCTGCCGCCGCAAGCGCCACCATGCACTGACGCACTTCGCCTCGTCAGTTCCCGGGCGAGGTAAACTGCATGGTGTAGACGGTGCCTGCGATCCCCTGCGCCAGCGCAGGTGACAGTTGCAACGGCATGCACTGCTCCACCGCCTGCACGGCCGCCTCGACGAACGACTTCCGCGCCTTTTCGTCTCCACTGACGCTGATGGCGGTCGGTTTCGGCGTCCCCAGCAGGCTTCCGTCGCGCTTGATGCCGAAGCTGAGCGTGACGGAAGCGCCCGCCGGCGCGCCGGATGGCGGCGTCCAGCATCTCTGGATCGCGGCGCCGACATCATCCATGGTGTTGAGAGTGTCTGCCCGGGATTGGTCGGTTCCGACGAGAACGACGCCCGCAAGCATGGCCGGTACGATGAACGTTTTCATCAACGCTCTCCATTTAACCGCCCAAGACCAATAGCATGGCCCAAGAAACGGCAAAAGACGTCGGCGGCGGAGCCAGCACGCGGAACGCAGGCGCGCCGGGCGTCATCGCTTGGCGCGGAGCACCTTGAAGCCCTGGTCCTCGGCAAGCTTCTGGACAGCCGAGAACGCCCCAGACAGGGAAGCCTCGTAGGGCAGCTGACGGTTCGCGACGACCAGCAGCTGCCCACCCGGCTTCAGCGCGCGGGCGGCCGCACCGATCAGCGCCTGGCCGAGACCAGGTTCGGCCGCGCGTCCGGTGTGGAAGGGCGGGTTCATGACGATGGCGTCGTAGCGCTCGGCGACCGGCTCGACGACGAGATCGTGCCAGTAGAAGCCGGCCGTCGGCGCTGCAGGCGATCCGGCCAGGGCTGCGCCGAGATTGGCTCTGGCAGCCTCCAGCGAGGCGAAATCCGCCTCGTAGAGATCCAGCGATTTCACCTTGCGGCAGCGTTCGGCGACCTCGACGGCGAGGTAGCCCCAACCGGCGCAGAAATCCGCCACCTTGCCGGCAAGCTCGGCCGGCAGGTGCTGCGCCAAAAGCTTCGATCCGGCATCGACGCGATCGTGCGAGAACATGCCCGGCGCGGCGGTGAAGCGGCCCTCGACGAGCACGGAACCGTTCTCGGCGCGCAGCGCCTCGATGGCGGGCTGCGGATCGGCGGGCCGCCGCAGCCATAACGCGACGCCGTGATACTTCGAAAGGCTGCCCTCGACGGCAAACGATCCGCTGAGCCGCTTTCTCAGACTGGCGACGCCATCCTCCTTGCCCCCGGCCACGACGATCAGCGCGCCGGGACCGGTCCGCTCGAGCGCGTCAGCGACCCTCAGCTCGTTCAGGCCGCGATGCCTTCCGCAGAGCACCAGGGCGGCCGTGAAGCACTCCCCCGATACGGTTTGCGAAACGTCATGTCCGGCCTTGACCAAGGCGCTGAAATGCGGCCGGAACCCCTGCACGAGCGTCAGTTTCCCGCCGAAACCGTCCGGCAGGACAAATCCTGGCTCGGCGCCGAGGAAGAGCACGCGCGCATCGTCGCCGGGAGTTTCGAGCACGTCCGCTTCGAACGGGTGGAGCAGCGTGGCGAGAGCCTCCCGCGTCATGAACGTCCGCCGCGCGAAAGAACTTTGCTTTGATGGGTCATAGGCCGTAGCAATAGAGAGGTTCGCGACCGCTATAGCGCTGCGGCGCAAGACAAGGAACATGCCATGTGGCCAGATCGCCGGATCCTCGACCTCTTTGGCATCGAGCTCCCCATCCTGCTCGCGCCGATGGCCGGTCCGGTGCTCTCCGACATGACGGTCGCCGTCGCCAATGCCGGCGGCCTCGGCGCGCTGCCTTCAGCCATGCTGGGCCTCGAACAGGCGCGCGCCGAGCTCGAGAAGGTGCGCAGGGGTACCAACCGGCCGGTCAACGTCAACTTCTTCTGCCATACGCCGGCCGCCCTCGACGAAGCGCGCGAAGCCACATGGCGGGAGCGCCTGAAGCCCTACTATGTCGAGCTGGGGATCGACCCCTCGGAGCCCATGCCGGTCTCCAATCGCACGCCCTTCGACGCGTCGTTCTGCAGACTCGTGGAGGAATTTCGCCCTGAGGTCGTCAGCTTCCATTTCGGGCTTCCCGAGCCGTCGCTGATGCAGCGCGTCAAGGCGACCGGCGCCAGGGTGATCTCCTCCGCCACAACCGTGCGCGAGGCGATCTGGCTGGAGCAACATGGGTGCGACGCAATCATCGCCCAGGGGTCCGAAGCCGGCGGCCATCGCGGCATGTTCCTCGACACCGACGTATCGAAGCAGGTCGGAACTATGGCCCTGGTACCGCAGGTCGTGGATGCAGTGAAGGTTCCCGTCATCGCCGCCGGCGGCATAGCGGACGGCCGCGGCATCGTCGCCGCCCTGGCGCTTGGGGCCTCGGCCGTGCAGATAGGCACCGCCTATCTGTTCTGCCCCGAAGCGAAGGTGTCGCCGATCCATCGCGAGGCGCTGAACCACGCCTATGACGACGAGACGGTGCTCACCCGCATCTTCACCGGCCGTCCGGCCCGCGGCATCGTCAACCGCATCATCCGCGAGGTCGGGGCAATGTCCGATGTGGCGCCTGCATTCCCGCTGGCCGGCGGCGCGCTGATGCCGCTGCGCGCCAAGACGGAAGCGTCCGGATCGGGCGACTTCATGCCGCTCTGGTCGGGACAGGCGATGCGGCTCGGCCGCGCGTTGCCTGCGGCGGAGCTCACGCGGACGCTGGCCGACGAGGCGCAGGCGCTGCTCAAACGGATGGGCTCCGTTTGAGCAACAGCCGATTCAGGCGGACCCGGAAACAGAGGAACGAAAGCAAGGTCCCCCCGTTTCCCCGGATCACAGTTCGTCCGAATTGGAGACGCACAATGAGCCGCAAACAGACGATCGTCGATCTGGAGAAGAAGTTCTGGGATACGATGATTTCGAAGGACGTAGGCGCCGCAACCGGGATGATGGCCAAGAATAGCATCATCATCGGCCCGCAGGGTATCTCCGAGATTTCACGCAGTGATTTCGCCAAATTGATGGAAGAGAGCAAATGGACGCTCGATTCCTATGACTTCAGCGACGTCCAGGTCCTGTTTCCTACCGAAGACACCGCCGTCATCGGCTACAGGGTGAAGCAGAAGGGTACAATGGACGGCAAGCCCTATTCCATGGAAGCCGCCGACGCCAGCACATGGACCCGGGACGGCGAGTCCTGGCACTGCGCGCTGCATACCGAAACGATGGTGGGAAAACCGTCGGGAACGACGGCCCGATGACCGGCTCCAACGCATCGGCATGAAACAAAACGGGCGCGGCTTGCGCCACGCCCGTCAATGTCAGCTCATGAAGAATGCCGCTTATGCCGCATCTTCAGCGTCGGACTTCTTGTCCCTGGGGATTTCCTTGCCGGTCGCCTGATCGACGACCTTCATGGAGAGGCGGACCTTGCCGCGCTCATCGAAGCCCATCAGCTTGACCCAGACCTTCTGGCCTTCCTTGACGACGTCCGTGGTCTTCTGGACGCGGTCGTTGGCAAGCTGCGAGATGTGGACGAGGCCGTCGCGCGGGCCGAAGAAGTTGACGAAGGCGCCGAAGTCGGCGGTCTTGACCACCGTGCCCTCGTAGATCTCGCCGACTTCCGGCTCGGCCACGATGGTGTGGATCCACTTCTTCGCCGCCTCGATCTCCTTGCCGTTCGACGAAGCGATCTTCACCGTGCCGTCGTCCTCGATGTTGATCTTGGCGCCGGTCTTCTCGACGATCTCGCGGATCACCTTGCCGCCAGAGCCGATCACGTCGCGGATCTTGTCGGTCGGGATGTGCATGACCTCGATGCGCGGCGCGAACTCGCCGAGCTGGCCACGGCTCTCGGAGAGCGCCTTCGCCATTTCGCCGAGGATATGCACACGGCCGCCCTTCGCCTGATCAAGCGCGATACGCATGATCTCTTCGGTGATGCCGGCGATCTTGATGTCCATCTGCAGCGATGTGATGCCACGATCGGTGCCGGCCACCTTGAAGTCCATGTCGCCGAGATGGTCCTCGTCGCCGAGGATGTCGGAGAGCACCGCGAAGCGCTCGCCTTCCTTGATCAGGCCCATGGCAATGCCGGCCACCGGCTTGGCCAGCGGCACGCCGGCGTCCATCAGGGCCAGCGAGGTGCCGCACACGGTCGCCATCGAGGACGAGCCGTTCGACTCGGTGATCTCGGAGACGACGCGCAGCGTGTAGGGGAACTGCTCCGCCGCCGGCAGCATCGGGTGGACGGCGCGCCATGCAAGCTTGCCGTGGCCGATCTCACGACGTCCCGGGGAACCCATGCGGCCGGTCTCACCGACCGAGTAGGGCGGGAAGTTGTAGTGCAGCAGGAAGGTTTCCTTGCGCGTGCCGGTCAGCTCGTCGATGAACTGCTCGTCCTCGCCGGTGCCCAGCGTGGCGACCACGATCGCCTGGGTCTCGCCGCGGGTGAACAGCGCCGAGCCGTGCGTGCGCGGCAGGATGCCGACTTCCGACACGATCGGACGGACCGTCTTGAGGTCGCGTCCGTCGATGCGGCTGCCGGTGTCCAGGATGTTCCAGCGGACGATCTTGGCCTGCAGTTCCTTGAAGACCGTGGCGACCTGTTCCGGCGACCACTTTGGCTCGTCCTCGCCCTCGGCGGCGAAAGCAGCCTTCACCTTGGCCTTGGCAGCGTCGACCGCGGCGTAGCGATCCTGCTTGTCGGTGATCTTGTAGGCGGCCCTCAGGTCTGCCTCGGCGAGGCCCAGCATCTCCTTCTCGAGTTCGTCGAAGGTCGGCGAAGTGAAATCGCGCGGGTCCTTGGCGGCGACCTCGGCCAGCTTGATGATGGCGTCAATGACCGGCTGGAAGCTCTTGTGGCCGAACATGACCGCGCCGAGCATGACGTCTTCGGCCAGTTCCTGGGCCTCGGACTCGACCATCAGCACGGCGTCCGAGGTGCCGGCGACGACGAGGTCGAGCTTCGATTCCGGCATCTCGTCGAGGTGCGGATTGAGCTTGTACTCGCCGTTGATGTAGCCGACGCGGGCGCCGCCGATCGGGCCCATGAAGGGCACGCCGGAAAGCGTCAGCGCAGCCGAAGTGGCGACGATCGACAGGATGTCCGGATCGTTTTCCAGATCATGCTGAACGACGGTGACGACGACCTGCGTGTCGTTCTTGTAGCCGTCGACGAAGAGCGGGCGGATAGGACGGTCGATGAGACGGGAAACCAGGGTCTCCTTCTCGCTCGGGCGGCCTTCTCGCTTGAAGTAGCCGCCCGGGATCTTGCCGGCGGCGTAGGTCTTTTCCTGGTAGTTGACGGTCAGCGGGAAGAAGTCGAAGCCGGGCTTCGGCTCCTTCGCGGAGACGACGGTGGCGAGCACGACGGTCTCGCCATAGGTGGCGAGGACGGCGCCGTCAGCCTGACGCGCGATCTTGCCGGTCTCGAGGATGAGCGGACGCCCGCCCCATTCGATTTCCACTTTGTGGTGATTGAACATCTCTTGTCCTTCATATGCGGGGAGCGCGCCGCCATTCTCAGAAATGGCGCGTTCCGCTTTCCTGGCTCCAGTTCGGACGAGCCACGGGCAAGACAACGGGAAGCTTGGGCCTCACCGGCACATCGGCGTGTTTGCCAAGCGTCCTGCAATCCTGCCCCATGACCAATCCATGGGCCGTTCCGGGAATAACCCTCCATCCCGGTACGGGCGGGCCCTCCGGAGAGCGGCCCGAATGCGCGGACGCTGGGCGATCCGAGGATGCCCAGCGTCCAGTTTTCTTAGCGGCGCAGGCCAAGCTTCTCGATCAGCGTCGAGTAGCGGGCCTCGTCCTTGCCCTTCAGGTAGTCGAGCAGCCGGCGGCGCTGGGAGACGAGAGCGAGCAGGCCACGACGGGAGTGGTTGTCCTTCTTGTGGCCCTTGAAGTGCTCGGTCAGGTTCTTGATGCGCTCCGAGAGGATCGCAACCTGGACTTCCGGCGAACCGGTGTCGCCCTTGGCGGTCGCAAACTCGGCCATCAGCGCCTGCTTGCGCTCTACAGTGATCGACATCGTACACTTCCTTTCTGATATTCTAGGAATTCGGGACGCCCACAGCCGGGATGTCGTCCAGCAGGGGCCGATGGACATTGCGCGAACCGCGTAATGCTGCGGCGCATATAGGCGAAATGTGGCGAAAACGCCAGATCAATTCTGACTCGCCCCAGGATAGCCTGAACGGGGCGGTTCACCTCTCTTCCTGATGCTTGTCCGTCGGTCGGATATTCGCGACCGGGAAAGTGAAACGTGCCTCCAGGCCGTCGGGATGCAGATGCCGCTCGACCTTGGCGCCGAGCCCACCGGGGAGCATCCGCTCGATGATTTGGGTGCCGAACCCCTTCCGGCTCGAGCGCTGTTTCAGATCGGGAACGTGCTCTCTCCATACGAGCTCCAGCTCGTCGCCATGGAGGGACCACGTCACCGACAGGCGGCCGGACTGCTGCGAGAACGCGCCGTACTTGGCGGCGTTCGTCGCCATCTCGTGGATTGCCAGACCAAGCGTCTGCGCTGCCTGCAGGGAGAGCCGGAAGTGCGGTCCGGAAATCTGCAGCCGGGTATCCTCGGCAGGCCGGAACGGCTCGATTTGCACCGTGATGAGCTCCCGCAGCTCCACACCGGCGACGCTGCCGGCGATGAGCAGGTCGGTCGAACGGGCGAGGCCCATCAGCCGCTGCTGGAAACGCTCGCTGAACTCGGCCACGCTTTCGGCATTGCGCGCGCTCTGGTTGGCGATCGATGACACGACCGTGAGCTGGTTCTTTGAGCGGTGCGCGACCTCCCGCATGAGGAAGCGAATCTCGTTCTCCGCCGCCCGGCGCTGTGCCGCAGCGTCGGCCATCGCCGCGGAAACGGTCGTCAACTCCCTGACCGGATACGACATCGCCGCTACTTCTTCCCCCGCGCCAAGCCGATGGGCGTCGCGCGCCAGACGGCGGACCGATTTGGATATCTGCCTGCCGAACAGCCAGGCGGCGAGGCCGCCGACCGCGATCATGGCAAGGCCGCCGAGCATCAGCAGCCGCAGGGTGCGCTCCAGCGGACGCTCGATGGCGTCGCGCTCCGCCCACAGGATGACCTTCCAGCCGCTGAGTTCCGACGCCTTGGCGACGAGCTCGTAGTCCTTGCCGTCCAGGTCTATCGACCGCCGCACCGGCCCGACCGCGCTTGCCTCCTCGCCCAGGAAGAATGGCTTGCCGACATCCGCGGACATGAGGCTGGAAGCCAGCACCGTGCCGTTATTGTCGACGATCACCGCGTTCCAACCGCCGCGCAGGTTCTCCACGGTCAGCGCACTAGAAAGGGCCTCGGCATCCTGCGTCAGCAGAAGCAACAGGGAGTCGCCCTCGGGCTGAACCCGTGGAAGTATGATGTTGAACACCCATCGGTTGGCGACACGGCCGAGAAAGCCATCAGAGATGGTGGGCAAGCCTGTCTTCAGCGCGTGCTCTGCCGGCTCCGGATCAGAGATCTTGCCCAGAGGGGCTCCGAACGCGCGGCGCGTGTTCAGGAGCTGGTTCAGGTCCCCATCTGCGACGATGACATAGGACGCCGTTCCAGCCAGCGCCTGCTGCGCGCCGACGTAGAAGCGGCGTAGATCGCCCTCGTTCAACGAACTCGAGGTCGAGAGGCTGCGAAGCGCGGTGATCATGCCCTGAAGCTGGCTGTCCACCGTTTGCACCGCGGCGCCCGCCGCAGCTTCAGCCAGGGTGGCGACGACATCCGCCTGCGCACGATTGTTGCGGTCGAGCAGGAACACGGAAAGGAGCAGCGGCGGCAAAAGGGCGGCGGCGATCAGCAGCCCGAGCAGCACGCTGATCGAAAGGGATCCGGTGGATTTGCGGAGCGGAGCGGCCATTTGTGCGCCATGCACGGTGTCGGGCGCGCCGGAGTTGAACTTTTTCAGCAATTCGGCAGAAACCTTTGTCGCGTCGCAACGATCAAGCGTAAGCGTCTACAGCCATTTTTTCCAGCGGAAGTAGAGCACGAGGATCAAGGCGATAATGAGCATCAGGCCGAGCGCCATCGGATAGCCGAAATCCGCCCTGAGCTCGGGCATGTTCCATGGCGACGCTTCGGAATCGAAGTTCATCCCCCATATACCGGCCAGGAATGTGAGCGGGATGAAGATGGTCGATATGAGGGTCAGCAGATTGATGACCTCGCTGGTTTTGGCCTGGCTGAGCGACAGGTGCATGTCGATCAGCCCCGTCAGCACGTCGCGGTAGGTTTCCACCATGTCCAGCAGGCGCGTCGTGTGGTCCAGCGTGTCGTTGATGTAGGTCCTCGTTTCGGCGCTCACATAGGGGGCGTCCGAACGCAGCAGCGCGGCAACGGCGTCGTGCAGGGGCCCGAGCGCGCGCTTGGCCGCGATCATGTTGCGTCGCAGTTCATGCATCTGGCGCGTCTGATGTTTCTGCGGCGCGTCGAGCATCTCGTCCTCGATCCGCTCGATCTTGTCCCCCGTCGCCTCCAGCGCCGGGAAATAGCTGTCCACGAGGGCGTCGATCAGCGCATAGGCCAGGTAGTCGGCCGAGCGGGTCCGCAGCCGGTTCGACTGCGACGACTCGATCCGTTTGCGCACCGGGCTGAACGGATCGCCCTGGCGTTCCTGGAAGGTGACGACGAACTTGCGGTTGAAGTAGACTGCAACCTGCTCATAGCGGTTCGTGGCGACGTCATCGATCATCGACAGAACCACGAAGGCGTGATCGTCGAAGAAGTCGACCTTCGGCCGCTGGCCAGTGTTCACCGTATCCTCCAGCGCCAGAGGATGCAGGCCGAAGATTGCGCCAATTTCGGCGACGAGGCCGACATCCGCGAGCCCCGCGCAGTCCAGCCAGATCACCGGCCAAGCGTCGCACAGCCTGCGGACCTCGGTTAGTGAGGCGTCCGCGACAGCCTCAAAGCCGTCCGGCGAGATGCCGGTGATGCTGAGAATCGGCGGCCTGGCGTTCGGATCCGCCACAAGGGTGCCGGGCGAAGCGCCTACGGGGGATCGTTTGGCCTTCCTGCGAGGCCTTTTCCTCTCACCTTCCGGCTTCGACCCCGCCATGCAGCCCCTTTACACGGTGAACACTCGTTTCGGCTTGAACATACCGGCTTCTATGGCCCCGATGGCAACCAGTTTTCCGCGCACCGTGGCACAGGCTTCCTCGGCTTCGAGGGGGGCGTCGCGGCCGCGCACGATCACCGAATTACCGAGCCTGATCTTCTGGGCAGCCTCGTCGGTGAGTGCTACCTGGGGCAGGCAGTCGAGGGCCTCGACGGTGTCGAGCAGCAGGCTGTCGAGGGCGGAGAAGTCGCGGTAGGCCGGCTTGGGCTGACCCTCTTCCGGTGCGGCCGCCTCGGCCGGCCGCGCCGCCTCCAGTTCCGCGATGGTGACGAAATCCTCCTCCGCGAACGGATCGACTTCGGTCCGGCGCAGGCTGGCGATATGGCCAAAACAGCCCAGGTCGCGCCCCATGTCGCGGGCCAGCGAGCGCACATAGGTGCCCTTGCCGCACTCTATTTCGAACACCGAATGTCCCTCGGGCTTCGTCTCCAGGAGTTCGAGGCGGGCGATCTCCACTTCGCGCGGCGGAATGTCCACCGTCCCGCCCTCGCGCGCCAGATCGTAGGCCCGCTCGCCGGCGATCTTGATGGCGGAAAACTGCGGCGGGATCTGCATGATAACGCCGGTGTACTTCGGCAGCAGCGCGCGGATCTCATCCTCCGTCGGCCGCTTTTCCGATGTCTTCGTCACCGGGCCTTCGAGGTCGTCGGTAGAACGCTCCTCGCCCCAGGCGACGCTGAATCGGTAGACCTTGGCGCCGTCTTGGACATAGGGGACGGTCTTCGTCGCCTCGCCCAGCGCGATCGGCAGCATTCCCGACGCCAGTGGATCGAGCGTGCCGGCGTGGCCCGCCTTATCGGCATTGAACAGCCACTTGATCTTCGAGACGGCTTCGGTCGAACCCATGCCGACCGGCTTGTCCAACACGACCCAGCCGGAAACCGGCCGGCCCTTCTTCTTGCGGGGACGGGACATCTATTCCTTGTCTTCTTTATCGCTGTCCAGATCGCGCGCCACTTCGGGCGAGCGTAGCAGATCGTCGATCTTCGCCATGTTGTCGTAGCTGGTGTCCAGGCGGAAACGGACCTCCGGCATGTACTTCATCTGTCGAAGCGCGGGCGACATGCGGCCGCGGATGAAGCGCGCGTTGCGGTTCAGCGCCTCGATGACCCTCGCATCCTCACGCGCGCCGAGCGGCGCAACGAAAGCCGTGGCGATCTTCAGGTCGGGCGACATGCGCACCTCCGAGACTGAGATCACGGTCGTCTCGATGAGATCGTCGCGAACCTCTCCGCGCTGAAGGAGATCGGCGAGTGCGTGGCGCACCTGCTCGCCGACGCGGAGCTGGCGCTGGGAGGGGCCGGAACTTGTGGATTTCGACATCTATCAAGCCAAAAAAGGGTGCACGGCTGCATGCGCTTTCGCCCCTCGGGCAAAACGCGGGCAACCGGATGATGAAGGCGCTTTCGGCGGATGAAATCTCCGCCTCCAACCGCCTGGCTCGTCTCCCCTCCCCGGTTGGGGAAAGGAGATCGCGACCGCCTTACAGCGTCCGCGTGATCATCTCGACGCGGTAGCACTCGATGATGTCGCCCTGTCGGATGTCCTCGTAGTTCTGGAAGGCCATGCCGCATTCCTGGCCGACCGGCACCTCGGAGACTTCGTCCTTGAACCGCTTCAGCGTCTTCAGGGTGCCCTCGTGGATGACGACGTTGTCGCGGATCAGGCGGACGCCTGCGCCACGCTCCACCCGGCCCTCGGTGACACGGCAGCCCGCGACCTTGCCGACCTTGGTGATGTGGAAGACCTCGAGGATCTCGGCATTGCCGAGGAAGGTCTCGCGGCGTTCCGGCGACAGAAGGCCCGACATCGCCGCCTTCACATCGTCCACGAGGCTGTAGATGATGTTGTAGTAGCGGATCTCGATGCCCGCCTGCTCGGCCGCTTGACGAGCCTGCGCATTGGCGCGGACGTTGAAGCCGATGATCGAGGCCCCGGACGTCTCGGCCAGCGTGACGTCGCTTTCCGTGATGGCGCCTGCGCCGGCATGGACGATACGCGCGCGCACCTCGTCGGTGCCGAGCTTGTCCAAGGCCGTGACGATCGCTTCGATCGAACCCTGCACGTCGCCCTTGATGATCAGCGGGAACTCCTTGAGGCCGCTGGTCTGCAACTGCGACATCATCTGCTCGAGCGAACCACGCTGGCCGGCGTGCTTGGCGACGGCCTTGTCACGCGCCAGACGCTGACGGTACTCGGTGATCTCGCGGGCGCGCGCCTCGTTGTTGACGACAGCGAAGCGGTCGCCGGCCTGCGGCGTGCCCTGAAGGCCCAGCACCTCGACCGGCATCGCGGGCGGGGCTTCTTCCACGTGCCCGCCGCGGTCGTTGACCAGCGCGCGGACACGGCCCCACTCGTTGCCGGCAACGATGATATCGCCGGGCATCAGCGTGCCGGTCTGGACCAGCACGGTCGCGACCGGGCCACGACCCTTGTCGAGCTTGGCCTCGATGACGACGCCTTCCGAGGTACGTTCCGGATTGGCCTTGAGATCGAGTAGCTCGGCCTGCAGCAGGATCGCTTCCAGCAGCTTGTCGATGCCGGCGCCGGTCTTGGCGGAAACCTCGACGTCGAGCACCTCGCCGCCCATCGATTCCACGAACACCTCGTGCTGCAGAAGCTGCGTGCGCACCTTCTGCGGATCGGCCTCGTGCTTGTCGACCTTGTTGATCGCCACGATGATCGGTACGCCGGCCGCCTTGGCATGGCTGATGGACTCGATCGTCTGCGGCATCACGCTGTCGTCGGCCGCGACGACCAGCACGGCAATGTCGGTCGCCTGCGCGCCGCGAGCGCGCATCGCCGTGAAGGCGGCGTGGCCCGGCGTGTCGATGAAGGTGATCTTCTGGCCGTTCTTCTCCACCTGGTAGGCGCCGATGTGCTGGGTGATGCCACCGGCTTCGCCGGACTGCACATTGGCGTTGCGGATGGCGTCGAGCAGCGAGGTCTTGCCGTGGTCGACGTGACCCATGATGGTGACGACCGGCGGACGCGACTCGAGATCCTCCGGACGATCGGGGATGTTGAAGAGGCCTTCCTCGATGTCCGACTCGGCGACGCGCTTGACCGTGTGCCCGAAGTCGGAGGCCACCAGCTCGGCGGTATCGGCGTCGATCACGTCGCCCGGCTTCAGGATCTGGCCCTGCTTCATGAAGAACTTCACGATATCCACGGCGCGTTCCGACATGCGGTTCGCGAGATCCTGGATGGTGATGGTCTCGGGGATGGTCACCTCGCGCACGATCTTCTCGCGCTGCTCCTGGTACATGGCGCGCTTGAACTTTTCCTGACGGCGACGCATCGCCGACAGCGAGCGCCCACGCGCATCGTCCTCGGAAGAGGTCGCCGAGCTCAGCGTCAGCTTACCCTGGCGGCGATCGGCTTCACCCTTGGCGCGCGTCGGGCGCGCGAGTTCGGGCTTGACCAGACGCTTGATCGGAGCGGGAGCGGAAACGCCGCGCGGCGCGGGACGTTTTTCCTCCGCCTCGTCGGCTTCGGGAGCCGGTCGGGTGTCGAGCTGCGGGGCGCGGCGGCGCGCCTCTTCCTCGGCGCGGCGGCGCGATTCCGCTTCCGCCTGGATGCGGGCTTCTTCTTCGGCCTGACGGCGAGCCGAATCCTCGCGCTCGCGCTGGCGAAGCTCGTCCTCGGCCGCCCGGCGCTTGGCGTCCTCGGCCGCGCGCGTACGTTCCTCCATCTCGCGTGCCTTGGAGCCCTCCAGCGCGCGACGACGGGCGTCCATCTCCTCCGTGGAGAGTTCATTCAGCACCATGCCGGAGCGGTCGGGCTGCGGGCGCGGCGTCTCGCGCGGCTGGACCTGCGGCTGCGGCTGAGGCGTCTTGGGCTTGAACGCGGTCACAACCTGCACGGGCTCGCGCTTGACGGTGCCCGGCACCTCGAACTTGCGCTTCTTCGTCTCCACGACGACGGAATTCGTGCGTCCGTGCGAGAAATTCTGACGGATCGTGCCCTGCTCCGGGCGCTTGAGGGTGAGCGTCGTCTTCTTGTTGACGCTCAAGGTCTTGTCGTCACCTGACTTCGTGTCACTCATTCCATGTCCTCTGCGGCAACATCAACTTCGGCAACTGCCGCAAACGCTGATCGTGTGTCCGGAGATCCGCCCCGGTACCGGTCGAGCGCAACCATGCGCTTCAACGCAGCCTTTCCCGCGTCGCCCGCGAGAAGCGCTGCATGTATCACATTTGTGCCCCCTAATGCCAAACCCAATTCCGCTTCGGAAAAAAGTTTGTAGGCGGGTATGTCAGGGCCACCAAGGTGTACCGTGGCGCGGCGCGCCTGCGATATCTTCCTGCAGCCGTCTTCGGCGGCCTCTTGCGCATGGAGCACGGCAACGGCCTTGCCGCCGCGCACGGCGGCTTCGGTCTTCGCCGCGCCAAGCGACACGGCGCCAGCCTTGCGGGCAAGCCCCAGCGCACCAAGCGCCGATTTCGCCAGGAGGCGGTCCACCATCCCTGCGAGATCGGCAGGCACGGTGACGTCGGCCTTGAACGCTCGCGCAAACAGGCGCTTCTCGGCCGCCTTCTCTATATGGGTGCGATTGGCCGTAACCCAACAGCCACGGCCCGGCAAATTTCGTTTCAGATCGGGGACGACGGCCGAATCCGGCCCGACCACGAACCGGATCAGATCATCCGGCGCGGCCGTGTTCCTGGTGACGATGCAGGTGCGATCGTTCATTTCGTCCAAGCGTGGTCCCCGGCAGTTTCATCTCAGGCGCCGACGGATTCGGCCGATTCTTCGGCTTCAGCGGCGACGTCGTCCTCATTGATCCAGCCCGCCTTGAGGCGCGCAGCGACCACCATCTGCTCGG
Organism: Mesorhizobium shangrilense; assembly: GCF_028826155.1. NCBI lineage: Bacteria > Pseudomonadati > Pseudomonadota > Alphaproteobacteria > Hyphomicrobiales > Phyllobacteriaceae > Arvimicrobium > Arvimicrobium flavum. The sequence continues at coordinate 27,553 of NZ_JAQGPN010000001.1, forward strand.
CATCCGCCCGAGTGACGCCAAAATCGGCCAGCACGCCCGGATAGGTCTTGGTCTCGCCGTCCTTGCGCTCCTTCCAGCCGACGAGATCGTCGACGGCATAGCCGGCGAAGTCCTCGACGGTCTTCACCCCGTCCTCGCCGAGCGCGACCATCATGGCCGTGGTCACGCCGGGGATCTCGCGCAGCTCGTCCTGGACGCCCAGCTTGTTGCGCTTGGCGTCGTGCTCGGCCTCAATCTTGTCCAGATAATCTTTCGCACGCCGCTGGATCTCAACGGCCGTATCTTCGTCGAAGCCGTCAATTGAGGAGATCTCGCCCTGGTCGACATAGGCGACTTCCTCGACGCTCGTGAAGCCTTCCGAGGCGAGCACTTGGCCGACCATCTCGTCGACGTCCAGCGCCGTCATGAACAGGTTCGAGCGCTCCACGAATTCCTTCTGGCGACGCTGCGACTCTTCCTCTTCGGTGAGGATGTCGATGTCCCACCCGGTCAGCTGCGAGGCGAGACGGACGTTCTGTCCGCGCCGGCCGATCGCGAGCGAGAGCTGGTCATCGGGGACGACGACCTCGATGCGCTCCGCATCCTCGTCGAGCACCACCTTGGCGACTTCCGCCGGCTGCAGCGCATTGACGATGAAGGAAGCGGCAGACGGCGACCACGGAATGATGTCGATCTTCTCGCCCTGCAGCTCGGCAACCACCGCCTGCACCCGCGAACCGCGCATGCCGACGCAGGCGCCGACGGGATCGATCGAGCTGTCGCGCGAGATCACGGCGATCTTGGCGCGGCTGCCCGGATCGCGGGCCACCGACTTGATCTCGATGATGCCGTCGTAGATCTCCGGCACTTCCATGTTGAACAGTTTCGCCATGAACTGCGGATGGGTGCGCGACAGGAAGATCTGCGGCCCACGCTGCTCGCGGCGCACGTCGTAGACATAGGCGCGGACGCGATCGCCGTACTTGTAGTTCTCGCGCGGAATGAGCTCGTCGCGGCGGATGATGGCCTCGCCGCGGCCAAGGTCGACGATGACGTTGCCGTACTCGACGCGCTTCACCGTGCCGTTGACGATCTCGCCGATGCGATCCTTGTACTCGTCGTACTGACGATCACGCTCGGCCTCGCGCACTTTCTGCACGATGACCTGCTTGGCCGACTGGGCGGCGATACGGCCGAAATCCATCGGCGGCAGCTGCTCGGCGATGAAGTCGCCCGGCTCGGCGTCCGGATTGCGGCGGCGGGCGTCCTCGATCGAGATCTGCTTGTCGAAATCCTCGACGGTCTCGACGACCTCCATGAGGCGCTGCAGCTTCATCTCGCCGGTGTTCGGATTGATGTCGGCGCGGATGGTCGTCTCCTGGCCGTAACGCGAGCGCGCGGCCTTCTGGATGGCGTCGGCCATCGCGGCGATCACGATGCTCTTGTCGATCGACTTTTCGCGCGCGACCGCATCGGCGATCTGCAGCAGCTCAAGTCTGTTCGCACTGACTGCCATTTTTGTCTCCCTGACAGGTTGCGGACAACGAGATCCGCATATTCAATACTACTCGTCGGCCTCGGCGGGGCCGGCTTCAGCGTCGTCATCCGACGCATCGTCGTCCAATTCGCCGCGCCGCTTCCTGGCTTCCTTGCGCGCCTTGTTGTCCTTCGACAGCGCATCGCGGATCAGGTCGTCGGTCAGTATCAGCCGCGCTTCCGATATCGCCTCGTAAGGCAGGCTGACCGTGGGTTCTTCGCCGTAGGCCGGCTGGTCGCGGGTGAGCTCGACGCCATTTTCGTCGGCGGACGTGATCTTGCCGCGAAACCGCTTGCGGTCGGCGACCATGATCGAAGTCTCGATCTTCGCCAAGTGACCCTGCCACACCGCGAAATCGGATTTCCGGACCAGCGGGCGATCTATACCCGGCGAGGACACTTCCAGATGATACGCCTTTTCGACCGGATCTTCCACGTCGAGGACAGGTGACACCGCCCGGCTGACCTCTTCGCAATCCTCGACGGTCATGGTCCCGTCATTGCGCTCGGCCATGATCTGCAGCGTCAGACCGTTCTGACCGAACAGGCGGACGCGGACGAGGCGGAAACCTATGCCGCGCAGCACCGGCGCGATGATCGCCGCGATACGCGCGTCGACGCCGCTCTCGCGGATGATGCGATCATCGCCTTCGTCGCGTGCCGTCACGTCTTCGGTCATCAAGTCTCCACTGTGGCGCTGCCAGGTAACAAAAAAGAGCGGGACCGGTTGGACCCACTCTTCGTCATACCGACCAAGAATTTGAGGCCGATATAGTCCCAATCCCGGCGGTTTGCAAGGCTTAGACAACGGCGGCGCCTCTATCATGGAGTTTTCGGTCTTTTTCACGACGTTTTCGCCCTAGCCACATCGGCCGAGCGACGCGGCGGGGCCATGCATACCGACATGGCAGCCCTGCAGACAGAGCTCTGGAAGATCGGTGTGCGCTGCACTATCTATGTTGCAGCGCACAATGAGGCACTGGAAAGCAGGAACAATGACTACCCCAAAACGCATCACCCTCAGCGAGGTGCTCGGCATCATCGGCGACGCGGTCGCAACGGCAGCCGCCGTCCGCAACAGACGTCAGCCCGCGGCGCGCCATCTGCGCGGCCTCGGGATCGACCCGGAGCAGTTCCGTCAGATCGGCCGCTAAACACGGCCTGTTCCGCCGCGCATAGCGGCACGCGACGACCGCCTGGCTGACCCGCAAGGGACGCCGGCGGTCGGCCAAAATTCCCTCAGTCGCTATCGCCGGCGATCTGGGCGAGCACCTTGCCCTTGCCGCGATAGCGCAAATACATCGGCAGGAAGACAGCCGTCAGCGCCAGCGCCCAGAGAAACACCGCGATCCAGGAATGGAAGAGCGCCAGCGGGTCGCCCTGGCTGATCTGCAGCGCCTGCCTGAGGCTCTTCTCCGCCATCGGCCCGAGGATGAGGCCCACGACGACCGGCGCGATCGGGTAGTGGAAGCGGCGCAGCAGGTAGCCGAGTATCCCGAACAGCATCAGCAGCCCCAGTCCGAACGAGACCGGCACGCCGAACAGGTGATAGGTCGAGCCGTCGGCGCCGATGGTGCCCAACGTGGCGAACACCAGGATGCCGGCATAGAGCCAGTGCCGCGGGATGGTCAGCAGCTTCACCCACAACCCGATCAGCGGCAGGTTCAGCACGATCAGCATCAGATTGGCGACCAGCAGGCTGGCAATCAGCCCCCACACCAGGGGCGCATTGGTGACGAAGAGCAACGGTCCCGGCTGCAGACCGAACTGCTGGAAGCCTGCCAGCATGATCGCTGCCGTCGCCGTAGTCGGAAGCCCAAGCGTCAGCAGCGGCACCAGTGTGCCGGCGGCAGAGGCATTGTTGGCCGCCTCAGGACCGGCGACGCCTTCGATCGCCCCCTTGCCGAAGTCTTCAGGATGCTTGGAAAAATTCTTCTCAGCGGCATAGGAGAGGAAACTGGAGACGTCGGCCCCGCCCGCCGGCATCGCGCCGATGGGGAAACCGATTGCCGTGCCCCGCAGCCACGGCGCCCACGAACGCCTCCAGTCCTGCCTGCTCATCCAGACCGATCCCTTGACGGATTCGACCTTTTCCTCCGCCATGTGCTTGGCGGCGACGACGGCCAGCGTTTCGCCGATCGCAAATAGCGCCACGGCCAGCGTGGTCACCGAGATACCGTCGAACAGGTTCGGCAGCCCCATCGCGAGGCGGGTCTGGCCGGTCAGCTGGTCGATGCCGATGAGGCCGAGCGCCAATCCGATGAACAGTGAAGTGAGCCCACGCAGGGTCGACTCGCCGAAGGCCGCCGACACCGTCATGAAGGCCAGCAACATCAGCCCGAAATACTCGGCTGGGCCGAAGGAAAGCGCGAACTTGACCACCGAGGGCGCGATGAAGGCCAGGCCCAGGGTCGCCAGCAGGCCGGCGATGAAGGAGCCGATGGCTGCAGTCGCCAGAGCCGGACCGCCGCGGCCCTGGCGGGCCATCTTGTTGCCCTCCAGCGCAGTGACGATCGAAGCGCTCTCGCCCGGCGTGTTGAGCAGGATCGAGGTGGTCGAGCCGCCATACATGCCGCCATAGTAGATGCCGGCGAACATGATCAACGACCCGGCCGGGTCAAGCTTGTAGGTGACCGGCAGAAGCAGCGCGACGGTGAGCGCCGGACCGATGCCCGGCAGCACGCCGACGGCTGTGCCAAGCGTCACGCCGACCAGCGCATAGAAGAGGTTTGACCATTGCATCGCCGTCAGGAGACCCTGACCGAGCAGCTCGAAGGTGTTCATCGGCCTTGCCCTCCCCGGCTAAAACAGGTGTTCCAGCGGCCCTGCCGGAAGGCTGAGCTGCAGGCCCTTGGCAAAGATGAACCAGACCACGAAGGCGAAGACGATGCCGATCGGAACGGTCTGCCATAGCGGGCCGCGCCCGAAACCCTTCGCGGTCGCGGCGAACAGCAGCCCGGTGGCGATCGAGAAGCCGACCGTCTTCATGGTGAGCATCTGGATCGTGAGGCCGCCGATGATCCAGAACATCGGCCCGAAGGCCTGCGGCTCGCGCTCCGGAAAGTCGCCTCGCCAGGCCTCGATCGCAGTCAGCACGCCGAGCCCGAACAGGCCACCGGCGATGATGTAGGGAAAGGTCTTCGGCCCCACCGGAGAATAGCCGGCGACGCCCCCGGTCTGCGACGTCGACAAGGCGATGAGGATCGCCACGATGATCAGAACCGCGGCAATGACGAACGCCGCCCGGTCAGGGCGGCGCTCTTCCGGCGATCGACCGGTTTCGCTCATTTCACGAGACCGATGTCTTTCAGGATGGCTGAAGTCGCCTCGGTGTCCTTCTTGAGCTGCGCGGCGAAGTCGTCGCCGGCGAGATAGGTGTTGGCCCAGCCCTTGTCGGCCAGCGTCTTCTGCCAGCTGGCGGAGTTCACCATCTTCTCGACGTCGCCGATGATGGCGGTCTTCTGTTCGTCGCTGATGCCGGGGGCCGCTGCCACCATGCGCCAGTTCTGGATCGAGACGTCGACGCCGCCTTCCTTGAAGGTCGGCGCGTCAATGCCCGCGATCTTCTCGTCCGACGAGATGCCGATGACGCGCAGCGTGCCCGCCTTCACCTGCTCGGCGAACTCGCCATAGCCGGAGATGCCGACGGTGACCTGGTTGCCGAGGATCGCGGCAAGCGCCTCGCCGCCGCCTGAGAAGGCGATGTAGTTGACCTTGGTCGGGTCGACGCCGACCGCCTTGGCGATCAGGCCGGCCGTGATGTGGTCAGTGCCGCCGGCCGAACCGCCGCCCCAGGATACCGAGCCCGGATCGGCCTTCAGCTTCTCGACAAGGCCGGCCATGTCCTTGATGTCCGAGGCGGCCGGAACGACGAGCGCCTCGTACTCGCCGGTGAGGCGCGCGATCGGCGTGACCTGATCGAGCGTGACGGGCGAATTGTTGGTCAGGATCGCGCCGACCATGACATAGCCGCCGACGATAAGCTGCGAGGCGTCGCCGCTTGCCTGGTTGACGAACTGCGCGAGGCCGATGGTGCCGCCGGCGCCCGGAACGTTGGTCACCTGCACGCTGGAAGAGATCTGCTCGTCCTGGAGCGCGGCCTGCATGGAGCGGGCGGTCTGGTCCCAGCCGCCACCCGGTGCTGCCGGCGCCATGATCTTGTAGTCGGCCGCAGCGGCCGGCAGCGCCATCGCAGCCGCGATGATCGACGCCCAGATGTACTGCTTCATTGTCGAACCTCCCTTTGCGGCCTCCCGTTGGGGCGGGTGAAAGCCGGTGCTTGGGCGTCCAGGCAAACAAACGGCGGACGCCGACGTTGATAGGGTTGGAAGGACGGCCGTTCGGACCGAGAACCGCCGCTGGTCGCGACGCACCCGGCAAAACCCGATCGGCTCGAGATCCTCCCAGATCTGCGGGCGCGTCCGCCTCCAACGGACCGCACCTTCGACAACCCTAGCGGGCCAAGCTGACATCTACCTGACACGTTTGGGCGATCATGCCGCACATCTCGCGTCATTTCTACTGGCCCCTCAGGGCTTCATTCCAGCGCTTGATCATGCGCGAGCGCTTGACCTGGTCGAGATAGACCATGAGCCCCGGGCTCACGGGCACCGGCCGCAATTGCGCGCCCATCGCCGCCTGCATGGAACTGGCCGTATTGTCTCCCGAGACTTCCGGGTTGACGGCGGCGATGTGCAACCTGCGGGCCATGATCGCCTGGCCTTCGGCCGACATCATGTAGGCGATGTACTTGCGGCCGAGTTCGGGCTCACGCGCGGCTTTCGGCACCAGGCCGATGCGCGACATGACGATTGTATAGTCCTTGGGCAGCACGATGCCGAGATCAGCATTCCGCGCCGCCCACTCGGCTGCGTAGGACCCAAGGATGTTGTAGCCGAGGACGAAGCGGCCGTCGGCGATCCTCTCCAGGATCGCGGAGCTGGTCGAATACAGTTTTACTCCCGCCGCGCCCATCGAACGCACCACCGACCAGATGTCGGGAAACTGCTCCTGGTCGCGCGACATGAACATGAAGCCGACGCCGGAGCGCTCGATGTCGTAGGTGGCGATGCGGCCATAGGCCTTGTCGCCTTGCTCGCGCAGGTAGTCGACCAGCTGGCCCCGCGTCGCCGGTGGCGGCGCGTCCGGGAAACTCGGTTTGTGGTAGACGAATACGGCCGGCTCGAAGGTCAGCGCATAGGCTGTGTTCCGCCAGTTCGCCCAGCGCGGCCAGCGCGCGCTCAACGGCAGCTCGCTCTCCTGGGCATAGCCGTCATTGGCGAGCTTGACCTGAAGGTCCATCGCCGAGGAAAAGGCGACATCGGCGGTGCCCTCGCCGGCATCAGTTTCCGCCACGATGCGGTCATAGATGTCGGACGTCAGCAGATCCGAGTAACTGACGGCAATGTCGGGATTGGCCGCCTGGAAACCGGCGACCATCGGGCGCGCGATCGGCGTGTCGAGCGCCGAGTAGATCGTCAGCGTGCGCGCGGCTGGATTGCCGTCACGCGCCGGGAACAGCGTCGTCTCGGCTTCGGCGAAGGTGGGCAGAATGGCGAACGCCGCCGCGGCGGCAAGAAGAAGGCAACGCATGCCGGAAGAATGCCCCAGCGGGCCTCTGTTCACAATCGCTGGAGCGCTCGCTAGTGTCGGGCTGGAGGGCGTGATTTGAGAATCCTGATCGTCGAGGACAGTGACACGCTGGCGCGCGGCCTGCTTGCCGTACTAAAGGGCGACGGCTATGCGGTCGATGTGGTCGGCGACGGCGCATCGGCGGTCGCCGTGCTGAGCACTGAACGCTTCGACCTCGTTATACTCGACCTGAACCTGCCTGATATGGACGGCCTCGAGGTGCTCCGCGCGCTGCGTGCGCGGCAGAACGAGGTCAGCGTGCTGATCCTGTCGGCGCGCGGAGAACTCGGCGATCGCGTACAGGGGCTAGATCTCGGCGCGGACGACTACCTGACCAAGCCGTTCGACGTCGACGAGTTGGAGGCCCGCGTGCGCTCGCTGCTGCGCCGCCGCGCCGGCGTGAATCGCACAGTGCTCTCGCTGGGTTCCGTTACGCTCGATCTCAACGCCAGGTCGTTCTCGGCGAACGGCGCGCAGCTCGACATCCCGGCCCGGGAGCGCTCCCTTCTGGAAACGCTCTTCCTGCGCTCCGGCAAGGTCGTCACCAAGCAGGCGATCATGGAGTCGCTGGCCGGCTTCGACGACGACCTCAGCCACAACGCCATCGAGCAGTACGTCAGCCGCCTGCGCAGACGGCTCGCGCCCCACGGCCTGACCGTCCGCACGGCCCGCGGCATCGGCTATTATCTCGAGCAGGCGAAACCCGATTGATGGCCCCCGGGCGATCCTATTCGCTCCGCCGCCGGCTGCTCGCCTGGCTGCTGGCGCCATTGGTGCTGATCGGGCTGATCGCACTGGCCGATTCCTACCGCGAGGCGGCAAGCACCGCTGACTCGGTATCGGACCGGGTGCTCGCAGGCTCCGCCTTAGCGATCGCCGAGCGCGTGGTCGTCGCCGAAGATGGCACGCTCGAAGTCGACATCCCCTATGTTGCCCTCGAAATGCTGACCTCGGCTGCGCAGGACCGGGTCTTCTATCGCGTGGACGGTCCGCCCGGCAACTTCATCACGGGCTACCAGGAGTTGCCGAGCATCGAGGGCCTCGCGCGCGAGACAACCGCCTTCGCCGACGCGACCTTCCGCGGCGAACCGATCCGCGTCGCCGTGCTGGCGCGATCGGCATCGACCGGCATCAATTCGGTCCCCTATGTCGTCACGGTGGCCGAAACCACCATCGCGCGAAGCCAGCTAACCCACACCATCCTGCTGCGCTCGGCGCTGCGACTCGGGGCGCTGATCGCCCTGGCGGCCGTCCTGGTGTGGATCGCAGTCACTGCCTCCCTGCGGCCGCTCTACCGGCTTCGCGACGCCATCGCCGAGCGCAGTCCCAACGACCTGCAGCCAATAGAGCAGATCGTGCCCAACGAGGTGCGCGGCCTCGTCGACACAGTGAACCTGTTCATGGCGCGGCTGGGCAGCACCCTTTCCGCCATGCGCAACTTCACCGGCAACGCCAGCCACCAGTTGCGCACGCCGATGGCGATCATCCGCACGCAGCTGGCGCTCGCACAGCGTGCTCCCACCGTTGAAGACGCCCGCGACGCCGCCAATGCCGGCGACGAGGCGGTCGCGCATGCCGAGCGCGTGCTGGCCCAGCTCCTGCTGCTTGCCAGGATCGATGCGGCGGATTCCGAGAAATTGACGACCTTCGAGCCGCTCGACCTGACCGCGCTCGCCCGCGACCGCACCGCCGAGCACGTGGTCCGCGCTGGTGACGCGCATGTAGATCTCGGCTTCGAGGGCGACGTACCGCACCTGATACGAGGCGACCAGCTGCTGATCGGGGAACTGATCGACAACCTCATTGCCAACGCGATCGCCTACTCGGGTGATGGCGCGGAAGCGACCGTCAGCGTCCATCTGGACGGCGACGTCTTGCTTGCCGTGGAGGACAACGGCCCGGGCCTGTCGGCCGAGGACAGGCAAAGGGTGATGCAGCGCTTCGCACGCGGCAGCGGCAAGCCGGGTGCGGGACTGGGCCTACCGATCGTCGAGGAGATCGCGCGAGTGTTCGGAGGTTCGATCGAACTCGGCGAGGGACGCGATCGTCGCGGACTAAAGGTTGCCGTGCGGTTTCCGGCACTGGCGGCGGGTTGACACGTCCGAGGGCCGGCCTCCTCATGGGCCGCCGCTGACCTCAGAGCCTGCGGAACGTCAGATACGCAGGAGGCCTTCCTTCCCGGATCGCCTTGGCCTCGTAGCGTGTGCTCGGCCAACCGTCGTAGGGCGTGTGCCAGTCGGCGGCGGATGTCGCCAGCCACTCGAAATCCGGATGGGCGCGGCAGTGAAGCAGCGTCCAGTTGACATAGGTGTCGATGTCGGACGCGAAGCGGAGGAGCGCTCCCGGCTTCATCGCCTGGGCGAAGCGATCGAGGTTCACCTTGCTGACAAAGCGCCGCTTCCAGTGCCGCTTCTTCGGCCATGGGTCGGGGTAGAGCAGGTCGATGCCGTCGAGGCAGGTCGCCGGAAGCCAGTCGAGCAGTTGCGTCGCATCATCGTCATAAACGCGCAGGTTGGGCTGCGGCTGCTTGGCCACCGCAAGCATCATCTTCGCCATGCTGTTGACGAAAGGCTCAACGCCAATGAAGCCGGTGTCAGGAAAACGGCGCGCTTCGTGCAGCAGATGCTCGCCGCCGCCAAAACCGATCTCCAGGCGCAGGCGCGAGACGGGCGCGCGAAACAGTTCGCGCAGGTCGCCCGGCGCCGGCGACGAGAGATCGATCCTGTAGACGGGAAGCTGGGTTTCGAGCGCCGTCCCGGGCATGGTCCGAAGGCCCTTGCCCCGGCGACGCCCGAAAAACGCCTCGGTCGCGCGTGAACGCCGGTTCTCTTCGGTCATCGGACTGGCTCGGCGTCAGGCCGCCACCGCTTCCTTGATCGCCTTGACGAGATCGGTCCGCTCCCACGCGAACGACCCGTCGCGGCCCGGCTTTCGGCCAAAATGCCCATACGCCGTGGTCTTGGCGTAGATCGGCTTGTTCAGGTCGAGATGGCGGCGGATTCCCGACGGCGACAGGTCCATGACCTCGCGCAGCACGTCCTCCAGCTTCGACTCCTCGACCTTGCCGGTGCCGTGCAGGTCGACATAGACCGACAGCGGCTGGGCGACGCCGATGGCGTAGGAGAGCTGGATCGTGCAGCGCTCCGCCAGCTTGGCGGCCACCACGTTCTTGGCGAGGTAGCGCGCCGCATAGGCGGCCGAGCGGTCGACCTTGGTCGTGTCCTTGCCGGAGAACGCGCCACCGCCGTGGGGCGCGGCGCCGCCGTAGGTGTCGACGATGATCTTGCGGCCGGTGAGGCCGGCGTCGCCGTCCGGACCGCCGATGACGAACTTGCCGGTCGGGTTGATGTACCAGTTGCAGTCGTCGGCGATCTGGAGGCCGTTCAGCGCCTGCCGGATGAAGGGCTCGACCACGGTGCGGACCTTGCCGGAATCCCACTTGTCGTCGAGGTGCTGGGTGGACAGCACGATCTGCGTGACGGCCGCCGGCTTGCCGTCGACATACTGGACGGTGACCTGGCTCTTGGCGTCTGGGCCGAGCCTGCCGACATCGCCCTTGCCTTCGCGGCGGGCGGCGGACAGCAGTTCCAGCACCTTGTGGCTGTAATAGATCGGCGCCGGCATGAGGTCCGGCGTCTCGCTGCAGGCGTAGCCGAACATGATGCCCTGGTCGCCAGCGCCCTCGGTGTTGGCGTCGGCGGCCTTGTCGACGCCCTGCGCGATGTCGGCCGACTGCGCGTGCAGCAGCACGTCGATCTTGGCGTTCTTCCAGTGGAAGCCGCTCTGCTCGTAGCCGATGTCGCGGATCGCCTTGCGGGCGACGGAGCGGAACTTGGAGGGGTTGATCACCGGATGTCCGCTGGCGTCGAGCAGCGGCTTGCCGTCCTTGCCCTTCTTCAGCAGCGTGTCCGGCACCCTGACCTCGCCAGCGATGATGACGCGGTTGGTCGTCGCAAGCGTCTCGCAGGCCACGCGGACGTCCCAGGGATTCATCCCGGACTTCTTCGCCTCGCGGTAGACCAGATCGACGATTTCGTCCGAGATCCGGTCGCACACCTTGTCGGGATGACCTTCGGACACAGATTCACTGGTGAAAAGGTAGTTCTGGCGTGACACGGGCTATCCCTCTCGAAGCGGGCTGACGCTGTCAAACCCGTTGGTGCGTCGTGTTAGCCATACAGATCGCGGGTCGTCAAGGACCGATATTCCGCAGGGTGCGGCCCCGCGAAAACTTCATTTCCTCGGCATTTGGCGACGCCTGCGGCCGCGATCGCCCAAGGCGGGCAACATGGTCAGGCGTCGTCCTCCTCGGCCAGCGTCTTGACAAGATCGATCAGCCGCTTCCGCGTCTTCGGGTTCGAGATCCTCACGAACGCGCGGTTGAGCATCAAGCCCTCGGCGCTGGTGCAGAACTCCATCGCAGACGCATTCGGTCCCTCCTCCGCACGCAGGGGCGCAGCGATCGAATCCCGGCTCGGCGCATCCTCGAAGAAGAAGGAGACCGGAGTGTTCAGGATTGATGCGATGTCCTGCAGGCGGCTCGCGCCGACGCGATTGGTCCCCTTCTCGTATTTCTGGACCTGCTGGAAGGTAATGCCAAGACTTTCACCCAGCCTTTCCTGACTCATGCCGAGCATGTTGCGGCGCATGCGGATCCGGCCACCGACATGTACATCTATCGGATTCGGCTTCTTGGTATTATCCATCTCACTCCTCGCCGTTGCGCGGCTTGTTGTCGTTGTTCTTTGCCCCCCGGGGGTCCCGCGCTTCTGCTTCAATCACTCACCATGCAAGGCAATGACAATGCGGCGATGCAGCAATATGTTCGCCGGTTTCGAGCTGTCAATTCGAACGGAACCGACTGCGAACACCAAAGCCAACGCAGAATAGCACAAAAAAGCCAAGGACGAACACGCCATTGAGCGACGGATTGACAGGGATCGCCCTGTCTTGCCCGGAGGTCGCGACTGTTGCATCGATCACTGCTCTCGCGTCGATCGCAAGGGCGTCGACCACGCGGCCGCGGGCGTCGATGACGCCGGAGATTCCGTTGTTGGCCGAGCGGAGCACCGGCAGGCCGGATTCGGCAGCACGTATCTGGGCCTGCCTGAAGTGCTGATACGGGCCCGGCGTATCTCCGAACCACGCGTCGTTGGTGACGTTGATAATGACGTCGGCCGCGCCGGTGTCTGCAGCTACGAGCGTCGGGAAGATGATCTCATAGCAGACGAACGGAACGCCGCGCATGCCGCCGGGGAGGGTCATCGCATGCCTCGCCGAGCCCGCGGCAAAGTCGAGCGGAAGCGTAACGACCTTCTGCAGGCCGAGTTCGCCCAGGATGTCCTGGAACGGCAGGTATTCGCCGAACGGCACCAGATGCACCTTGTCGACCGCGTCCACGATGACGCCGGCATCGTTGATCGCGACGACGGAGTTGTAGTAGCGGGCGCTGCCCGACGGCGCCCCGCCCTCTTCGCGAACGATCCCCGCCATCAGCATCTGTCCCGGCTGCAGCAGTTCTCCCATGGCGACCAGCGCATCCGGGCGCTCGGTGAGCAGGAACGGAAGGGAGGTTTCCGGCCAGAGGATGAGCTCCGGTTTCGGCTGTCCCTCGGCCACCGGCAGCGCCGAGAGGTCGAGCAGCGTCTTGAAGATGCGGTCGCGCACCGAGCCTTCCCATTTCTCGCTCTGGTCGATCGAGGGCTGGACGATACGCACGGACAGCTTGTTCTCGCCGGCTGGGGCGGGCCACGACAGCGCCCAGGCGCCGTAGCCGACATGCGCCACCGCCAGCAGGGCGGCGAGCGCGGCCCCTGCCGCGCGATGACTGCGAGCTGCGAGCAGCGCCGGCATCGAGAACACGAAGACGGCCAGCACGTTCATGCCCATGGTCCCGACGACGCCCACCGACTGCATGAGAAGGGGAACCGGCATCGCAATATAGCCGACCGGGTTCCAGGGAAACCCGGTGAACGCCACCGCACGCAGCCATTCCGCCACGCCGAACGCCGCCGCAAGTGCTGCGATGCGACCGACGCCCTCGCCCCAGAACAGGCGCGCCAGAACGGCTGCGAGGCCGAAGAAAACAGCCAGAAGGGCTGGCAGGCCCAACACGGCCAGCGGCAGAGCCCAGGCAAAGGCATCGGCCTCGACCAGGAGAGCGCCTCCGACCCACCAGAGACCGGCGACAAAGTAGCCGAAGCCGAACCACCAGCCGGTCGCGAATGCCGGCCGCAACCGTTTCAGCAAGCCGGCGGGCGAACATGCCGTGGCGCCGTCCAGCAGCCAGACGAGAACGGGAAAGGAGACGAAACCGACGGCAAAGAAGTCGTAGGGCGCCTGCCCCAACGCAGCCAGCGCGCCAGCAAGGAATGCGGTCAGCACACGCCGCCAACCCCACAGCAAAACGATCCTGCCGGCAAAGCCTTCCATATGGTTCCGGGATAGTCGAATCAAAGAAGCCTAGATTTAGCAGCAAGGGCTGCTGGCTCCAAACAACGCCCGCCTTACCGGAACAGCCGCCGCTCCGTGCAGCTGCGCGCACGCCACCAGTGCTTGCAGCCTATTCCGCAGGTTCCGCAGCGGTCGCCTCGGCCGGCGCAACGATGCGCAGCGGAAACAGCCGCCTGAGCGCGACATAGAAGACCGGCGTCAGGAAGAGGCCGAAGAAGGTGACGCCGAGCATGCCGGAGAACACCGCCGTGCCGAGCGACTGGCGCATTTCCGCCCCCGGTCCGGTCGCGATCATCAGCGGCACGACACCGAGGATGAAGGCGAAGGCCGTCATCAGGATCGGCCGCAGCCGAAGGCGCGCGGCCTCGACCGCGGCATCCACCGGCGACGCGCCCCGCTCCTGCCCCTGCCGCGCGAACTCGACGATGAGGATGGCGTTCTTGGCCGCGAGTCCGACAAGGACGATCAGGCCGATCTGCACGAGCACGTTGTTGTCCAGTCCGCGCCAGGCAACGCCCAGGAGGGCGGCGAGCACGCTCAGCGGCACGATCAGCACGATGGCGAAGGGCATGATCCAGCTCTCGTACTGCGCGGCCAGCGCGAGAAAAACGAAGAGGACCGAGAGGCCGAAGATGAAGATCGCCGTGTTGCCCGTCTGCCGCTCCTGCAGGGCAAGCTCGGTCCATTCGAACGCCGTCCCCTGCGGCAGCGTCTCTGTGGCGATCCCCTCCATGAGGTTGAGCGCCGTGCCGGTGGAGACGCCGGACGCCGCGGAGCCTTGCAACGGCACCGAGACGTACATGTTGTAGCGCTGCACCAGCGACGGACCGGTCACGTCTCGGATCTCGACCAGCGTGCCCAGCGGCACCAGCGCGCCGGAGGCCGATCGCACCTTGAGCCTGAGGATGTCGTCGCGTTCGAGCCGGAAGGTCTGATCGGCCTGTGCGCGCACCTGGTAGACGCGGCCGAAGGCGTTGAAGTCGTTGACGTAGGCCGTGCCGAGATTGATCGACAGCGTCTCGAAGATGTTGGGGATCGGCACGTTGAGCATGCGCGCCTTGTCGCGGTCGATCTCCAGGAAGAACTGCGGACTGGAAGCGGAGAAGGTGGTGAAGATGCCGACGAGCCCGGGAGTCTGGTTCGCCTTGGCCGCGATCTCCTGGGTGAGCGCGAGGATCGGGCGCATGTCGGAGCTGTTGCGCTCCTGGATCATCATCTTGAAGCCGCCGGAATTGCCGATGCCGCTCACCGGCGGGGGCGGCAGCGCGATGATGAACGCCTCCTCGATGCTCTGCAGGGTGGCAAACAGAGCGCCGACGATCTTGTCGGAGCTGTTGCCCTCCTCCAGCCGTTTGTCGAAGCTCTCGAAGGGCGCGAAGATCACGCCGGCATTGCTGGCGTTGGTGAAGGTCGCGCCGGAAAAGCCCGCGAAGGCGACGGCGTTCGCGACGCCGGGCGTCTTGTTGACGATCTCGGACGCCCTGCGGATCACCGCGTCCGTCCTGCCCAGCGAAGCGCCCTCCGGCAGTTGCACGACCACGATCGCGTAGCCCTGGTCCATAGACGGTATGAAGCCGCGCGGCACGACCTGGAGCATGTTATAGGTGGCGTAGATCAGGGCGGCGAAGATGGCGAGCATGGCAAGCAGCACCGCCGTCGAGCCCACCAGGACGTGGACGAGCCTGGCGTAGCCATGCGCCAGCGCGTCGAAGCCGCGGTTGAACCCGTCGGCCAGCCTCTGGCCGAACCGTACGAGGGCGAAGCGCGGCTCGTGGCCCGCCTGATGCGGCTTGAAAATCACGCCGGCCAGCGCGGGGGACAGCGTCAGCGAATTGAACGCAGAGATCGCCGTCGACACGGCGATGGTGATGGCGAACTGAAGGTAGAACTGGCCGGAGATGCCGGGGATGAAGGCGGTCGGCACGAACACCGAGATCAGCACCAGCGAGATAGCCAGAACCGCGGTACCCACCTCGTCCATCGTGCGGTGCGCCGCCTCGCGCGGCGACAGCCCGAGCGAGATGTTGCGCTCGATGTTCTCCACAACCACGATCGCATCGTCCACGACGATGCCGACCGCGAGCACCAGGCCGAACAGCGTCAGCATGTTGAGCGAGAAGCCGAAGGCGTAGAGCACCGCCATTGCGCCGATCAGCGACACGGGAATCGCGACGATCGGCACCAGCGACATGCGCCAGGACTGGAGGAACACAATGATCACGACGACCACCAGGAGCACCGCCTCCAGGATCGTCTTGTAGACCTCGTTGATCGATGCCGAGATGAACTCGGTCGGGTTATAGACGATCTCGTAGGTCAGCCCCTTGGGAAAGTCGGCCGACAGACGCCGCATCGTGTTCATGATGTCTTCGGCAGCGCCCAGCGCATTCGTTCCCGGCCGCTGGAATATGCCCAGGGCTACCGCCTGCTTGCCGTTCAGGTACGAATTGGTGATGTAGTCGCGTGCGCCGAGTTCGATGCGGGCGACGTCCTGGAGCGAGATCAGCCGGCCGTCCTCGGTCGACTTGACGATGACATAACGGAAATCGCGGGCGTCCTCGAAGCGGCCCTGCGTGGTGACGGTGTACTGGAAGGCGGACTCCCCCGTTACCGGCGGCGCGCCGATGGAGCCGCCCGAAACCTGCACATTCTGGTCGCGCAGCGACTGCACCACGTCGCCGGCGGTCATGCCGAGAGAGGCGAGCTTGTCGGGGTCCAGCCAGATGCGCAGCGAATACTCGCGCTCGCCGAAGATGCTGACATCGCCGACGCCGTCGAGCCTGAGCAGCACGTCGCGTATGCGCGAGCGGGCGTAGTTGGACACGTAGAGCTGGTCGTAGGTGTCGTCCGGCGACAGCATGTGCACGACCATCATCAGGTCGGGCGAACTCTTGGCCGTGGTCACGCCAAGGCGCCGCACCTCCTCCGGCAGGCGCGGCTCGGCGATCGAAACCCGGTTCTGCACCAGCACCTGCGCGGCATCCAGGTCGGTGCCGAGCTTGAAGGTGATCGTCAGCGACATCGAACCGTCGCCCGAGGAGTAGGACGACATGTAGAGCATGTGCTCGACGCCGTTGATCTCCTGTTCCAGCGGCGTCGCCACGGTCGCGGCGATGGTCTCGGCGTCGGCGCCGGGATAGGAGGCGCGCACCACGATGGTCGGCGGCGCGATCTCGGGATACTGCGCGACCGGAAGCTGCGTGTAGGCGATGCCGCCGACGACCAGCAGCAGGATCGAAAGGACGGCCGCGAAGATGGGGCGGTCGACGAAGAAGTGGGCGAAGCTCATGGCGGCTATTCCTCCGCCACCACGGTCGGCGGAAGGGTGACCAGCTCGGGCTTGACGGTGACGCCGGGGCGCACCCGCATCAGCCCGTTGATCACGACCGTCTCGTCGCCTGTCAGTCCCTCGCGGATGACCCTGTAGCCGTCAATGCGCGGGCCGGTGCGGACTTCCTTGGTCGAAACCATGCCGGCATCGTCGACCACGAAGACGATGCGGCGGTTCTGGTCGGCCCCGATGGCCTCGTCCGGCAGCAGCACGCCCCGATGCGGCAGCGAGCCCGGCACATTGATACGGCCGAACATACCGGGTTGCAGGACGCCGTCCTTGTTGTCGAACCGGGCGCGCACCCGCATCGTTCCGGTGGCGTTGTCGAGGCGGTTCTCGGCGAAGTCCAGCTTGCCCGCGAACGGCGCTTCGTTGCGGTCGGCGACGTGGACGACGACATCCAGCCCGCCACCGCCCTCCTGCATCACGGCCCCGCGCGTGCGGGCATCCCGGGCGTAGGCGAAGTAGGAGCGCTCGTCGATGTCGAAGTAGAAATCGATCGGATCCACCGCCACGATCGTGGTGAGCAGGGTGGAGTTCGCCTCGACGAGATTGCCGGGCGACACCAGACGCCGGCCGATGCGGCCGCTGACCGGCGCCTTGATCTCGGTGAACTCGAGGCTGAGGCTTGCGTTGCGCAGCGACGCCTCGGCGCCCTGATGCTGGGCCTGGGTGGCCAGAAACTCGCGGCGGCGGTCGTCGAGCGTCGAAATCGAGAGATTGCCCGACTTGGCGAGCGTCTCGGCGCGGTCGAGCTGCGACTTGGCGAATTCCAGGGCGCTCGTGGTCACGTCCACCTGCGATTTCGCCGCGTCGTAGGCCGCCTGGAACGGTCGCCGATCGATGGTGAAGAGAAGCTCGCCTTCGGCGACCATGGCCCCATCGCGGAAATGGACCTGGTCGAGATAGCCCGCGACCCGCGAGCGAACCGAAACGTCGTCAACGGCCTCGAAACGGCCGACATACTCGTCGTCCTCGACAATGTCGCGAACCACGGGCTTGGCGACGGTCACGGTGGGGGGCCCGCCCTGCTGGGCGAAGGCGGTCGGAACTGCACAGGCAAGACCGATGGCGACTAGGATCGCTCCGACGGCGTGCGAGATGACGCTCAAGGGGCGCGACATAGCGGCGCCTGGACGGCTTGCGAGGGGCACTGTCGGCACGGTCACCACACCTCCCACGACGCCCCTCGCCCGGGCGAACAACGCAAATAGGAAATCGGACTTCTGCCTTGAAGAGGCGATCATGCCTTCCGCGGTCGCGAAAATCCACTATCCTGCAACGATCCTGACACGCATGGCGCATCGTTCATTGCGGATCGTTCATTGCAGAAAGGGATCCGCCTGCTGCGGGCGGCAGGTCTCGCCAGATCGCTTCGGCCAGATGCGGGCCGACGGGCATGACGCATAGCGCGCACAATCGCCGTTCGACCTTTGGCCGCCGAAAGGGTAGATTGAGGCCGGTCCAGGTGCGCGCAATGCAGGATCCGCCGGTCACTCGCCGTCTTGCCGCCATTCTCGCCGCGGATGTGGCTGGATACAGCCGGTTGGTGGCGGCCGACGAGGAAGCCACGCTTCGTACGCTCGGCGCCTATCGCACAACAATCGCCGATCTGGCCGCCGAGCATGGCGGCCGCATCTTCGGGACCGCCGGCGACAGCGTCATGATCGAGTTCGCGAGCGCCGTCCAGGCGGCGCGCTCCGCCGTCGCCATTCAGCGGGCGCTGAAGCGCTACAACGACGACCTGCCGTCGGAGCGCCGGCTGGAATTCCGCATCGGGATCAATCTCGGCGACGTGGTCGCGGAGCGCGGCGACCTGCTCGGCGACGGCGTGAACGTCGCGGCGCGCGTTCAGGAGATCGCTCCCCCGGCGGGCATCTGCCTGACCGGCGCCATGGCCGAGCAGGCAAGCACGACTTCCGCATCGTGGCGATCGGCGAGCGGCTGCTGAAGAACATACCCCGGCCGCTGCTCATCCACCGGGTCGAATGGGAGACCGCCAGCCCCGTGGCTGCGGGCGTGTTCACCGAGGCGCCCTCGCTGCCGGACAAGCCGTCGATCGCCGTCCTGCCTTTCATGAACCTGAGCGGCGACCGCGAGCAGGAGTATTTTGCCGACGGCATCACCGAAGACATCATCACGGCCCTGTCGCACTACCGGTGGTTCTTCGTCGTCGCCCGCAACTCGACATTCGCCTACAAGGGCCGCGCGCTGGACGTGAAGCAGATCGCCCGCGAGCTGGGCGTGCGTTACGTGCTGGAGGGAAGCGTCCGGAAAGCCTCGAACCGGGTTCGCGCCACCGCCCAGCTGATCGACGCCGGCACCGGAAATCACCTGCTCGCCGAGCAGTTCGACCGCGACTTCTCCGATGTTTTCGCCCTTCAGGACGAAATCACGCAGAGCGTGGTCGCAGCAATCGAGCCGGAGATGCTGCTGACGGAAGGGCGTCGGGCGACCCGCAAGAACCCGGCGAACCTCGATGCGTTCGACCATTGCATGCGCGGCATGTGGCTTTTCCAGCAGTTCACGCGCGACGAGAACCGCGAAGCCGAAAGATGGCTGCGCAGGGCGCTCGACCTCGATCCCGACCTCGCGCTCGCACACACCTACCTTGCCCGCGCCCTGAACACGCGCATCTGGTGGGGCTGGAGCGAGGACATAGACCGAGAGCTCGCCGACGAATGGCGGGCCGCCAAGACCGCCGTGATGCTTGACGAGCGGGATCCGTATTCCCACTACGCATCATTCCTTGCCAGCCTGCTGATGTTGCGCCACGAGGAAGCCATCGCCGCCGCGCAGCGTGCGATCGATCTCACCCCGAACTTCGCGCTGGGCTACTTCGCGCTGGGCTGGGCGCGCATCTACCTCGGACGCTCGGACGAAGCTCTCGATCCCATGCTGCGCAGCCTGCGCCTCAATCCCCACGACCGGCAGTCGGAGACGTTTTTGGGCCAGGCCGCCATCGCGCAATACCATCTGGGCAACTTCGAGGAGTCAGCGGATTATTGCCGCCGCGCCCTGCGCGTGCGCCGCCATCGCTTTGTCCTGCGCACGCTGCTTGCCGCCCTCGGCCAGCTCGGCCGGTCCGGGGAGTGCGGGACTGTCATCGCCGAGCTGAACGAAACGAAGCCCCCGCTCGAGCAGCGGCATTGGGAAATCACCCTGCCCTACGCCGACGCGGCAAGCCGCGCATTCTTCGACGAGGGCCTGCGCAAGGCCGGTCTTTGCCGCCAGTGACCGCCACAAGGCGGCATTCCGGCCGCCAGGCTGACGAGCGTTGAACACAGCCTTCGTCCTGGTCGGCCAGCGCGATGCCGGAACGCGCGTCCGCACTGGCGAACGTCACTTCCGGCTCGAACTCCCGGATCTCGACGCGGTTCCGCGCCTTACTCGACGTGCTCGGCAGTGGCTGGCCGGCGGCGGCGCTCGCCACGCAAATCCTGCACGATGCGCACGCGCTTGACGCGGCGCGGGTCTGCGTCGAGCACGTGGAACTCGAAGCCGGGGATCGCCTGCACCACCTCGCCTCGCGCCGGCACGCGGCCGAGCGCATTGAAGATCATGCCGCCGATGGTGTCGACGGACTCCCCGTGCTCGCCGGCGGCAAACGCTCCGCCGATCTTGGCGGCGACGTCGTCGATCTCGGCCTTGGCGTCGACCACGAACACGCCCTCGCCGGTCTGGGTGATCAGCGGAACTTCCTCGTCGTGCTCGTCCTCGATGTCGCCGACGACCATTTCGACCAGGTCCTCGAGCGACACCAGCCCGTCCGTTCCGCCGTACTCGTCGATGACCAGGGCCATCTGCACGCGCTGCGCCTGCATCCGGCTCATCAGGTCCGACGCCAGCATGGACGGGGGCACGAATAGCACGGGGCGGATGAGGTTGAGCTCGCCGATCGACTTGGTGAGATCGACATTGCCCAGATTGAATGCCGCGCCTCCATTGGCAGCCGTCTCGGGCGCATTGGCGGCTGCAGCCTTCCTCGATTGCCGGGGCTTCTTGCCACGCGCCTGACGCGTGATGTGGCCGAGGATGTCGCGGATGTGCACCATGCCGCGGGGATCGTCGAGCGTCTCGGCGTATACGGGCATGCGCGAATGGCCGGAGCGCTCGAAAAGGCCGATCAGTTCGCCGAGCGTGGTCGACAGTTCGACAGCCTCGATGTCGGCGCGCGGGATCATCGTGTCCTCGACGCGTACTTCGCGCAATCTGAGGATGTTCTTGAGCATCGCCCTCTCGCCAGGCGAGAACGTCTCGCCGTCGGCATCCGCCTCGGCAAGCGCGTCGGCCAGATCCTCGCGAAGAGTGGAGCCGTTGCGAGAGCGGAAAAGCCCGGCAAAACGCTCGAACAGGGATTGGCGTTCTGGGGGCTGATCCGCGCTTCTACTCGGTCCGTCTCCGGATTTTGAGGAAGGCGCATCGCCGCCGGCTGAGGCGGGCGGGGACTGGCTGGGTTCGTTCATCTCGGTTCGGCCAAATGCCATTTCCTGTTACGCGTAGGGATCGCGAATGGCAAGCCTCGCAAGCACGCGGCGTTCCAGCGCTTCCATCTCCTCTGCATCCTCGTCCGTTTCGTGGTCATAGCCCAGCAAATGGAGCAGGCCATGGACGAGAAGGTGACTTAGATGGTGGTCGAACGGCTTGTCTTCCAGTGTCGCCTCGCGTTCGACCGTCTCGAAAGCGAGGATGACGTCCCCCAGCATCGGCGGGAGTTGCTTGCTCCCCTTGCGCACCGGCGACGCCGGGAAGGACAGCACGTTGGTCGGCTTGTCCTTGCCGCGCCATTCGGCGTTGAGGGTTCGGATGCTGGCGTCATCCGTGAACATTAGGCTGAGTTCGCTTTCGCCGGCGATGCCGAGTTCCTCCAGCACGGCGCCGGTCGCGGCTTCGGCCAGTTCGCCAAGCACCGTTTCCGCCGGCCAGCCGCCCGCCTCGACGAGAATGTCGATTTCCGGTCCTGCCGCCGGCATTGAGCCGGCCGCGCCGATGTCGTTGGATCTTGCGGAAGCCATGTCCGTCGTCGTCAGTGCTCCACCGCACCGCCGCGGGCGAGCTTTGCCTCGCGGTCATAGGCGGAGACGATCTCCGCCACCAGCGGATGGCGAACGACGTCCTTCTCGTTGAAGCGGACGGTGACGATGCCCGAGACGTCGGTCAGGATGCGAAGCGCTTCCACCAGGCCAGACTTGGTGTTGGGCGGCAGGTCGATCTGCGACGGATCGCCGGTGACGATCATGCGCGAGTTCTCGCCCAGACGCGTCAGGAACATCTTCATCTGCATCGGCGTCGTGTTCTGCGCCTCGTCGAGGATCACCGCCGCATGGGCGAGGGTGCGGCCGCGCATGAAGGCGAGCGGGGCGATCTCGATCACTTCCGCCGCAATGGCGCGCTCGACCTTGTCGGGAGGCATCATGTCGTAGAGTGCGTCGTAGAGCGGACGCAGGTAAGGATCGACCTTCTCCTTCATGTCGCCCGGCAGGAAGCCGAGCCGCTCGCCTGCCTCCACCGCCGGTCGCGACAGCACGATGCGCTCAACCATGCCGCGTTCGAGCAGCATGGCCGCGTGCGCCACGGCCAGATAGGTCTTGCCGGTGCCCGCCGGACCGATGCCGAAGACCATCTCCGAGCGCTCCAGCGCCCGCATGTAGGCGTCCTGGTTGGCCGAGCGGGCATAGATGGTGCGCTTGCGGGTGGCGATCTGGGCGGCAGCCATCTTGCCTTTCCGTTCCAGGGTGGGGAGCGTGAGCTGGTCGTCGGCCGACAACGACATCCTGATTGCGCCGTCGACGTCCGATTGCGCAATGTCGGCGCCCTTCTGAAGGATGCCGTAGAGGTGATCGAGCGCGCGCCGCGCCTGTTCGGCCGCCGTCGCGTTGCCGCGGATGTTCAGCTGGTTGCCACGCGGCCGGATGTCAACGCCGAGCTTCTGCTCCAGGCGCGCCAGGTTCTCGTCGAACTGGCCATAGAGCGCGCTCGCCAGCTTGTTGTTATCGAAGGTCAGAACGATGTGCGCCATGTCAGAAGCCCCGGAAGGCGTGTTCTTCAGTTCTGCAGTGGCGCTCAAACGTGTCTCCTTCCCGCCGGCTTCGATCACATGCGCTCGGCGTGGAGGCTGTTCACGCCGGCCTTCATGATTCGCACCTGGATAATGTCACCGATTTCGCCTGCCGTTTCATCAACAATCACCGGCTGGAGCCAAGGCGAACGACCGACCTTCTGGCCGGGCTGCCGGCCCGGCTTCTCGATCAGCAGTTCGATCTCCTTGCCGATCATCTGAACCGTGAACTCGCGCTGATGTTCCGCAAGCAGCGCCTGCAGCCGTTGCAGTCGCTCGTCCTTCACCTTCTCGTCCACCTGGCCGCCCATGTCCGCCCCGGGCGTGCCCGGTCGCTGCGAATACTTGAACGAGAACGCCTGCGCGTAGCGCACCTGGCGGACGATCTCGAGCGTCGCCTCGAAATCCGCATCGGTCTCGCCGGGGAAGCCGACGATGAAATCGCCCGACATGGCAATGTCGGCGCGCACCGCGCGGATGCGGTCGATCAGCTTCAGGTAGTCGGCCGCCGTATGCCTGCGGTTCATCGCCTTCAGGATGCGGTCGGAGCCGGACTGCACGGGCAGGTGCAGGTAGGGCATCAGCATCGGCAGGTCACGGTGCGCCTCGATCAGCGCATCGTCCATGTCGCGCGGATGGCTGGTCGTGTAGCGCAGGCGCGCGATGCCGGGCACCTCGGCCAGCCGGAACAGGAGGCGGCCAAGACCCCATTCCTTGCCGTCCGGTCCCTCGCCGTGCCAGGCGTTGACGTTCTGGCCGAGCAGGGTCACCTCGCGCACGCCGGCATCCGCCAGCTTCTCGGCCTCGGCGATGATCTGGGCGACCGGACGCGATACCTCGGAGCCGCGCGTGTAGGGCACGACGCAGAAGGTACAGAACTTGTCGCAGCCTTCCTGGACCGTCAGGAACGCAGTCACACCGCGCTTGATCACCTCGGCCTTTCTCGGCTGGGGCAAATGCTCGAACTTGTCCTCGATGGCGTAGTCGGTCTCGACCACCTTCTCGCCGCTCCGCACCCTGCGCACCGCATCCGGCAGCCTGTGATAGGTCTGCGGGCCGATCACCAGATCGACCACCGGCGAGCGGCGGATGATCTCCTGCCCCTCCGCCTGCGCCACGCATCCGGCGACGCCGATCACCGTCTCCAGACCCGCTTGCGCGCGCTCGGACTTCAGCTTGCGGATGCGGCCGAGCTCCGAATAGACCTTCTCGGCCGCCTTCTCGCGGATGTGACAGGTGTTGAGGAGAACGAGGTCGGCCTCCTCGATCGCGTCGGTCGGCACATAGCCGTCAGCCGCCAGCGCATCGCCCATGCGCTGCGAGTCATAGACGTTCATCTGGCAGCCATAGGTCTTCAAAAAGACCTTCTTGGCGGGTTCCGGTGCGGCAGTGGGCAGGGCTTCGTCCTGGCCCCCGACGGGCTTGATCGTGGTGCTCAACTCCATTGCCGGGCTTCTAAAGCGTTTCCGTGACAAAATACAGACGGATTTGTCGGAGCCAGCGCCCGTACTGGTCGCGCCACGCATGTGCGCCGCTTTCCGCGCCTCACACGGGCTTGCGCAGCGCCTGCACGTGCAGTTCCCGCACCTGCCGTTCGGCCTTGCCCGAGACATCCTTGCGGTTCGTGGCGGCCGTCACCTCGAAAGGCTCGCCGAAATGCAGCTCGATGTCGATGCCGCCCTCCTTCAGCAAGGTTCGCATGTGCGGGACGAGATCGGCGTCGCCGATCCAGGTGACGAGCGGCATGTGGATGCGCTGCATCGGCATGCCATGGAGGCGCGTGTAGGCGATCGCAAGCGGCTGGATGACCACGCGTTCCGCCGCACCCTCGTCGATCGCCACCTTGGCAGCGCCGAAGAGCGTACTCTTGAAGGGAATGACCATGTTGCCGTCCGATGTCGACCCCTCGGCGAAGAGCACCATGGCGTCGCCGGAAGCGAGCCGCCGGCCGATCTCGCTGGCCTGCTCGCCGGACTTCCGCTTGCGCTCCCGCTCCACGAACACCGTCCGCTGCAGGCGCGCCAGCGTGCCGATCATCGGCCAGCCGGCCGTCTCCGACTTGGCGATGAACGACACCTGGGCGACGGAGCCGATGGCCATGATGTCCGTCCAGGAAACATGGTTGGCGGCAATCATCAGCGGCCGCTCGTCGGACATGGAGCCGCGGACGCGGACACGGAAGCCCAGCGCCTTCAGGACCATGCGGTGCCAGATCATCGGCGTCAGCGCATAGTGCGGATGGCCGAGCTTCAGCGCCAGGTACTGGACAGGGGCCAGCACCAGCGTGACGGACGAAAACATCGCCAAAGCGAATATGGTGCGCAGTGCGCCGATCATCGCACCAAAACCGGTTCCGTGTTGCCAGCCTTTCGCTAGCGAAGATCGCGGCGCATCACAAGCGCGCCCGATCTCGCGCCGCCGCCATGTTCGTAGTAGGCGGGCCGCTTGCCGACCTCGCGGAAGCCGAGCCGGCGATAGAGGCCGAGCGCCGGGGCATTGGATTCGTCGACCTCCAGGAAAAGCGCCTCGGCGCGCTCATGGTGAAGCTCCCGCAGCACCGCGTCCATCAACTGCCAGCCAAGTCCGCTGCGCCTCGACGCCCGCGCCACCGCAACGGTCAGGATCTCGCCCTCGCCCGCCGCAAGCCGGGCCAGCACGAAACCCGCCGGGCCCCGCCTGGCATTGCCGACTTCGCGCACGACATAGCCGAAGACGGTGTCCTGCGCGAGCAGCGACTGGAACTCCTCCTCGGACCAGGGCCGCCGGAAGTCCTCCCGATGGAGTTCGGCGATGGCCGGCGTATCGGCGAGCGACAGCCGCTCCACCACGAAATCGCGCTTGCGAGAGGCCACGAACGGCAGGCGCATCAGTCGCCACGCCTCGGCAGAATGAAGCCGGCCTGCGGCTTGGCGTCCGGCGCGCGCAGGTAGAGCGGCGCGGGTCTTCCGGCATCAGCCGGATCCTTCGCCGCGGCAAGGCGGGCATAGACGCCGATATCGGCCGTCGCGCCTTCGAAACCGCTCAATGTCGCCCCCTCGATCAACCCCGCGATCCTCACGGCTGCCGAGCCCGCCAGAACCGACCGGCTCTCAGACGCATGGTCCGCCGCCTGCTCCAGCGTCATCACCGCTGGATCATAGCGCGCAGCGCCGAATCGATCGTAAACGCCGACATAGATCCCGTCGCGTCCCGCATCGATTGCCGCCATGATGTCGGCGTCGTTCCAACCGCCGGCCCCGCCTGCCCTCGCCTCGGCGGCGATGGCCTCGAGCGTGGTCACGCCGATCGCCGGGACCTTCAGGGCCAGCGCAAGGCCCCGCGCCGTGGCGACCCCGACACGGACCCCGGTGAAGGAGCCCGGGCCTACGGAGACCGCGATAGCTCCCACATCCCCATAGGACGCACCCGCAGCGACGAGAGCGACGCCGATGACGTCCATGAGATGCTCGGCGTGCCCCTTGCCGAGGTCGCGCACCTCACGGCCAAGCTCGCCGCCGGCTGCTGCGTCATAGAGGCATGCCGCGCACAGGCTGGCCGCACAGTCGATGGCGAGGATGATCATTGCTTGCACACCGCCAAGTCCGCCCCCTCCACCACGCTACGCGTGGTCCCCCTCCCCCGTAAACGGAGGAGGATCAAGGTCGCGGCGACGGCGCCGCTGCGGGTCCTCCCCTGCGAAGCGGGAGAGGGGGACCATGCAAGGCATGGTGGAGGGGGCATCATGGGGATGGCCGTATTAGCTCCCGGCAGCCGCCTTCAGCTCCAGCCGGCGCGCATGCAGGACCGGCTCCGTGTAGCCGTTGGGCTGCGCACGACCGAGGAAGACCAGGTCACAAGCTGCGAGGAAGGCGATCGAGCTGTCGAAGGAAGGGGCCATCGGGCGGTAGAGCGGGTCGCCGGCGTTCTGCTGGTCGACCACGGCGGCCATGCGCTTCAGGGACTCCATCACCTGGTCGCGGGTGCAAACGCCATGGTGCAGCCAGTTGGCGATGTGCTGCGAGGAAATGCGCAGGGTCGCCCGGTCCTCCATCAGCCCCACATCGTTGATGTCGGGCACCTTGGAGCAGCCGACGCCCTGGTCGACCCAGCGCACCACGTAGCCGAGGATACCCTGGCAGTTGTTGTCGAGCTCCTTCTGGATGTCCTCCGGCGTCCAGTTGGGGCGCGCGGCGACCGGAATCGACAGGATATCGTCCAGGCTGGCGCGCGGGCGGCTCTTCAGGCTCTCCTGCACCGCATGAACGTCGACCTTGTGGTAGTGCGTCGCGTGCAGCGTGGCCGCCGTCGGCGACGGCACCCAGGCCGTGTTCGCCCCCGCCTTGGGATGGCCGATCTTCTGCTCCAGCATCGCGGCCATCAGGTCGGGCATCGCCCACATGCCCTTGCCGATCTGGGCGCGGCCCTCGAGCCCGCAGGCAAGCCCGATGTCGACGTTCCGGTTCTCGTAGGCGGCGATCCAGGCCGACTGCTTCATGTCGCCCTTGCGGATCATCGGACCGGCTTCCATCGAGGTGTGGATCTCGTCACCGGTGCGGTCGAGGAAGCCGGTGTTGATGAACACCACCCGCTCCTTGGCGGCGCGGATGCACTCCTTGAGGTTGACCGTGGTGCGGCGCTCCTCGTCCATGATGCCCATCTTGAGCGTGTTGGCGGGCATGCCGAGCGCAAGCTCGACGCGGCGGAAGAGGTCGTCGGCGAAAGCCACTTCCTCGGGACCGTGCATCTTCGGCTTGACGACGTAAACGGAACCGGCCGGCGAGTTCGCCTTGCGGCCGTTCTCGCCGACGTCGTGGATCGCCATCGCCGCCGTGACCATGGCATCGAGGATGCCCTCGGGAACCTCGTTTCCGTCGCGGTCGAGCACCGCGGGATTGGTCATCAGGTGGCCGACATTGCGCACCAGCATGAGCGAGCGGCAGCGCAGGTTGAAGGTCGAGCCGTCCGGCGCGGTGTATTCCAGGTCCGGATTGAGCTTCCGGGTAAAGGTCTTGCCGCCCTTGGAGATCTCCTCCGTGAGGTCGCCCTTCATCAGGCCGAGCCAGTTGCGGTAGACGGTGACCTTGTCCTCGGTATCGACTGCGGCGACGGAATCCTCGCAGTCCATGATCGTGGTGATCGCGGCCTCCAGCCAGACGTCGGAGATGTGAGCGGCGTCGGACTTGCCGATCGGCGAGGTCGCATCGATCAGGATTTCGATATGGATGCCGTTGTTCTTCAGCAGGAACTGCGTCGGCTTGGCCGCGTCGCCGAGATAGCCTGCGAACTGCTCCGGCTTCTGCAGGCCGGCCACCTTGCCGTCCGCCATGGTGATCGCAAGCGCGGCGTTCGACACGGCAAAGCTGCGCACATCGTTCCAGCCCGCGCCGGCCAGCGGGACCGCCTCGTCGAGGAACTTGCGGGCCCAGGCGATGACCTTCCCGCCACGCACCGGATTGTAGCCCTTGCCCTTCTCTGCGCCATCCGTCTCGGGGATGGCGTCGGTGCCGTAGAGCGCGTCATAGAGCGAACCCCAGCGGGCGTTCGCCGCATTCAGGGCGTAGCGGGCGTTCATGACGGGCACGACGAGCTGCGGTCCGGCTATGGTCGCGATCTCCGGATCGACGTTGGCGGTCGCCACTTTGAAGTCCGGTCCCTCGTCCACGAGGTAGCCGATCTCCTTGAGAAAGCCCTTGTAGCTCTCGAGGTCGATCGGCCCGCGGTTGGCGCGGTGCCACTGGTCGATCCGGTCCTGGATCTCCTCGCGCCGGGCCAGAAGCTCGCGGTTCTTCGGCGAAAGGTCGTGAACGATGGCGGAGAAGGCGGACCAGAAGGCCGGGTTGCCGATGCCGGTTCCAGGCAAGGCCTCGTTGGCCATGAAGTCGTGGAGCTCTCGCGCGATCTTCAGGCCGGCGATCTCGATGCGATCCGTCATTCCACTCTGCTCCCGCTTGTCTCACCCGATGTGCGCCGCACTTGGCATGGCGGCGAGCACGGGTCAATTCGCAGCTTGTCGCATCGGGTCGGCCGTAGGGTCGAAGCCGGGTGTGGACTACATGGTCCAGAACACCATCCAGACGGCCATCGCGATCATCATCAGGTTTTCGGTGAGCGACACGAATCCCAGCGGCACCTTGCTCGAGCCGCCGACACAGGCGCACTTCAGCTCGCGCTTGTCGATGTAGACGGCCTTGAAGACCGAGACCGCGCCGATCGTGCCAATGAACAGGGCGATGGGCACCGAGAGCCAGATCAGCGCGCCCGACACCATCAGCACGCCCGCAACGAGCTCCCCATAGGGATAGACGTAGGAATAGGGCACATAGCGCTTTGCCAGCAGGTCGTAGTTCAGGAACATGGTCGAGAAAGTTTCGACATCCTGCAGCTTGAGCATCGCCAGGATACACATGCTGAAGGCGATGAACCACTCGGCGGCGTGGATGGTGACCAGGCTGCCCATGGTCGCCCAGCTCACCGCAAGCGCCATCAGCGCCGCCGTTGCGAAGACCGCCAGAACGGGCCGATAGCTGACCGTGTCGGGATCCGCGACTTTCAAGCCGAAATGGCGGCGTAGATCGTCATGGCCGCCGATGCGCTCGCCATCGATGAAGGTCTGCGGCGTCGTCTTGACGCCGTGCTCGGCCTTGAAGGCGTCCGTCTCGGCGCGTGTCGTCAGCCAGTGGTCGTCGAGCTCGTAGCCCTGGCGCCTGAGCAGGTCGACGCTCTTCAAGCCATAGGGGCATGTGTGTTCGGGCATCACCATCCGGTAGATGGTCGCCCTCTTCGCCGGTCTATGCAGCATGCCGGGATCTCCGCTCGCTTGGGTTCCAGCACCAGATAAGGTTTCCAGTTACTGGAAGGTCAAGGGTGGGTTCTGTACGGTCGAAACGCAGCAGGTCCGGATTTGTGCCGCTCCGGGAACGCGCTTACCCTTCCCTTGTGGGGAGGATCGCTGAGATTCATGGATCGAAGCGACGGGGATTGAAGCGGGTAGAGCCGACTGGATGCTCGTTCGCTGACCCCATACCGTCCTCACACCGCCACGCGCGGACGACCGGTCGCCGTCGCCACGATATTCGCCTCGACGAAGCTGCGCTGGCCTTCGACGGTCGCCGTGCGGATGTCGCGGGTGATGGTCAATTCGGCGGCATCCGTGCCGGCCTCGGCGGCGCGTTCCGATGCACGCCCGCGCACATCGGCCTCCGCCGCAGCAAGTGCCTCGCCTTCGTCGAGGAAGTCGCGAACCTGATCGCCGGAGGAAAGCCTGAACAGGCCCTCCTTCGGCTGGCTGACCAACGCCTCCGCCGTGACCCGCACCTGGCCGACAACGGCGCCCAGCGCATTGGCGACGTCGGTATCCTCCGGCACGATGCACTTGTTGCCCACCAGCGGCGGCAGCGCCGCATAATGCAGCGGCGCGGATGCGCCTAGCCCGATCACCGGGCGATCGAGCCAGACCGAAACGCGAGCGATGCCGTCGTGGCCGTCCACCGCCCGCTGAACCAGCGCGTGCGCCACGGTTGCGGCGCCATCGAGTCCGTCCTCCTCGAACGCGGTTTCGAGCACGACCTCGGCCGAAAGCCTGGTGAGAGCAGCGAGCACCCGCTCGCTGATGGCCTCCGCGGTTTCAGCGATCGGCTGTCCCCGACCGTCACGGCGGCGCGCGAAGAGTTCGGCGACCATGCGGCCGGCGACGGCATTCCAATTATCCTGCCTGCCCAGGGTATGGGCCGCATCCGACGGCGTGAAGCCCACGACATGGACCAGCCCGCGGGCAACAAGACGATGCAACGTTGCCTGCTGGGCGTTCGACGACAGCAGCCTGTCGAGCGGCTGGGGGACGGCGGTGATCAGCTCGAAAAGCCTGCCTTCCGCAGGGTTCAAGCCGGCGGCCAGCCGGTCCGGCACGCCCGTGCGCATGGCGAAGCGGCCGTCCATGCGGCCGGCATTGGGCGCGCGGAGGTGGCGCTCCAGCGCCTCGATGACGGCATCCGCGTGGTCGACTGCGGCCAGCGAGACGGGCACAACCCGACGCGGCCCCAGCAGGATCCTCGGGTTCAACGCACCGTCTTCCAGAGCCACTTCCGAGTCGCCGCCCAGACCGAAGGTGCGCATCGCGACGGCCTCGACCATGGTGCGATAGCCACCGACAGTAGCGCCTTCCGGGTCCAGCCGCGGCCGTCCCTTGTCGAGTACGGCGACGTCGGTCGTCGTGCCTCCGATGTCCGAGACGACCGCATCGTCGAGCCCGGTCATGTGCCGCGCCCCTACCAGACTGGCGGCGGGGCCGGAGAGGATCGTCTCGATCGGCCGCTGGCGGGCGAAGGCTGCCGAGACGAGCGCGCCATCGCCACGCACCACCATGAGCGGTGCGCGAATGCCGCGTCCATCCAAAAAGCCCTCGGTCGCAGCGACGAGCCGATCGATCATCGAGATCAGCCGGGCGTTGAGCAGCGTGGTCAGCGCCCGGCGCGGGCCGCCCAATTTCGAGGAAAGCTCGTGGCTCGCCGTGACGGGCAGGCCGGTGCGGCTGCGGATCAGATCACGGGCGGCTATTTCGTGCTCGGGGTTGCGCGTCGAGAAATAGGCGCAGACGGCGAAGGCCGAAACGTTGACCGCAAGCTCGGGCAATGCCTGTTCCAGCGCCGCCAGATCGAGCGCCGCAGCATTGCCGTGCACATCATGACCGCCAGCGCAGAAGACCACGGGATCGTCGCCCAGCGCGGCCTTCAGTCCGTCGCGCGCGAGGTCTTCCGCGCCGAAGCCGATCATGATCAACGCGACGCGACCGCCCTGCCGCTCGACCAATGCGTTGGTGGCGAGCGTCGTCGACATCGAGGCGAGCTTTATCTGGGAGGGATCGATCGCCGCGTTCGCCAATACGGCCTCGACCGCGCCGGAAATGCCGACGGCAAGATCGTGCCGGGTGGTCAGCGCTTTCGCCTTGGCGACGACCGTACCCTTGCCTGCGGGCTGCTCCGACCACAGGACCGCGTCGGTATAGGTGCCGCCGGTGTCGATGCCGAGGAAGAGGGTGGAGGGGGAAGCGTTCATTGCAAGATCGATCGGATGGATGACGCGGAGGGCCTGCCGACCTGATAGGCCATGCGACGCGCCGGCGATAGTCGCAGCCATTGCGCCAGATCAGCCCGGGCGCCCGCGATCGCATCGGGTGGCGGGATGAGGTCTACCCCACCCCCACATACCGCTTGATCAGCGCGTGATCCTCCCGCAGCCGCTCCACCTCGACCGTCTCGCGGTTGCGGCCGTTCTCGATGAAGGCGACGCGGTCGGCGACCGGCAGCACCGCGTCGACGCGCTGTTCGACCAGGATCGTCGAGACGCCCCGCTCCCGCAGTTTGCCGACCGTCTCGCGGATCCTGGCGATCATCGATGGCATCAGGCCCTCGGTCGGTTCGTCGAGCAGAAGCACCTCCGGCTCCACACAGAGCGCGCGCGCCATCGCCAGCATCTGCTGCTCGCCGCCGGAAAGCGTGCCCGAACGCTGCTTCAGCCGCTCGCGCAGGACGGGGAAGAGATCGAGCACGGCATCCCGCGTCGCCTTGCCCTTGTTGCGGGTCATCAGGCCGATCTCGATGTTTTCCGCCACCGTCATCTCGGAGAACAGTCGGCGCCCCTGCGGCACATAGGCGATGCCGGCCCTCGGGACCTCGTGGGCCGGCAGTTTGGTCAGTTCCTTGTCGCCCAGCCGGATCGAGCCGGCGCGCGCCGGAAGCAGCCCCATGATCGCCTTGAGTGCGGTGGTCTTGCCCGCCCCGTTGCGCCCCAGCAGACAGAGAACCTCCCCCCGCCGCAGGTTCAACGACAGGCCATGCAGCACTTGCACTTCGCCGTAGAAGCAGTCCAGTTGCGAGACGGTGAGGATGTCAGCCATGGCCGCTGCCCCCCAGATACGCGCGCTGCACGTCGGCGTTGGCGCGGATCGCCTCCGGCGTTCCGTCGGCAAGAACCCGGCCGGCGTCGAACACCGTGATCCGATCGGCCAGCGCCATGACGACGGGCATGTTGTGTTCAATCAGCAGCACGGTGGCGGTCTTCGCAATGTCGCGGATGAGCCCGATGAAGTTCTCTATCTCGGCATCGGAGAGACCCTGCGTCGGCTCGTCGAGGATCAGGAGGCGCGGCTTCAGCGCCAGTCCCATGGCGACCTCGAGCAGGCGCTGATGGCCGTAGGAGAGTGCGCCGGCGCGCGTGTCGCGGCGATCCTCTAACCCGGTGCGATGCAGCGCCTCCAGCGTCCTGGCCTCGAGCGCACGGGGGCCGCGCTTTTCGCCGGAAGCATCGAGCAGCGCACGCTCAGCAGCCAGCGCGACATTGTCGAAAGCGGCCAGGTTGGCGAAGACGCTGGTGATCTGGAACGTATAGGCGATGCCCCTGCGAACCCGCTGGTGCGCGGGAAGCCGCGTGATGTCCTCGCCTCGGAACTCGATGCGTCCGGCGCTCGGCGCGATGCGTCCGCACACCAGGCTGACGAAGGTCGTCTTGCCGGCGCCGTTGGGGCCGATGATGGCGCGCACTTCCCCGGGCATGACTGTGAAGTCGACGGAATCGACCGCCTTCAGCCCGCCGAAGCTGCGACCGAGGCCGGAGGTGACCAGCAAAGGCCTTGTCTCGTCGGCGTTCACGGCAGCCACCTTGCCCAGCGGTCCCTCGCCGTGCCGAGCACGCCCTTGGGGAAGAACAGCACGAGCCCGATAAGCGCGACGCCGACGATCAGCAGGTAGGCGCTGGTGTAACCGCTGGTGATGTCGACGACATAATACATGAACAGGGTGCCCACGATCGGCCCCAGCGTCGTCGCCGCGCCGCCCAGCAACACCCAGAGCAGCGGCAGGATCGAATACTGCACCGAGGCGAACGTCGCGCCGACATGGCCGAACAGCAGCGCATAGGCCGCTCCCGCGGCCGCGCAGATCGCCCCCGAAACGATGACCGCCCCCAGCTTGTTGGCGAAGACGTCGTATCCCAGCATCGTCGTACGCATCTCGTTCTCGCGGATCGCCACCAGAACGCGGCCGAACGGGGCCGAGACGAAGCGCAGCGTGATCAACAGAACCACCGAGAACAGCAAGAGCGCGGTCATGTAGCGCGTCGCCGGGTCGGCGAGATCGACATGCAGCCCGCCTATGTCGAAGCTGCGCAGCTGGCGGTCGAGCACGAGGCCCTCGTCGCCACGCGTCCACTGGCTGAAATAGAGGATCGTCAGGTAGATCACCTGCGCGAACATCATGGTCACGATCATGAAGGCCACGCCGGTCGTGCGCAGCGCCAGAAGCCCGATGCCCACGGCGAGGACGGCGCCAGACGCCACGCCGGCGACAAAGCCGACGGGGGCGCTCCAGCCCAGATGCAGCATGGTCAATCCCGCGCCATACATGCCGGCGGCGAAGAACATGGCGTGGCCAAGGCTCAGCAGCCCTGCGTAGCCGAAGAGGAAATTGTAGCCCATGGCGAAGACGGCGAGCACCATGACCCGCGCGAACACGCCATGATGATACTCCGGCAGCACGAAATTCAGCGCGAACAACAGCGCAATCGCGCCCGCGTGCAGGGCAAGGCTCTTCGATCCGCTCATTTGACTGCCGTGCCGAACAGCCCAGTCGGGCGAAAGACGAGGACCAGGGCAACCAGCAGCGTTGCGATCATCTTGGCCAGCGTCGGCGAGAAGAAGACGGAGATGATGCCGTCGGAAAGGCCGATCAGCAGCGCCGCGATCAGCGTGCCGCGCAACGACCCCAGCCCACCGATGATGACGACGATGAAGGAGAGCAGCAGCGGGTCGCGGCCCATTAGGTAGTGGGCCTGCTGGATGGGCACGATCAGCACGGCGGCCACGGCCGCCAGCATCGCGCCCAGCGCGAAGACGCCGCCATAGACGCGGTCGACCGGAATGCCGAAGGCCTGCGCGGTCTCCCGGTCATATTGCGTGGCGCGCATGACGAGGCCGATGCGGGTGCGCGTCAGAACCAGCCAGGTCGCGAGGATGAGCAGCGCCGACGCGGCGATGACGGCGAGCTTGTAGCCGGAATAGCCGAACCAGGGCAGCAGGACGCGATAGTTGAACGGGGCCTCGACGGGCCTCGCGTCCGCCCCATAGAGGGACAGCGCCAGCTGCTGCAGGATGTAGAGAAGGCCGATGGTGGCGACGATCGTGGCCTCGGGGTTGTATTCGAGGCGACGCAACACGAGCCGCTCCGCCGCGAAAGCGATGGCTCCGACGATCAGCGGGCTGATTATCAGCGCGGCCAGAAAACCTACGGCCGGATGTCCGCCGAGCAGCGACGCCACCCACCAGGCGATGACGGCGCCCAGCATGAAGAACTCGCCATGCGCGACATTGACGATGCGCATGACGCCGAAGACCAGCGACAGGCCGAGCGCCGTCAGCGCCAGCACAGCGGCTGTGACGAGGCCTTCGAGGGAGGCTAGGAAGAGGTGGGGACCGAAGGACATTTATGCATCCTCGCCAGCGATCGGCGGCCACCGGCGGGCGGTGTGGAAGATCGCTGCAATCCAGATCGTATCGCTGCGGATCTCATAGACGATCCGGTAGCTCGGATGAGGGATGAGTTCCCGGCTACCTATCAATTTCCCCTCGCGCGCAGAAAGGGGAAACCGCCTAATTCGATCTATCGCTCGGTCGAATGTAGCGTTCAGCCTGTCAGCCGCAGCGGGATCATGGGCGGCAACATACTCGAATATCTCCAGGCGATCCGCCTCTGCTTCGGGCGTCCAACGTATCCTCACGCGGTCTTCCTACTTGCGCCGCGAAGAGCTGCAACACGAGCGGCAAATTCGGTGCGCACCTCTTCATCAGACCGGCCAATGCCCGCATCGATGGAACGGCGCGCTCTTTCAATCTTGCGCCTGTAGTAGTCATCATAATCAAGTCGACGGATGCTTTCCTCGACATAATCGCGCATGAATTCGCGCACGATCTGCGACGCCGGCCGATCGGCGGCTGCAGCAGCCGCCATGAACGCCTCGCGCAATTCAGGCTCCAGCTTCATCGTGAAGACGGCTTCCTTGGCCATGGCTCGGCTCCTTCTCGGTACTGACGACGTATATACGCCGTCAGTACCTTCCTGACCAGCGCGATGGCTACAGCGGCATCGTCGTGTAGTCGCCCTCGGGCTCGTACATGCCGTCCTCGATCGAGGTCCGGTGCACGACCGTCAGCTTGCCGCTCTCGAGCTTCGAAATATTCTGGTGGCCGAAGACTTGGTGGATCTTGCCGTTGAAGACCTTGTCGCCCTGGGGATGCTCCGGTCCATCCTTGAACTCGGTCAGCGCCTCGGTCGCCTCGACCAGCTTGGCGCGGTCCTCGGGGTCCTTGTAGCCGCTGTCCTCCATCGCCTTCTTGATGACGTAGAGCGTCTCCCAGCAGCCGAACATGTGGGCGGCGGTCGAGACGTCCTTCGGGTCGTCCTTGGAAGCGCCGTTGTCGTCGATGCCGACGGCCTCGCGGTAGGCCTTCTGCGCTTCCGAGTCGTTCGCCTGCGCGTAGCGGGGCGAGCCCTCCCAGAAATGGCTGCCGCCCAGGAATTCCAGCCCCGGGCTGTTGATGTCGACGGCCTCGAGGCTGTCGATGAAGCCGAAAAGCTGCGGGCCGGAGGAACCGTAGAACTCGCCGAGTTCCTTGACGAAGGTGAGCACCGCGGGGCCGACCATGACGTGGTAGAGCACTTCCGTGTCCGTCGGAATCTGCGGGAGATATTTCGTGAAGGAGCTTTCCGTCGGCGGAATGGCGATCTGCGCAAGCACGTCCGCACCCTGCGCCTTCAACGCCGGCGGCAGGTAGTCCCGGTGGTCGTAGCCGAAGGCGTAGTCCGGATAGATCATGGTGACCTTCTTGCCGAGATTCGCCGCCATCCAGGGCGCCACCGACGTCACCTGCGAGCGCACGTCGGTGATGCCCGGCTGCAGGCACCAGCGGTTCATCTTGCCGGAAGCGACGTGATAGCCCTCGCTGACCACGTAGTAGGGGATCTTGAGCTCGCCGGCGGTCGGCGCCGAACCCATCACGACATGGCTGAACAGCGTGCCGTAGACGAGGTCGCACTTGTGCTGCGTGGCAAACTTGCCGACCACCTCGGCGCCGCGTGCCGGGTCGGTGCCGTCATCCTCGGTGATGATCTCGATCGGCCGCCCGTTGATGCCGCCGGCGTCGTTGATCTTCTTCACGGCCGCCGCCGTCGTGCGCTCGTACCAGCGGCCATAGGCGGCGCCGATGCCGGTGCGATGGGCCTGGAAGCCGATCTTGATCGGCGCAGAACTCTGCGCCTGGGCATAGCGCACGTAGCCCGGCGCCATGCCGATGGCGGCGGTCGCCCCAAGTCCCGCCAGAGCGGTGCGGCGGCTCACCTTCGCATTCGAAAGGCTGGTCCTGTCACGCGTATCGGTCATGCTGATCCCCTGTTCCCTCAATGCCCATGACGTCCGGCAAAGCCATCCGGATGAACGGCGCGAATGCGCGTCGATGATGTAAACCATCATTGCCGGGAGCCGGCAAGACGCTGCGTCAACCGGCTGTGGGTGTCGACAGCAACCAGAGCCCGAAGACGGTGTAGCCGATCATCAGAAGCGTCAGCGGAAGCTGGCTGAGGGCGGCCGCCCTCGCGTCCGCATAAAGCCGCGCGGCAAGCCCATGCGCGATAAGCACCGCCAACACGTGGCCCGCTATGATGGCGCCAGCCTGCAGGTTCCAGACGATCCATGCGGCCCCGGAGCCCGCGGCGATCCCCGCATGAACATGGCCGCCGGCCGTGCCGAACAGGTTCCAGCCCCGCGCGAACGGGTCGGAAAGCGCGATCCCGGCGTATTGACCGTTCACCAGCAGCGCGGTGAGGTAATGCGACAAGTGGTAGGCCAGCGCGATCGGAACGATCGACCAGACGAGCAGCCCGGCCGCCTTCGCATAGGCGACCCTGTCGCCCGCCAGCCGCGCGCCCATGGCGACGGAGGCGAAGTAGGCTCCGGCAAGCCCCAGAAACGCGAGCGCCAAGCCAACGGAATTCGTCCCCATAACCGCTGTGCGTCCCGGAAATTCCAGCGGGTTCACTCCATTCAGCCCTAGCCAAAAGAAGGTCTTCGACAAACCGTCGAAGGAGACGGAACTCAACGCCAGAAGGAGGAAGGCGACGCCGCTGAGGGGCAGCGGATCGGCCTCGGAAAGCCCGGCGCCCGGCCAGCGCAACGCCAACCTCTTTCCGCCACCCGCTTTCGGTTCGCAGCCCAGCATCGCGAAGCGGGAAAGCATGGCGAAGAACGCGCTCAGGAACTCCCCGCGCCGGCTCCACTCGGCATGTCCGAAGGCCAGCATGGCGGCGAAGGTCGCCAGCCAATAGATCCCGACGACGAAGGCCAAGCGCGCGGGATCATCCGGCGCCGGATAGATCAGCTCGAACCAGGCAAAGGCGGCTAAGAGGAGGAATGCCGGCCAATAACCCCAGCGCGCCGGCATCCTAGTCGGCTTGAGCCTGAAGACGCGGTGCGCGATCTTCCACGGCCCGTACCACGGATCGAGCCATGTCCAGACGTTGCCCACGACGCCCTGGACGAGGGTGACGCCGACCCAGAGCAATGTCCAGACCGTCAGTGGCAGCGGGTTGGAGAGGGGATCGCGGCTGCCGAACAGTCCGGCGAGCAACAGCATCGCCATGAAGGAGAAGGACAGCAGGCTGACGACTGCGCGCGACCTCTCGGGACATGCAAACAACCACAGCCGCATTGCCGCTGCGCGTACGACCAGCCGTTCCGGCAGGACGAGAAGGGCGAGGAAGCTCGCCGCGACGGCGACCGCGCCCCCGACCAGATAGTGCCCGGTAGGCAGGAGCAGGACATGTCCGCGCTCGGACGCATGGGCGAAGGCCTGGTCGGGGAGGAGAACGACGAGAGCGATGGCGCTCCAGAGCAAGCTCGCGCGCCCCCCTGGCCTGCAGGCCATCTCCCTCCCGAGGGGGGTATGAGGCGCCGTCCGAAAGCCCAATTTCCGCCCGCCGCCTTACACAAAGACCTTGTGAGCCACGCGGGCCTCGTCGCCGAAGATGCGGATGTAGCGCTCGATTTCCTTCAGGTCGCCCGTCGCCTTCTCGGGATTGTCCGACAGCTTCACGGCCGGCCGGCCGTTCGCTTCCGTCACCTTGCAGACCAGCGAGATGGCCTTCAGGCCGTCGGTCTCGACGGGCGCGCAATCCTCGAAGTCGTTGGTGAGATTGGTGCCCCAGCCGAACGACATGCGCACCTTGCCCTCGAAATGCCGGTAGGTCTCGATGATGGTGTCGACATCCAGCCCGTCGGAGAAGATCAGCAGCTTCTTGCGCGGATCTTTTCCCCTCTTGCGCCACCAGTCGATGATCCTTTCGCCGCCCTCGATCGGAGGTGCGCTGTCCGGGCGGAACCCGGTCCAGTCCGCCACCCAGTCGGGCGCGTCGCGCAGGAAGGCCGCGGTGCCGAACGCATCGGGGAGCACGATGAGCAGGTTGCCGCCATAGTAGCGCTGCCAGTCCTGCAGGACGCTATAGGGTGCGGCGCGCAGCTCGGTCTCGTTCCTGGCCAGCGCGCCCAGCACCATCGGCAGCTCGTGTGCATTGGTGCCCAGCGCCTCGAGATCGGTGTCCATGGCGAGCAGCACATTGCTGGTTCCCGTAAAGGCCTCGCCTATGCCCTCCTTCAACGCCTCCACGCACCAGCGCTGCCAAAGGAAGCTGTGGCGACGCCGCGTGCCAAAGTCTGAAATGCGGATGCCCGGCAGTTGCCGCAGCTGCTCGGTCTTGGCCCACATCTTGGCCTTGGCGCGCGCGTAGAGCACATCGAGTTCGAACGGCCCAAAACCTTTCATGGCGGCACGCGAGCGCAGTTCGTTGATGATGCCGAGCGCCGGGATCTCCCACATCGTGGTGTACTTCCACTTGCCGTGGAAATGCAGCTCGTACTGACCGTTCCGCTTCTCCAGCTCGTATTCCGGGAGCTGGAAGTCCTCCAGCCAGGCGAGGAACTCCGGCTCGAAGATCTGCTTGCGGCCGTAAAAGGTGTTGCCGGCCAGCCAGATCATCTCCTTCTTCGACATGCGGAGCGTGCGCGCATGGTCGAGCTGAGCGCGCAACTCCCCTTCGTCGATCTCGTCGGCCAGCCTGACCGGGCTGCGATTGATCAGGGAGAAGGTGGCGTCGACCTCCGGATACATGCCCCAGATCATCTGCAGCATCAGCAGCTTGTAGAAGTCCGTGTCCAGCAGGCTGCGGATGATGGGATCGAGCTTCCATGTATGGTTGTAGACGCGCCTGGCGATGTCAGTCTGGGCCATGCTCTGCGATGCCTTTGCAAATACCTCCCGTGCGGGCAGCCGCCGCGCACATGTCGCCTATAGCATCAAATTGCAGGCGTGCGCCCCCTTCCCCGCCGTGGCACGACAGAAAGGGGAACCGTCAGGCCACCGTCGGGAACCGGCCTATTCGGTGCGCCCGCTCAGTATGCGCTTGCCGAGCGCGCTCAGCAGATAGCCGAACGCCGCGTCCAGCGCCGGAGGCGTCGGGCTCTCGCCGATGCCCGACAGCACGATCGCGCGAAGCTCCCGGCTGGCGGCAATGCGCTCCATCACGGTGGAGCATTCGCGGTAGCTCAAACCCGCCTCGCGCGGATCGTCGCCCATGCCGCGGGCCACGGAGGCATGCAGCACCAGCGCAAAGCCGTCGGTGGTCTGGGTGACGCGCTGGATCGCCTTGCGGGCCGACTCGCGGATGCCGACGAGATCGATATCCTCCATGGTCAGGGCCAGGATCTTGCGCTCGTCTATGGTGCGCGCCTGCTCCTTCGTCGCCGTGCGGATGGCGAAAACCGCGGCCGCCTCCGGATTGGCCATGCGGCGGACGTCGCCTGGCTCTGAATCCATCCAGAGCAGCCCGGATTCCACCGCCGCGTCATCGGCTGTGTCGAGCATCTCGAAGATCCGGTCGCGATCCGGGATGATCCAGACCGGAAGATCCGCTGCGTCCGGAACGCCATCGCGCTTGATCTCCAGGCCAAGCTCGATGACCCCTGCAACAAATGCACGTGTTTCGGTTCGATCATGGATGTCGGGCGCCGCGATCAGCCTCACCGCCGTCGGACGCGGCGCGATGTTCTCGCGACCGGCAAGCTGCTTGTCGATGTAAGGCGACAGCATCGCCTGGACGAGCGCCCCATAGTCCATCTCGAAGCGGATGGGGTCGCCGACCGCGAATTTCTTCGCCTCGGTGATGTCGACGATCAGATGGTCGCTGGAGGCGGTGACGATTTCCACATTGCGGTGGCGCGGCTTCAGCCCCTCGGGGCGCATGTCCACGCGGCCGAGGTTGACGATGCCGCGCAGGCGCGCACCGCGATCCTCGAAAACGAGCCGGTTGCCGAACGCGTCGGGCCCCGTCTCGCCGTCCGGCAGGGAGTGCTTCATCTTAATCTCGACGAGTTCCGCCTCCAGCGTGAAGCCGCCGTCGTCGTAGCCCGGCAGCGTGCCACCGGTGAAGGAGTTCTCGCCGCGCAGGATGGTCGCGCCGACGCGCAGCATGTTGACGCCCTTGGGCAGCGGCTCGGTCTGCATCAGTGCGAGATTCGCGGAGTTGCCGCCGGAAATGTAGTCGAGTTTCGTGCCGAAACGCTGTTCCAGCTGGTCCGCGAGGTTGCAGAGATTGTCCAACTTTGCGCGTGTCGGCATGACCCCGCTGGCGCACATGAAGTTGGCGCCGATACCGGCGAGCCGCAGCGACGGCTCGCGCATCGCGGTCGCCGCCAGCGGGAAAAGGTCCTCCGGCGGCACGCCTTCGCGGCGGTCGCCCATCTCCAGCATGAGGATGACGTCGTGCACGACGCCCTGCTCCTCGGCTGCACGGGCGAGCGCGTCGAGCACTGCCGCTTCGGAATTCAGGCTCATGTCGCACAGCCGCACCACATCCGGCGCTTCGCTGACCGATGGAATACGCAGCATCATCACGGGCGCGGCAATGCCGCTGTTGCGCAGGCGCTGGACGTTGTCGAGCCGCGAATCGGCCAGCCCGGCGGCTCCGCCGCGCAACATGGCGCGCGCCACCAGCGGCGAACCGCAGACGGCCTTGGTCACGCCGAAGACACCGACTTGTCCGCCGAGGCTGTCGACGACGCGCCGCGTGTTCTCAGCGATGATGTCGAGATCGATGACGACGGACGGCATTTTATCCCTTATTCTCGGGCGCCAGCGACGCCCTTGCGCAGAGATGCTCCAGGATCACGGATGCTCCGAGCAGAGCCGTCGTCTCGGTCGGATCGTAAGGCGGCGCCACCTCGACGACGTCCATCCCGACGATATTGACATTCGTCAGCGCCCGGATCGTGTCGATCGCCTCATGCGGCAGCAATCCGTCGACAACCGGCGTGCCCGTGCCCGGCGCAAAGGCGGGATCGATGCAGTCGATGTCGAAGGTGAGGTAGCAGGGCATCCCGTCCGTCACCCTCTCGATCTCGGCGACCAGCGCCGCGATCCCGTGCTGGCGCACCCACGGCCGATGCAGCACGATGATCGGGTCGTCGAGATCATAAAATGTGCGGATGCCGACCTGGATCGACTTCGCCGGGTCGATCAGTCCCTCGTCCATGGCGAAGCGCACATACGAGCCGTGATCGAGGAAGGATGACTTCATCGTGTCGCGATGGGCGTCGAACTGGATCAGCGCCAGCGGGCCGTGCACCTCAGCATGCGCCTTGAGCAGCGGATAAGTGGTCAGGTGGTCGCCGCCGAGGCCGATCAACCTGGTGCCGGCCTTGAGCACGTGCAGGGCCTGCGCATAGGCGTTCTGCAGCATCTCCTGCGGCTGGCCCCGCTGGTAGAACACGTCGCCATAGTCGACCACGGCCAGCCGGTCGAACGGATCGAAGTTCCACGGCCACACCTCGCCCCACGAAAGCTGCGAGGTGGCGCGACGCAGCGCATCCGGCCCCAGCCGCGCGCCCGGCCGCCCGGAAGTCGACAGGTCGTAGGGGATGCCCATGATCGCATAGTCGACGCCGGCAAGGTCGCGGGTCTGCCGCCTGCGCATGAAGCTCCGCGCGCCGGAGAACGGCATCTCGACCTCGGTGCCGTAGAGCGAGTCGTGATCGAAGGCCTGGTCACCACGATGGATGCGCGACATCACTCCCCCCGACGTACCTCTCCTGCCGGTATGCTACACCACCTTAGCCGATCTTGGCGCCTGATGTCGCGCCGGTCTCCAGACCTACTGGGAGACCGGCCGATAGGCCGTGGACAGTCCAAGCCGGTTGCGCTGCAGCCAACGGTAGATCAGCAGCACCGAAACCACCGCCAACCCGGTGCAGAGCCCTATCCAGATGCCGTTGCCGTCGA
Source organism: Mesorhizobium shangrilense (assembly GCF_028826155.1). NCBI lineage: Bacteria > Pseudomonadati > Pseudomonadota > Alphaproteobacteria > Hyphomicrobiales > Phyllobacteriaceae > Arvimicrobium > Arvimicrobium flavum. The sequence goes on from NZ_JAQGPN010000001.1 coordinate 70,888, forward strand.
AGCCAAACCAGAAGGCGAGCGCCACGCCGAGCACGAGCCCGATGCCCCAGTAGCCGATCGCGGCATAGATCATCGGCACGGTCGTGTCCTGCAGGCCACGCAGCATCCCGGCGGCCACGGCCTGGGCGCCGTCGGCCACCTGGAAGAGCGCTGCAAAGGCGAGGAAGGTCACCGCAAAGCCGATCACCGCCGTGTTCGCGGGATCATCGATGTCGATGAAGACGCCGATCAACAGCTTCGGCAGCGTGATCATCACAATGGCCATCAGAGCCATGAACGACACGCCCATCGCCAGGGCAGTCCAGCCGGCGCGGCTGATGCCCTCCGTGTCACGCGCGCCAAAAGCCAGCCCGACGCGCACGGTCGCTGCCTGGGCAAGGCCGAGCGGGATCATGAACGTCACCGAGGAGATCTGCAGCGCGATGGCGTGGGCGGCGAGTTGCGCGGCGCCGATCAAACCCATCAGGAGGGCGGCAGCGTTGAAGATCGTCACCTCGAAGGCCAGGATGCCCGAAATCGGCGCGCCAAGCTTGAGCAGCGCCCGGAAGCGCGGCCAGTCGGCCCGCCAGAAACGACCGAGCAGGTGGTAGCGGCGGAACTGCCTGTGGGTCATGACCACGGCGACCATGCCGAAGAACATGATGAAGCTCGCGAAGCTGGTGGCGAGGCCGGAGCCGACGATGCCCAGCGCGGGAAAGCCGAGATTGCCGAAGACCAGCACCCAGTTGCCAAGCGCGTTGAGGATGACGGCGAACGCCATGATCCCCAGCGCCCAGGCCGGCTTCTCCAGCGCCGAAATGAACGAGCGCAGCACGATGTAGCCATAGAAAGGCAGCACCGCCCATTGCAGGCCGCGCACATAGGTGCCTGCCAGCTTGGCCAGCGGCGGCTCCTGCCCCATGGCGAGCAGCACCGTCTCGGTGTTCCACAAAAGTATCCAGATCGGGATCACCGCCAGGACGGCCAGCCAGAGACCCTGCCGCACGGTGCGGCGCACGTCGCGCACCGAGTGCTTCTTGCGGCCGAGCTCCGCCGCCATCATCGGCTGCGTCGCGTAGACGAGGCCGAGGCCGAAGATCAGGGGCGCGAAGTACATGTTCGAACCCAAGGCGCCCGCCGCCAGCGAATCGGCGCCCAGCCGGCCAATGAACATGACGTCGGTGGCGGTCATCGCCGCCTGCGCGAGATTGGTGAGGATCATGGGCCATGCCAGCGCCAGCATCGCCCGGAATTCCTCACGCCACAGTTTTCCGGACGCTTGCGCGCCGGCCACGATCGCAGACATTTTCGTCTTTCCGCTCAAAAAAGCCGGAACGTGATCCGGCGCAGCAATAGTCACGGCGACGGCTTCGGCACGTCGCGGAGCAGTGCCGTTTAGATGAGAATCGCCCTCCGTGGCAAGGCGTGACGGAGCGGAAACGTTGAGCCAGAACCTCTCGCCCCCCGGTTTCCCATGGCGTGACGCACGCCGCGCCGGCGCGGCCGTCAGGCTTCCACGGCCTCAGCCAACAGGGCGGCCAACTGTCGGATATGGTCCGCCGCGTCGGCGCGGTGGTGGATCGCGATCTCCATCATCCCCGCCTTCGGAAGACCGCTGTCAGGCGTCAGGACGCGATGGCCGGGCAGCGCCGTCCGCGCCGGCAGCAGACTGACCCCGAGCCCGTCGGCGACCGCGCTCTGGATGCTGGCGAGGCTGGAACTCGTGTAGGCCAGGCGCCACCGCCGCCCGATCGCGTCGAGGGCGCTGATCATGTCGGCCCGGTAGAGCCCGTTCGGCGGGAATGCGGCGAGCGGCAACGGGTCCATTTCGAAAGCAGGATGGTCGGCGCTGTCCAGCCAGCAGAGGGGCTCGGGCCAGCTCATCACGCCCACCGTCGCACCGGGCTTCTGCTTCACCATCACGAGATCCAGTTCGCCGGTGTCATACGCGCGCTGGAGGTCGCGGCTGAGTCCGCTCGTCACCTCCAGCTTCATGCCGCCATGGCTGCGCATGAACCTTGAGAGGAGCGGCGTCACACGCATCGACGCAAAATCCTCCGGCAGGCCCAGCCGCATCGCGGGTCGGACCGAGGCCCCGGACAGCGCTGCGGCAGCCTCGTCGTTCAGCATCAGCATCCGCCGGGCGTAGCCGAGCAGCTGTTCGCCCGCCTCGGTTGGCCGGACGCCGCGCCGGCTGCGGTCGAGCAGGACCTGGCTGGCCGTCTCTTCGAGCCGCAGCACCTGTTGGCTGACGGTCGACTGCGTCGAATGAAGCGCCCTCGCGGCCGCCGTGAAGCTGCCCGTGTCGACGACGGCCAGGAATGCGCGCAGGAGATGGAGACTGAACGTCGTATTCATGTTCCGACTGGATAACATTGATACATTTAATTTCAAAATACTCTTCTCGAAGCGTATATGAGTGTCGTGCCTTCACGACGCTACCGGGCGCGGGGGGCCCATCGCAGATTCAGGATTGTTCATCATGTTGGTTCCCCGTGCCTCGAGGCCGCCCACGGCTGGCCCGACCGGCTCCACCGCAACACTCGTCCGCTCGACGGAAAGCGCAGGTGCGAGATGAGCGGCTCGGATCGCTTCCTGGACGAAGCCATTGATCTCGCGCTCGACAACATCCGCCAGGGCGGCAGGCCCTTCGGCGCGGTTGTCGTCAAGGACGGCGTCGTGATCGCGCGAGCCGCGAACCGGATGCAGGCCGACAGCGACCCGACCGCTCATGCCGAGCTCCTGGCGCTGCGCGCCGCCGGAAAGGCGCTCGGCTCGCCCCGGCTCGACGGTTGCTCCGTCTATGCGAGCGGCCAGCCCTGCCCGATGTGCATGGCCGCGATGCGCATGTCCGACATCGGCGATATCACGTTCGCCTACTCGGACGAACAGGCCGAGCCCTTCGGACTTTCCACCGCCGCCATCGCCGCCGAACTGGCCAAGCCGTACGACCAACAGGCCGGCCTGTCGTTGAAGCACCAGCCGCAGGAGGTGACGGAAGACGGTCATCTCTACCGCATCTGGCAGCGCCAGGCGGGATCGGCCGACTAGCTCCCGATGTCGCACACGGATCGTCCGGCGCCCGGCCGGCAGTGGACCTTGCTTGCCCTGATCGTCCTGATCGGGCTCAACCTGCGACCCTTCCTCACCGGGCCGGGTCCGCTGCTGTCCCTCATCGAAGCCGACACCGGCATGGGCTTTCGCGGGCTGGCCATGCTGACACTTTTGCCCATGCTGCTGATGGGCGTCGGTGCATTCTTCGCCCCCGGCATCCAAGCCGCGGTCGGGACGCGTCGCGCCTTGCTCGCCGCCCTGCTCGTCCTGGCGCTGGGTTCATTGCTGCGCCTCGTCGTTCCAGGGGGCGTGACCCTGGTGATGACCGCAGCGCTGTGCGGCGCAGGTGTGGCGGTGATCCAGGCCGCGGTCCCCGGCATCATCAAGGCGCATTTTGCCGGAAGCGTATCGGGGGTCACCGGTCTCTATTCGGCGATGCTGATGGCGGGCGGTGCGCTGGGTGCGCGCCTGTCGCCGCTTCTTGCCGGCCAGAACGGCGACTGGCGCGCCGGCCTGGCATGGCTTGCCGTCCCAGCAGCGGTCGCGCTCGTCGCCGCATTCTCCGCGCTTGCCAATTCCGCCGCGACGGCGCCCGACCGGTTACTGGCCGTGCGTCTTCTGCGCCGCCCGCGCACCTGGACTCTGATGGTAGCGTTCGGCCTGGTCAATGGCGGCTACTCGTCGATGGTCGCCTGGCTGGCGCCCTACTACCAGGCGCGCGGCTGGAACCCCGCCGAAAGCGGCAGCCTGGTCGCGGTGATGGCCGTCTCCCAGGCGATGTCCGCCATCGCCATGCCCCTCATCGCAGGTCGCGGCATCGACCGGCGTCCGTGGCTCCTGCTGACGCTCGCCATGCAGGCGACCGGCTTTCTGGGCCTCGCATTTGTCCCCAACGCAGCCCCCATGTTCTGGGTCGCCATCTGCGGCGCAGGGCTCGGCGGCGGCTTCGCGCTGGCTATGGTGACGGCGCTAGACCACCTTGCGCGGCCGGAACAGGCGGGGGCGCTTGCAGCGCTGATGCAGGGCGGGGGCTTCGTGATCGCAGCAACCGCGCCGCTGGCGACGGCCCTGCTGCAAGGATGGAGCGGCAGCTTTGCCACCGGATGGATCATGCACCTGGCCTGGGTCGCCGTGACCGTCGCGCTCTACATGCGCTTCGATCCGGCAGGTTATGCGAGGGTCATGGGCGTTCCGGCGACGTCCGGCGCAATCGCCTCGATTCCTGCTGCTGTTGGCGAACTGCGCGCCAGCGCACCGCCCGCTGGCTCCTGATCCGGCCTCTAAGCCAGCGCCCTCGACAAGTCGTCCAGCTCCTTCCTCTGGCGGAGCATCTCGAGGAAGATCCGGTAGTCCCGATCGTAGTCCGCTCCCCGTATGGCGGGGCGCGGATGCCCGGTTCGACCCATGGCGCTGGCGGCGCCGGCGAGGTTTTCGTGGAGGCCGGCCGCCGTCGCGGCCGCCATCGCCGTGCCCAGCAACACCGCATCCTCCGACCCCGGCTCGACGATCCGGCAGCCGGTCGCGTCCGCATAGAGCTCCATCAGCAGCGGGTTCCTGAGATGGCCGCCCGCGACATGCAGCGTGTCGATCGGCCGCCCGCCGGCCCGCAGCGTCTCGACGATGTGGCGTACGCCGAGCGCGATCGCAACGCAGCTCCGCCAGTATAGCCGGCAAAGCCCGTCGAAGGAGGCGTCGAGCGCAAGGCCGCTGACGACGCCGAGCGCATGCGGATCGCCGAGCGGCGCCCGGTTGCCGTGGAAATCCGGAAGCACGTGCAGGCGTGCCGCAAAGTCGCGACCCTCGATCGACCGCAGTTCGCCGATGCGCCCGGCGATGCGTTCGTGCATGGCGAGCCCCGGCTTCTCTCCGTGCAGGAGGATGACATGGTCGAGCAGCGCACCGGTGGCCGACTGCCCGGCCTCGCTCATCCACCGGCGCTGTAGGGCGGCGTCGCGAAACGGTCCCCAGACCGACGGAAGATGCAGCGGCGCGTCCGAGGCGAACATCACGCAACTCGACGTGCCGGCGATGAGCGCCGCCTCGCTTGCCAGCCTCTCGGCCGGCAGCGCGCCAAGTGCGCCGAGCGCCCCGGCATAGGCGTCGACCAGGCCCGCGCCGACCCGGCACGCCGGCGACAGGCCGAGCGCGGCGGCGGCTTCCGGCGAAAGCGCGCCGAGATCCGAACCGATCGCGGTCGCGACGGCAGGCAGACCGGCACGAACGAGCATGTCCGAAAGGCCGACCGCATTGAGGAAGGCATAGGGCCATGGTTCCTTCTCGTCCGGCAGATAGCCCCACTTGCAGGCGAGCGTGCCTTGCGAACGCGCATTGGAGCCGCTGGCTCGCCAGGTCAGGAAGTCGGCAAGGTCGAGGATGGGACCTGCCGCCGACCAGCTTTCCGGCAGCCGTCGCTTGAGCCACATCAGCTTCGGCGTCTGCATCTCGGGCGACATGACGCCGCCGGCCTTGGCCAGCACGGGGTGGCCGGTCGCGGTGCACTCGTCGGCCTCTGCAAGGGCGCGATGGTCGAACCAGGCGATCGTGTCCCAGCGGCTCCCGCCGTCCCGCGACACCGGAACCTGCGATCCGTCGCGGGCCCGCACCACCAGCGAACACGTTGCGTCAAAGGAGATGCCGCGAACGGCCTCCGGAGCGACGCCGGCCTCCTCGCGCGCGGCCTTCACCGCGGCGCAGACCGCCTCCCAGATGTCTTCGGAATCGTGCTCGGCCTGCCCGGGCGCGCCACGCCGCAGGGCGATCGGACGGTCAGCGCGTCCAAGGAGGACGCCCTCGGCGGTGAAGATGCCAGCACGTGCGCTGCCCGTGCCGACATCGACAGCGCAGACCACTTGCTGCATCAGCGGCCTTCTCGTGCCGGCAGGGCGGCGATCAGTTCGGGCAGGCGCCGCACGTCGCTCAGCATGAAGTCCGGACCGAGCGCTTCCAGCCGCTCCGCGAAACCGGGATAGCGAGCATGCGAGCCCCCGCTGAAGCCGACGACGCGCATGCCGGCGCTTCTCGCCGCCAGGATTCCGGCGGGGCTGTCCTCGACGACAAGGCAATCCTCCGGCGCGGCGCCCATCTGCTCGGCTGCGTAGAGGAAGAGGTCGGGCGATGGCTTGCCGCGCTTCACCATGGTGGCACTGTATATGTGCGGTTCGAGCAGCGCCAGCAGCCCGGTGACCCGCAGGGACAGGCGGATGCGGTCCGGCTGGCTGGACGACGCCACGCAGCGCGCGCCCCCGATCCGCTCCAGCGTCTCGCGTATCCCGGGGATGGGCTTCAGCTCCGCCTCGAAGCGATGGAAGAGTTCGTCGCGCAGCGCGTGCATCTCTTCCTCGGGCAGCACCAGCCCATAGTCCGAGCGCAGCGTGTCGAGGATCGTCGCCATGCTGCGTCCGAGGAAGCGTTCGTAGGCGTCCTCCTCGCCGATCATGACGCCGTTGCGGGCGAGGCCGTCGCGCAGTACCGCGATCGAGATGACCTCGCTGTCGACCAGCACCCCGTCGCAGTCGAAGATGACGAGTCCGGGCATCGCTGGCGTCACACCGTCCGCAGCATGCCGCCATCCACATGATAGGTGGAGCCGACGGAGTAGGACGCGCGGTCCGAGCATAGGAAGACGAAGAAGTTGGCCAGTTCCTCGACCGTGCCGAAGCGTTTTATCGGGGCATGCTCGTCGGCGACGGACTGCAGATAGGCCTGATAGTCGCCGCCGCTCTCGGCGGTGAGCTGCTTCGCCGTCTTCACCCAGTCGGGCGTCAGGATCAGGCCGGGATTGATCGTGTTGACGCGGATGTTGTCCTTGATCACCTCGGCGGCGAGGTTCTTCGAGAACATCAGCAGCGCCGCCTTGGTGACGTTGTAGATCGGCTCGTACCAGAGCGGCTGCACCGCGCAGATCGAAGCGTTGTGCAGGATCGCGCCGCCGCCTCGCGCCTTCATCATCGGCACGAAGCCGCGAGCGAGCCGCACCGCCGCCATGACGTGAAGTTCCCAATAGGCCTGCCACTTGTCGTCGGGCGCCTCCATGATGGTCTCGTTCGAGCCCGTGCCGGCATTGTTGACGAGGATGTCCGCTCCGCCGAACTCCTTGCGGGCGGCGGCGACCAGCGATTCGGCGCCCTCGATCGTCGCGACATCGCAGGCGACGGGAACCGCTCGAACGCCGTGCTCCCGGGCGATGCGGCGAGCCTCGTCCTGCAGCCGCTCCGCCCCCCGCGCAGCCATGACGACATGCGCGCCCTCGCGTGCAAACGCTTCCGCCACGCCGAGCCCGATGCCGACGCTGGCGCCCGTGATCGCGGCCACCTTGCCGCCCAGCCCGAGATCCATGCTCTCCTCCGCTCCTCCGATGGCGCGACGCTATCGCAGCGGCACAGCCTGCGGAAGCCTTCCGTTCTCAGCTTGCGAGATAGCGGGCCAGGGCGTCCCGCGCGCCATGCCGCCACAGCGCATTGAGACGCCGGGTGAAGGCCTCCGCGAAGGCGGGCGACTTGCCGACGTCGCCGTAGATGTCTTCCATGGCGAGCCAGGCGGCCGGATCGTCCTTTGCCGCCTTCGAACGCTCCACCAGGCGATCCCAGTTGGGATCGTTGGGCGCGATCTCCGCGCCGGAATCGGTGGCGCCGGCGCAGTAGCGGCACCACAGCGCCGATTCCAGCGCCAGCCCCTCCACGGAGGCGTCGGCCTTCAGCCGGTCTGCGATCGTCGGGATGATGAATTTCGGCTGCCTGTTGGAGCCGTCGAGGCACAGCCGGCGGATGGTGTCGCCGATCTTGGGATTGGCGAACCGCTTCTCGATGAGCTGCCGGTACGCTTCCAGGTCCGTGCCGGGAACGGGCGGCACCGTCGGCAGGATCTCCTCGCGGTGCAGCTTCGACAGGAAGCCGCGGATCAAGTCGTTCTCCATCGCCTCGTGCACGAAATGGAGGTCCATCAGTCCGCCCGGATAGGCGATGGCTGCGTGTCCCCCGTTCAGGATGCGGATCTTCATCAGCTCGAAGGGCGAGACATCGTCGACGAACTCGACGCCGGCCTTCTCCAGGTCCGGGCGGCCGAGCGGGAAGCTGTCCTCCAGCACCCACTGCTTGAACGGTTCGCAGAACACAGGCCAGTTGTCCTCGACGCCGAACTCGGTCCGCAGCATCTCGCGCTCGCGGTCGGTGGTCGCAGGCGTGATGCGGTCGACCATCCCGTTCGGAAAGGCGACGTTGCCCTCCACCCAGTCGGCGAAGGCGGGATCGGAGAGTTTTGCCAGCCCGCAGACCGTCTCCATGGTGACATGGCCGTTATGGGGGATGTTGTCGCAGCACATGACCGTGAAAGGCGGCACGCCGGCCTCCCTGCGCCGCTTCAGGCCGGCCAGGATCAGGCCGAACACCGTTTTCGACCTCTCCGGGCTTGCTGCGTCCGCCACAATGTCGGGATGCTGCGGATTGAAGCGGCCGGTCGAGGCATCGATGAAATAGCCGCCCTCGGTGATGGTCATCGAGACGATGCGGATCGCCGGGTCGGCAAGTTTTGCGACGGTCGCTTCGCGGTCGCCCGGCACCAGGAAGTCGACCATGGCCCCGGTCACCCTCGCCTGCATATGCCCGGTATCCTGCTCGACCACCGTCGTCAGCCAGTCCTGCTCGGCCAGCCTGTCGCGCCCCGCCTTCTCGGCCTCGAACACGCCTGCGCCGACGATCGCCCAGTCGCGGTCGATCCCCGCATTGAACAGATCGTCCAGATAGACGGCCTGATGGGAGCGGTGGAAATTGCCCACCCCGAAATGGAGGATCCCGGGCGTGAGGTCGGAACGCGCATAGGACGGAACGGCAACCCTCGACTGGAACGAGCCCAGATTGGCGGCGGAGAGTTTCGTGCTCATTACTATGGTCCTTGTCTCTGCCCCCTCCGGCCGAACTCGCGCACGAAGCCCTTCCCGCCCCTCGACGGGGAGGGTGGCCCGCAGGGCTGGGTGGGTTGATCAGCCCTTCGCCTGGCTTCGCCGAGCACCTCCGCTATCGAATGGGAGGAGGGAGCCGCCTCATTGCAACGCGTTCCCGTCCGCGCCGAATTTGTGGATGCGGGCGGGATCGGGCGTCAGGTAGATGGTATCGCCGTGCTGTACGGGCATGTCGCCTTCGGCGCGCACGGTGATCATGCCCGCCCCGTCGGTGTTGACGTGCATGAAGGTGTCGGCCCCCAGATGCTCGGCGACACCGACCACCCCCTTCCACTGGCCGTCCGACTTCGACACCTTGATGTGCTCGGGCCGCACGCCGATCGTCGCCGCGCCGGCGGTCTTGGCCGGCTGACCCTCGACGAAATTCATCTTGGGCGAGCCGATGAAGCCGGCGACAAACAGGTTCCTTGGCGACCGGTAAAGCTCCAGCGGCGAGCCCACCTGCTCGATGTTGCCGGCGTTGAGCACCACGATCTTGTCGGCCATCGTCATCGCCTCGACCTGGTCATGGGTGACGTAGACCATCGTCGTCTTCAGCTGGTGGTGCAGTTCGCTGATCTCCAGCCGCATGGTGCCGCGCAGCGCCGCGTCGAGGTTGGACAGCGGCTCGTCGAACAGGAAGGCCGAGGGCTGCCGCACGATGGCGCGGCCGATGGCGACGCGCTGGCGCTGGCCGCCGGACAGCTGCCCCGGCCGGCGCTCGAGATAGTTGGTGAGGTTGAGCACCCGAGCGGCGTCCGTCACCTTCCTGTCGATGGCCTCCTTGGTTTCGCCCGCCATCTTCAGTGGGAAGGCGATGTTCTTCGCCACGGTCATGTGCGGATAGAGCGCGTAGGACTGGAACACCATGGCGAGCTTGCGCTTGGCCGGCGCCTCGTTGGTCACGTCGCGCCCGTCGATGTGGATGGTCCCGGAGGTGGTGTCCTCAAGTCCCGCGATCAGGCGAAGCAGCGTCGACTTTCCGCAGCCCGAGGGCCCGACGAAGACGACGAACTCGCCGTCCTCGATGTCGAGGTTGATGTTCGGGATGATGTTCGTCGCCCCGAAGGACTTGGTGACGTTTCTGAGAGCGATCTTGCCCATGTCTCATCCTCCCCCTACTTGACGGCGCCGAAGGTCAGTCCGCGCACGAGCTGGCGCTGCGAGAACCAACCCATGATGAGGATCGGCGCGATGGCGAGCGTGGACGCCGCCGAGAGCTTTGCCCAGAACAGGCCCTGCGGGCTCGAGAACGACGCGATGAAGGCCGTCAGCGGCGCAGCGTCGGTGGCAGTCAGCCGGATGGTCCAGAACGCTTCGTTCCAGGCCAGGATGATGTTGAGCAGCATGGTGGACGCGATCCCCGGCACTGCCATCGGCGTCAGCACGTGGACGATCTCGCCCCACAGCGAGGCGCCGTCCATGCGCGCCGCCTCCAGGATCTCGCCGGGGATCTCGCGGAAATAGGTGTAGAGCATCCATACCACGATCGGCAGGTTGATCAGCATCAGCATCACGGTGAGGCCGATGCGCGAGTCCAGCAGGCCGGTGTCGCGGAAGATCAAATAGATCGGCACCAGGACGGCAGCCGCCGGCATCATCTTGGTCGAGAGCATCCACATCAGGATGTCCTTGGTCCTCTTCGTCGGCGAGAACGCCATCGACCATGCCGCCGGCACCGCGATGATGATGCCGAGCAGGGTCGCCCCGACGGCGATGATCACCGAGTTCATGAATGGCTTGAAATAGTCCCGCTGGGTCTGCACCTCGATATAGTTCTCGAAGGTGAAGGAGGGGATCATGTTGAAACCGGCAATCGCCTCCGGCTCGGTCTTCACCGACGTGATGATGGTGTAGAGGATCGGGAAGAAGATCAGCAGCGCGAGCACCCATGCGGCGATGCTGAACCCGATCTTGGTCCGTGTCGGGACTGCGCGTGCCATGATCAGATGTCCTCGACTACGTGGATAAATGCGCCCCCTCCACCACCTTCGGCGGTCCCCCTCCCCCGTACACGGGGGAGGATCAAGGTCGCGGCCGGCCGCACGGCCGGATCCTCCCCTGCGAAGCGGGGGAGGGGGACCACGCGAAGCGTGGTGGAGGGGGCGCGCATCTCTTTCCTCACCTGTCCAAATTCTTCCCCACCGCGCGCATCAGGAAGAACGCGACGATGTTGGCGAGGATGACCGCGATCACGCCGCCGGCCGAAGCCCCGCCGACGTCGTAGCCGAGCAGCGCCGTGCGGTAGATGAGGAACGGCAGGTTGGTCGATGCGTAGCCCGGCCCGCCATTGGTCGTGACGAGGATCTCCGCATAGACGCCGAGCAGGAAGATCGTCTGGATCAGGATCACCACCGTGATCGCCCGCGACATGTGCGGCAGGGTCAGGTGCCAGAACCTGCTGACGAAGCCCGCGCCGTCCATCTCGGCCGCCTCCTTCTGCTCCGAATCCAGCGACTGCAGCGCGGTGAGCAGGATCAGCGTGGCGAAGGGCAGCCACTGCCAGGCGACGATGAGGATGATGGAAAAGAGCGGATAGCTGGCGAACCAGTCGACCGGCTTCAGGCCGAAGAAGCGCGAGATGTCGGCGAACACCCCATAGCCCGGATGCATGATCATGTTCTTCCACACCAGCGCGGCGACCGGCGGCATGACGAAGAAGGGCGAGATCACGAGGATGCGCACGATGCCCTGCCCGAACATCGGCTGGTCGAGCAAAAGGGCCAGCGCGGTGCCTCCGATCACCGTGATCAGCAGGACGCCGACTACGATCACCAGTGTGTTCCAGATCGACTGGAAGAAGGCCGGGTCCGTATAGAAATACACGTAGTTGAACAGGCCGGCGAAGCTGACATTGCCCGGATTGAGCAGGTTGTAGTTCTGGAACGAGAACCACAGCGTCATGGCCAGCGGCACGATCATCCAGATCAGGAGGAGGATGACCGAGGGCGCCATCATGAAGCGCGCCAGCGTCCGCGTCTGCTTGGTTGCCATGGTCTCCTCCCAGGTTCCGGTCCGGCGTTTCCCTCCCCCTCGAGGGGAGGGTGGCCGCCAAGCGGCCGGGTGGGTCGGTGCGGCAGCGCTCCACGTTCCTTTGCGCCGCGCCGTGCCGAGACAACCCCTCCCGCTCGTTCTGCTCGCGACGTTCCCCTCAAGACGAGGGAAGGTCCATTGAGAAAAGGGCCGCCCGGAAGTCTGTCGACCACTGGGACCGGGCGGCCAAGGCTCTGGGAGGAGCCTATTTGATGTAGCCCGCTCGGGTCATCTCGCGGGTGGCCACCGACTGCGCCTGCGCCAGCGCGTCGTCGACGGTCATCTGCCCGGCCAACGCCGCGGAGAACAGCTGCCCGACGGTGGTGCCCAGCCCCTGGAACTCGGGGATCGCGACGAACTGCACGCCCGTGTAGGGAACCGGCTTCACCGTCGGCTTGGTCGGATCGGCCGCGTTGATGGAGTCCAGCGTCATCTTCGCGAAGGGTGCGGCCTTCTGGTACTCCGCATTGTTGTAGAGCGAGGTTCTCGTCCCCGGAGGCACGTTCGCCCAGCCATCCTTGGAAGCCACGAGGTCGAGATAGGCCTTGCTGGTCGCCCAGGACACGAACTTCTCGGCGGCGGCCGCCTTCTGGCTGCCCGCCGGGATGGCGAGCGACCACGCCCACAGCCAGTTGCCGCGCTTGCCGAGCCCGTTGTCGGGCGCCAGCGCGTAGCCGACCTTGTCGGCGACCGTCGAGTTCTTCGGGTCGGAGACGAAGGACGCAGCCACCGTGGCGTCGATCCACATGCCGCACTTGCCCTGCTGGAACAGCGCCAGGTTCTCGTTGAAGCCGTTTGATGACGCCCCTTGCGGGCCGGCGTCGGCCATCAGCTTGGTATAGAAGTCGAGCGCCGCCTTCCATTCCGGCTGGTCGAACTGGGGCACCCATTTCTCGTCGAACCAGCGGGCGCCGAACGAGTTGGACATGGCGGTCAGAAACGCCATGTTCTCGCCCCAGCCCGCCTTGCCGCGCAGGCAGATGCCGTTGATGTCGGCAGCGCGATCCGTCATCTTGCGCGCCGCCTCGCCGATGAACTCCCAGGTCGGCGCCTCAGGCATGGTCAGCCCGGCCTTCTCCATCAGGTCCTTGCGGTACATGACGAAGGAGCTCTCGCCGTAGAACGGCGCGGCATAGAGCTTGCCGTCGGCCGACAGGCCGTTGCGGATCGCGGGGATGATGTCGTCGACGTCATAGTCCGCGCCGAGATTGTCGAGCGGCAGCAGCCACTGCTGCTTCGCCCAGATCGGCACCTCGTAGGTGCCGATCGTCATCACGTCGTACTGGCCGCCCTTGGTCGCGATGTCGGTGGTGACGCGCTCGCGCAGCACGTTCTCCTCCAGCGTCACCCATTCGAGCTGGATGTCTGGATTCTTGGCGGCGAAGTCGTCGGTCAGCTTCTGCATGCGCACCATGTCGCCGTTGTTCACAGTGGCGATGGTGATGGTTTCGGCATGCGCGCCCAACGCCAAGAGGCTGGCGGTCGCGCCCAAGAAGAGCGTTCTCATACGCATGAAACTTCCTCCCAAAACTCCAAGGTGAGCAATTGCCTTGGCTATGGGCAATTATTCATTCTCCGTGATGAATGTCAAGCAGGTTGATCGCCGGGCGGGCAAACAGCGAAGAACCTGGCCTGGGATGTTCTCGCTGCCGCGTCCCTCGACCTAGCATTCAGCACGGACGACCAAGCGCGCAAACCGAGGCGTCGGCGATGAAAGGATGAGGCGATGCGAGGCTGACGCCCCAAGTGACCGCCAAGACTACTCGGAGGACGCCGCGATCTCGGCGAGGATCCAGTCGCGGAAGGCGCGAATCTTGGGAACGTTGCGGCGCTGCTCTTGATAGACGAGCCAGAAGATGTGGCCATCGTTTCCGACCACATCGAAGGGCTGGATGAGACTGCCATCCGCCAGTTCCGACGTGAAGAACGCCCTGGTCAGTATGCCGACCCCGCGCCCGGCAACGGCAGCGCGGCCCTCATAGGCCTGCGACCCCAGCTGGGACCGCACCTGGCCGGACGTGTCGGGCCGGTCGTTGACGCCGGCCAGCTTGAACCAGATCTCCCACCAGGGGTCGTCCGGATCAAGGATCGGCAGACGCAGGAGATCGGAGGGATGCCGGACGCCACCGATGGAGGCCGCGAGCTTCGGACTCAGCATCGGCGTAAAGTCGGCGAGAAACAGACGGTGGGCCATGAGTCCGGGCCACTCGCCCTTTGCGCCCGAGCGAATGCCGATGTCGACGCTCTCAGCAGCGAAATCCACCATGCGGTGCGAGGTCTCGAGGCGAACCGCGATCGCCGGATGCGCGATATGAAAGGAGCCCAGCCGCAACGCCAGCCAGTTCGCGGCGAATGTGGGGATGGTGCTGATCGTCAGGGTGCCGAGCCCGCCCGTCCTGGCGCTCTCATAGCCTTCCGCCAGGATGCGGAAGGCGTCGGTGGCGGCGGATGCCAGCGTTTTCCCGGCGTCGGTCAGCGCGACCCGCCGCGGTTGCCGCACGAAGAGCGGCGCGCCCACCCGCTCCTCCAGCACCTTGATTTGATAACTCACCGCCGCCTGCGTCATCGCCAATTCCTCGGCGGCGCGGGTGAAGCTCAGATGGCGCGCGGCGGCCTCGAAGGCCCGCACCGCAGCCAGGGGCGGCAAGCGGTTTGACATAAGTCCTCCTTATGCAAACTACGCGACGTTCGATTGGAGAACAAGCACCCCGCGCCTCATATGTCCCTCATCACGAGTTCCCGACGAAGGAGAAGGACAATGCTCTACAATTCTTCGACCGCCACCGTGAAATTCCTCGCCCGCGAGTTCTCCTTCGCCTCGCGACCGGCCAAAAGCAGGCCTTTGAACCGGGACGAGTTCTCCGATCATCTGTTGCGCGATCTTGGACTCCTCGACGGCCATGCGGTGCCGGAGCATTCGGAACGACACAGGCTGAACCGGGCAGTCGAACCCGAGCAGATCGTCCAGACCCGCTACGGTGCATAAGGCGTGCTTCGCCTATCCCGCCAGAAGTGCGGCCGCGGTCAGTTCGTCGGTGATCACCCCGTTGACCAGACGACGGTTGAGCGCGGCCCGGATGCCGGGCAGCTTTGCCTCCCCCATGGCGAGCGCCACGACCAGCGATTTCTCGCGCGAGGGTAGCGGGGCGGCGGCGACGCGCTCATTGGTGAGACCCTCGATCAGCCGGCCGTCACGATCGAAGGCCCAGCCGACGATCTCGCCGACGGCCCCGGCCTTCTGGAGCGCCTTGAGTTCGGTTTCGGAGATGAAGCCGTCGACATAGAGCGGCGCCGAAGGGCCGAGATCGCCGATGCCGACGAAGGTGACATCGGCCGTGGCGGCCAGTTCCAGCGTCTGCCTGATCATCGCCTGGCTCTGCAGCATCTCGCGCTCGGCGGGCGTGGACGCGATGACCGGCAGCGGCATCGGAAAGCTGCGCGCCTTGATGAGGTCCGCCATCGTGAAGATGACGTTGTAGAAGGCGGCCGACCCGTCCGGCGCAATATTGCCTGTCAGCGAGACGACCTTGTGTTGCGGGCACTCCATCGGCGACATCTGTTCGATCGCCGCCTTCAGCGTGCGGCCTGTCCCGATCGCCATCACGATCGGTTGCGGCGAGCGCAGCCGGCGCTCGATCTCGGCCGCGGCCGCTTCAGCCACGCCGATCGTCGTCGACAGATTGCCGGGATCGCTCGGCACCACTTCGACGAGATCCAGTGCGAAGCGAGCCTTCAGCCGCTCGCCGAGATCCAGGCATTCGGCGATGGGATGGTCCAGCCTGACCTTCACCAGGCCTTCGGAAACGGCCAACGAGACGAGGCGTTGCGCGCTCTGCCGGGAAACGCCCAGCTTTGTTGCAATCTGGTCCTGCGTGTTGCCGGCGACGTAGTACAGCCACCCGGCCCTGGCAGCGTCGTCGTGCCGCCCCGTCGCCATATCCGCCCGACCAGCCATATCGCTCCGCCCTCAATCCTGCACAGCCGCCCGCGCCGCAATTCCGCTGAACAGGCAGCACCCCATCCTTGAGCAATTGTCCTGCAAGATCAACAATTATTCAGATCTCAGGCACGACTGCGACGGCGACGCAACGCCGCCTATGGCCATCGGCATATCGGCCAGACAGGCTGAAGGCAACCGGTGCGCGAGCGCGAGCCGCCTCCAGCCGCGATTTCACGCGACGCGGTAGCGGTCGACAATGTCCATGTCGAGCTCGACGCCGATGCCGGGACGTTCCGGCACTTCCATGTAGCCGTCGACCAGCTTCTCCACCGGCTCGCGCAGGAGCTTGTGGCGCAGCGGGTTCGGCTGGTTTTTGGACCAGTCGCTCTGCATGAACTCGAAGACGAGGAAGTTGGGAAGCGATACGGCAAACTGGAGTGTCGCGGCGAGGCAGACGGCCGAGCAACTGCCGGTATGCGGCGCGTATGGGATGTGGAACGCGCGCGACATCGCCGCGATCCTTCGCGCTTCGGTGATGCCGCCCGTACGGGAGATGTTAGGCTGCACGATGTCGATGGCGCGGCGGCGAAAGAAGTCGCGCGATCCGAACGACATGAAGTCCGCTTCGCCGGCCGCGATGCGAATGTCCAGCGAATCCGCGAGATGCACGTAGCCGTCTATGTCGTTCGGGGCGATCGGCTCCTCGAACCAGAAAATGTCCAGCTTCTCCAACGCCCGGCCGACCTGGAGTGCGGTCGCGACGTCCTCGCTGTAGGCGCAGTTGGCGTCGACCATCAACCGGATGTCCGGTCCGACCGCATCGCGTATGGCGGCCACGAAGTCGATATCGGCCTGCGGCCTGTCGAGATTGCGGCCAATCTTGATCTTCATTGCCCTGAAGCCGCGCTCCTTGAAGCCGACGGCCTGCGCGATCACTTCGTCAAATGCCCGGAAACGGAGGGAAGACGCATAGGCGGCCAGGCGGTCATGGTGGCGACCGCCGAGCAGCGTATAGAGGGGCAGGTCGAGGAATTTTCCGGCGAGATCCCACAGCGCGATGTCGATGCCGCTGATCGCCTCGACGAACATGCCGCGGTTGTGGCCGCGGTTCATCATCACGCCGAACAGCAACTCCCATATCGCCTCGCGATCGAGCGGGTCGCGCCCGACAAGGATCTTCGCAATGTCCTCGATAATGGCGCGCGTGGCCGTCGGCGCCAGCCTGACCATGCATTCGCCGACGCCCGTGAGACCACAATCCGTCTCGATGAGGACCAGCGTCGTGCGGTAGCCGCTGAAGATGACGTCGGTCAGGTCGGCGGCGTGCGGCACGGCGACCGGCGCATCGATCTCGTCTTCGATGGGGACATAGAGGCTGATCGGCGTCACCTTGGTAATGCGCATCCGCGGGCGCGTCGAAGCTCGCCCCAGGGCGGTGGTCGTCGTCATATCTTTCCCCTGCTACATTTCGATGAAATCAGGCCTGTCCCCGGCGCTCGACCGCAGGTTGGCAGGTCCTCGAGCCGGCGCTCGAAAGCGCCGGGCTTGTTACACTTGCGCGTCGCCGTTCAGGCTCTTCAGACGTCCGCGATATCGCTCGACCATCGTGAAGGCGAGGAAAGCCACGATCAGCAGCAGGATCGTCAGGGCATAGGGCCTTGTGACGAAGATCGAATAGCTGCCGTCCGACAGCAGCATTGACCGTCTCAGGCTTTCCTCGATGATCGGGCTGAGGATGAAGGCCAGGATGAAGGACGGCATGGAATAGTCCAGTTGCCTGAGGATGAAGCACAGCATCCCTACCCCCAGGGCAAGCCACAGTTCGAAGAACAGGCTGTGCGCGGCGTAGACGCCGACGATCGACAGAGTGAGGATGATCGGCACCAGGTAGATATTGGAGATGGTGAGCGCCCGGGCAAACATGTTCGTCACCAGACGGCCGGCGAGGTACATCGCCACCGTCGTCAGCAGGAAGCCGTAGAACAGGCCATAGGCGAGGTCCGCACTGTTGGTGAAAAGGTTCGGACCGGGCTGGATGCCGTGGATGATGAAGGCGCCGAGGATGATTGCCGTGGCGGGCGACCCCGGGATGCCCAGCGCCATCAGCGGCACAAGGTTGCCGCCCACCACGGCGTTGTTGGCGGATTCGGGCGCTGCAATGCCTTCGGGATTGCCGTGCCCGAACGTCTGCGGCGAGCGGCTCATCTTCTTTGCCTGAATGTAGGCGAACCAGGAGGCAGGCCCGGCTCCCATGCCGGGGAACAGGCCGACCAGCGATCCGATGCCCGCGCCGGTCATGGTGGGCGCGAAGATCGACTTGAACTCCTTCCAGGTGAGCCCGGTGCTGACGCGCTCCGTCGAGGCGACATAGCGCTTGTGCAGGTCGTGACTGATGATCGCGAATATTTCGGAGAAGGCGAACATGCCCGTCAGCAGCGCCACCATGCCGACGCCCTCGAGCAGCTCGAGGCGTCCGAAGGTGAAGCGCAAGGCGCCGGTGAAGGTGTCCAGTCCTATGGTTCCGACCATGAGGCCGAGTACCACCGAGATGGCGCTCTTCAGCGCGCTCTTCGAGCTTAGAGCCGCAACCGCCAGCAAGCCGGCGATGCCTATGAGAAAGAATTCAGGATCGGAGAAGCGCACCGCGAGACGGGCGAGCGGAACTGCGAGAAACGCGAGGACAAGGCCGCCGACGATGCCGCCGATCGTCGACGACAGCAGCGAATAGCCGAGGGCCTTGCCCGGCAGCCCCTGCTTGGCCATCGCGTTGCCGTCCAGCACCGTCGCAACCGCCGCCGGCGTCCCCGGAATGCCGAGCACGATCGACGATATGGAGCCGCCGTATTCCGCGCCCTGATAAGCTGCCACGAGAAGCAGGATCGAGGCCAGCGGCGACATGCTGTAGGTCAACGGCAGCAAAAGCACGATGGCGATGGTCGCTCCCAGGCCCGGCAGCGCACCTATGATCAGCCCGACCAAGGTTCCCAGAGCGATCGCGGAGAGGTTCGCGAGTGAAAACAGGCTCGCGAAATCGAAGGCAAGAAAATCCATCACAGCACCGGACAAAGGGCTCAGGCCAGCGAGACGCCGAGAGCAAGTTCGAAGATGAGGTAGAGCGATGCCGTGAAAGCGCCGGCGACGGCGGCCGCAACAGCTGCGGTGCGCGGCTTGCGTTCCGGCGCATAGACCATGATCAGCGCAAAGAAGAACAGCGCCGCGGGCACGTAGAACTGGCTTGCCGCCGCCCATAGGAGAAAGAACAGGCCGCTGAGAATGATCGTCAGCGCCAACCTGCCCGCGTTTGGCAGTTCCAGCGGCTCAGCAGCTTCGGAACGATCTCTCTTGAACGACACCACGACCTGGACGCCGCACAGGATGATCAGCAGGACGCCCAGCATGATCGGGAACTGCGCCGGCCCGAAACCGGCCCCCGGAAAGGCGGCGGCAAGTTTGTAGCTCTCAAACAGATAGTAGCATCCCGCCAGGATGAAGCCTGCCAGGAACAGCCGGTCAGCCAGCCTCGTGGTCATCCGTTCTCCTCCCTGGACACGGAACCCGTTTCGACGTTGCTGAAGAAACGACGTTATGATTGAACGCTGAATGCGTCTTGGCAAGAGGTAATCGGATTCAATGATCGATTTTGTCTTATCGATCGTTTCCTTCGATTAAACTATTCGCCTTTACGTGTTGGACTCGTCGCCTGCGGCTTGCCACGGTCGACGCTGAACCGTGGACCTCGGGGACCACCGGTAACTGCAAGGGGAGGAGTGCGCGCATGGGCAAGGTCATCATCCTCGATAGCCGTGACAACGTTGCAACGGCCATCGTGGACATCGCGAAAGGCGAACGCATCGAGGCGACCTCGGGCGTCGTCACGGCGGCGGAGGACATCCCGTTCGGGCACAAGATGGCGCTCGCGGCGATCCCCCACGGCGGCGTCATCCTGAAATACGGCGAGTCCATCGGACTGGCCGAGGGGGACATCGGCGTCGGCGCATGCGTGCACGTGCACAATGTCGACAGCCAGCGCGGGCGCGGCGATCGGGGAGGCAAGTGATGAGTGAGCATGGTTTCTGGGGATATCGCCGCGCCAACGGCACGGTAGGAATACGCAATCAGGTCGCCATCCTGGCGGTGATGGATAACGTCAACGGCGTCGTCAAGAACCTCGCGAGCCTGGTGCGCGGCACGCTGCCAATCCCGGTCTGGTATGGCCGTGGCCAGTTCGGAGCAGACGACGTCCTGTTCCGCAGGACGCAGGTAGGGCTGGCGGCCAACCCCAACATCGCCTCGGTTCTGGTGATCAGCCTGGAAAAGGTTTCGGCGCAGAAGGTAGCGGCAGCCATCGCCGAGAGCGGCAAGCCGGTCGAATGGATTTCCGTCCAGGACATCGGCGGCACGGTCGAGGCGCTGGCCGCCGGAATTCGCAAGCTCCTGCCGATGGTTTCCGCCGCGAGCGCCGAGCGGCCCGAATTCGTGCCGCTGTCGAGCCTTGTCCTCGGCGTCGAATGCGGCGGCACCGACACGACCTCGGGCATCGCCGCCAATCCGGCTCTCGGCTATGTCGCCGACCGCGTCGTCGAAAGTGGCGGCACGGTCTATCTTTCCGAAACGTCCGAATGGATGGGCGCGGAACAGGTGCTCGCAAAACGCGCCAGGAGCGAGGCGATCAGCGCCGACATCTGGGCTGCCGTGCGGCGCATCGAAGACAGCGCGGTTGCCCGCGGGGTCGACATCCGCGGCGCCAATCCGGTGCCCGACAACATTCGCGGCGGCATCACGACGATTGAGGAGAAGTCGCTCGGCGCCATCATCAAGGGTGGTACGACAGAGATCCAGGGCGTCCTAGACTATGCGGTGCCGGCAAAGGGGAACGGGCTCTATCTGATGGACACCGCCGCTCCGGCGGCAGAATCCATGACCGGGCTCGCCGCGGGCGGCGCCCAGCTCATTCTCTTCTCGACCGGCCAGATGAACATCATGGGCAATCTCATCGCCCCCACGGTCAAGGTGACCGGCAATCCGCGCACGGCGGAGCGGCTGCGGGACAATGTGGATGTCGACGTCTCGGCAATGCTTCAGGGTGAGAGCCTCGAAGCGGCCGGGTCTCGGCTGCTCGATTTCACGCTGGGCGTTGCCAGCGGAAGGCTGACCAAGGCGGAGATCCTCGGCGACGAGGACATCGCGATCAGCCGGATCGAGCCCACGGTCTGAGGGAGCAACATGTCGTCGGTCGGTGCGGCAGAACCAAAGCAACGTTTCGCGGCGGAGGAGCTGCGCGCCTTTGCGACAGGGATGTTCGCGCACGCCGGATTGGCTGGGGAGCACGCAGCCATCGTTGCGGATGCGCTGGTCTATGCCAACCTGCGCGGGCTCGACACCCACGGCCTGGTGCGCATCCCGGCATATCTGAAGAGGATCGCAGCGGGCCTCATCAATACCCGGCCGGAGATCCGCAGGCACTCGCCGATGCCCTTCAGCAGCGTCTTCGACGCCGACAATGCAATGGGGCCGGTGGGCGCAAGGCTGGCGATGGATGCGTGCGTGGAAACGGCCGACCGTCTCGGCATCGGGGTCGCCACGGTGCGCCGCAGCAATCATTTCGGCGCAGCATCCGTCTACACCGTGCCGCCGACCGCCAAGGGCCTGATCACGGTCGTCATGTCGCCCGCCGCCCGATCGCTGGCAGCGCATGGCAGCCGCGCGCCGCTTCTCGGCACCAATCCCTTCGCCGTGGCGACACCAGCCGGCAAGTATGGCGCCTGGTCGCTGGACATGGCGGCGAGCGTTGCAGCGCGCGGGCACATCCGGCTTGCCGCCCAGGAAGGCAGGGCGATTCCGGAGGGCTGGGCGCTCGACCCGGATGGCGCCCCAACCACCGATGCCCAGGCAGCGCTCCGCGGCACCATGCTGCCTTTCTCGGGCGCGAAGGGTTCCGCCCTGGCGATGATGGTCGACATTCTCGGCGGGGTGCTGTCGGGCTCTGCTTTCGCCGGCGACACCCGCGACTGGAATACGGATTTCACCGGACCCGCCGACGTCGGCCACTTCCTGCTGGCGATGAAGGTGGAAGCCTTCATGCCGCTGGCCGAATTCGAGAGCCGGATGGAGACGGCGATCGGGCGGCTGAAGGCGCTGCCGCCCGCACAGGGCTTCGACGAGGTGCGTTTTCCCGGCGAGCGCAGCGGCAATACCGAGATCGAGAGACGTCGGCACGGCATCCCGCTCAGCGTCGAGGCGGTGACGTCCTTGCGCGCGCAAGCCGCGTCATCCGGAGTGGAGTTTCCCGCGCCGCTCGCGTGAACTACCTCATTCGAAATCCGATTGGCTCAATCGGATTGCCGGTCAGATGATGCCCCGGGCGAGTTCCGGCGATGGCTGCAGTTCACCGCGCTCGATCCGCAGGATTAACTGGTGAACCCTCCCGTGCGGCGTGGCGTCGATGCCGACGTCCCTGCCCTTTTGCGCAATGAATCCGTTGATCGCGTCGGTTTCCGTGCGACGCCCCTTGCCGATGTCCTGCGCCATTGAAGGTCGCTGATCGCCTGAGCGCGCCCCGGCGATCTCGGCCATCCGCAGGCGGATCGCATCGATCGCGCCAGCGTCGCCCCGCTCCGCCGCGACCAGCGTGTCGAAGTCGAACCCGGTGTTGACGAGCGGGTAGCCGAGCGCGCGGCCTATGCGCACCGCCTGCCCGCCGAGACGCATGCCGAGCGCCATCGTGACCGGATCGGAATCGCGTTCCCGGCCCGTCATGCCGGTCATGGCGGACAGGCCGTTGCGCATGGAGTTGATGACCAGCTTCGACCATTTCACGCCGATGAGGTTGCCGATCGGCTTGCTGGCTTCGGCGTGGTCCAGGGCTGCAGCAATTTCCGCGCAGCGGGCAGGATCGGCGCCTTCCACTGCGCCGACGCTGATATCGCCCTTCGGCGACATCCTCCTGACGTGGGCCGGTCCGACGAGTTCGCAGGCGAGAGCATTGATCGCGCAGCCATAGGTGCGGCGGGCGCCGGCAATGGAGGCTATCGCACCTTCATTTATCGCGTTCTGTAGCGACACGACCACGCCATCGTCGGCAAGATAGGGAACGACGAGCTGCGTCGCCCAAAGGGTATCGTAGGACTTGACCGCGATGAAGGCGATGTCGATGGGCCGCTCCCGAACGAAGCCCTGGACATCGCCGATATGCCTTATGTCAGCGGGTACGGTGAAGCGTTCGCCGGACAGCCCCTCCACGGTCATCCCGTCGCGGCGCACTTTCTCGACATGCTCGGGCCAGGCATCGATCAGCGTGACGTCCAGCCCAGCCCGAGCCATGTGCGCGCCGAAATAGCCGCCGATGGCGCCGGCGCCCACGATCACGATCCGAGCCGACATTTATCTCCTCCCCCAGAGACGATCCCGTATGCCTAGTAGCCGAACAGCTTGAGCGCGGCGAGACCGAACACCGCGATGAACAGCCAGCCGAATACTCCCAGCAGCAGCGGCTTCGCGCCCTTGGCCCGCAGCCGTCCCGCATTGATCTGAAGACCGATGGCGGCGAGGGCGGAGGCCAGAAGGAAGTTGGTCACCAGCCCGACATTCTCGGCGACGATCGCCGGCAGCTCCACGGCGCTGTTGACGATGACCATGCAGACGAAGCCCAGCACGAACCATGGCACCGGCGTCTCGGCCCGCGCCTCGCCTTCTCCGCGCGAAGTCGCGAACACGGCCATGCCCAGCACCAGCGGGGCCAGCATCACGACCCGCGTCAGCTTCGAGACGGTGCCGTACTGGCCCGCCGCATCACTGTGCTGGAATGCTGCGGCCGCAACCTGCGCGACTTCGTGCACCGTGGCGCCGACCCACAAGCCGAAGCCAACATCGTCGAGACCCAGCGGCTGTGCCAGCAACGGGTAGACGAACATGGATATCGAGCCGAGGATGCTCACACAGGCAATGGCATAGGCCACATCCTCATCGCTGCCCCGGCTCACGGTATTGGCTGCGACGACTGCAGAAGCGCCGCACACCGCCGTTCCGGCCGCTATGAGGTCGGTCAGGGCGCGGTCGACGCCCAGCGCGCGGCCGGCGAGGCGAATGGCGAAAAAGGTCGCCAGCAGCGTTGCGGCGAGAATAGCGACCGCGCCGCCGCCCAGGCTCAGCACCTGGGTCAGCGTGAGCTGCAGGCCCAGCAGCACGATGCCAAGCCGCAGCAGCCGCTTGGCCGAGAACGCGATGCCCGGCAGCGCCGACGCAGGCGCGCCCCACAGGTTCTGGACGGCAATGCCGACGACAATCGCAAGGATCATCGGGCTGAGGCTGCTGATGCCCGACAAGCTCCTGAACGTCAGGCACGCGGCGGCAATCGTCGTCGCCAGGACGATGCCCGGCAACAGCGGAAATTGGCGCACCAGGCCAATAGGAGCGTCCCTTACTTCCGACTGCTGCGACACCGCGATCTCCAGACTGCAATTAAAACACCGGAGGTCTTTGGCCTTGCGCGATCAATCAATCCAACGGATATTTATGCTCAGAACGTTCGGTTTTTTCGAATATTGATTGGCAGATGACGCTCGACCAGCTTCGGATTTTTCTGGAAGTCGCCACCTATGAGCACGTTACCCGTGCGGCGCAGACATTGAACATGACCCAGTCGGCCGTCAGCGCGGCGGTCGCGGCGCTGGAGGCCCGTCACGGGGTCACGCTGTTCGATCGCATCGGCAGACGGATCGAACTCACGCAGGCCGGACGCGCCTTCGTCAAGGAAGCAAGGAGCGCGCTTCGCCGGGCGGAGGAGGCAGAACGCTTCCTGAGCGATCTCGGCGGCACGGCTTCGGGGGTGCTGCGTCTGCACGCGAGCCAAACCGTGGCCAGCTACTGGTTGCCCCCACACTTGGTGCGCTTCCGAGAGCGCCATCCGCGGGTCGAGATCCAGCTCAGCCTCGGCAACACCCGCTCGGCGACCTCGGCAATTATGGAGGGCGCTGCCGACCTCGCCATCGTGGAGGGCGAGGTTGAGGGCGACGGCCTGCTCCAGAAGGTCGTCGCGAGGGATCGTCTGGTGCTGGTCGTCAGCAAACGGCATCCGTGGGCGGACGGCCGCCCGATCGGAGCGGCGGACCTCAGCAGCACGACCTGGATCATGCGGGAATCCGGTTCGGGGACCAGGGCAGCCTTCGAGCGTGACCTGGCGGCGCTAGGAGTCGACCCGTCGCGCCTGCTCACCGTGCTGGAGATGCCGTCCAACGAAGCCTGCCTGGCGGCCGTCGAAGTGGGACGCAGCGCGACAGTCCTGTCAAAGCGCGCCGCGCTCGCACGGCTGAACGACGGCAGCTTCCACGAAGTCAACTTCGAGCTTCCGGTGCGCCATTTCGCGATGATCCGCCACGCCGAGCGTCACGCTGCGCGTTCGGTTCGGGCGATGATGGAGATGCTCGAGACATCGGCGGGCGACAACGCCATCGGCTGACCGATTGCCCGCCGGGGCCGCGAACCATATTGGGTGCGGCCCCGTCCGGATTGCCCTACTCTGTTGAATACTCGTCGAGTTGCGCCTTGAAGTACTCGGCGAACGCCTTGTGATCCATGTAGGCATCCTGCTGGCGCTGCTGCTTCATGTACTCCTGCCAGCGCGGATCCTTGGTCGCCTGCTGGAGGGCCGCGCTCAACTTCTCCAGGACCGGTTCAGGCGTGCCGGCCTTCGCGAATACGCCGCGCCATAGCACCTCGCCATCGATGTCCTTGTGCCCCTCTTCGACGAAGGTCGGAACGTCCGGACGGTCGGCTGCACGTTCGCCGAGGCTAAGCGCCAGCATGCGAAGATCGCCAGCATCGACCTGTGCGTTGACGTTGCTGCTGGTCACCACGGCGGCGTCGATGTTTTCGCCCAGCACCGCCGAGACGACGCCGCTGCCACCGTCATAGGGCACATAGGTCACCTTGATGTCGGCGCCCTTGGATACCTTGTCGACGAAGAACGAGGACCAGCTCTTGGAACCCACGCCGCCCACCTTGAGGCTGCCCGGATTGGCTTTCGCCGCCGCGACGAAATCCTTGTAGGATTTGAGCGGGCTGTTCTTGGGAACGACGAGGGTCTTGTAGTCCGCGTTGATGCGGGCGATCGGCTGCACGTCCTCCCCCTTCACCGGCCATTGTCCTCCGGTGATGCCAAGCACGACGGTGTCCGACTGGCTGAAGACCGTGTATCCGTCCGCCGCCTGGGCCAGCGAGTAGGCGACGCCGATCGCGGTGCCGCCGCCATCCTTGTTCACGGGCACGATCTTCTGTCCAAGCACCTGCTCGGTTGCCGTGATGAGCGTGCGGGCAAATGTATCGGCGCCCGAGCCCGGCGAGAACGGGATGACCCAATTGATGGGCTTGGCGGGGTATTCCTGCGCCTGAGAGGGGGCCGCCCAGCCCAACGCTCCCAACAGCGCGACAGCAATTCCCAGTGACCTGATAGGCTTCATTCCACTTCCTCCTTTTATGATCTGTCGCGCCGGCCGTCCTCCCGACCCAAACGCCCTAATCCAGTCCAGTCCTTTCCCGAAACGACTGCGCCTGCTCCTTGGTGAAGCGGCGGAGCCTGAGCTGCTTCAGGTGCGGCCCGAACACCTCCTCGATCTGCGAGCCGAAGCGCAGGTGGATCTCGGCCATGTAGTAGTCGTGCCTGATCAGCGAATCCGCCATCTGCACCACCGAGTAGTTGCGCGTGTGGAACGCCGTCATCCGGTCGGTGGTGGCGGTGACAGCCTCACGATGGTCGATGGTCAGCGTGAAAAGGTTGTCCGCCGTGCCCATGCGCATGCCGTTGGCTTCGTGCAGGTAGACTTGACAGCGGTCGTTGAAACGGAACTCGTCGGGATCCGTGCCGAACAGCACGATCAGAATCTCGACGCCGCGCTCGGCCGCCTCCCGCAGCGCCTCGGAATAGACGCGAAGCACCTCGTCCGCAGCCTTGATGCAGATGGTGCTGCGGCTTTCGCTGATGAGGGAGCTGATCTTCCGATAGATGGCGAGTTCGCCCTGCACGTTCCACACATAGGGATCGTCCTCCGGCGCTTTCAGCCTGGCGAGCTCCTTTGCGAGGTTGTCGCAGACCGCCATCGTCTGGCGACCGAGGTTCTTCAAGTGGCGATCGGGCGGCGCGGCGACATAGCGCACCGGATTTTCGCTGATGGGCTGGACGGCGCCCCGCTTCGCCAGCGATTCGAGCGCATTGTAGGTGTTCGGTCGCGGCACGCCGGTCGCCTTGGCGATCTCGTAGGCGGTGGCCGGGCTCTCGGTGAGGAGTTGCATGTAGATCTTGGCTTCGTATTCGGTGAAGCCGAGACGGCGGAAATCCTGGATCAGGTCGGCAGAAGCCGTTTCGCGCTTGTTCGGTTCCTGCACCATCTTTCCCTCCTGCGGCTAAGCTGTGCTTCGGTTGGCTGGGGGCGAGTTTGCATGTCCGATTGCCGAAAGGAACTCCTCGTAGCCGCGGAAGCCGGCGAGCGCATCGACCGCCTGCGGGATCTCGTCGAATGTCGGGACGCCGCGCTCCATGGCCGCCCGACGGAACTCGCGACGCCACGCGTCCGCTTCCTCGCTGCGGTCGGAGCGCAGCACCAGGATCTGGTGCGGCGCGCTATCGGCCCCATCCGCCCCGCCCAGAACCGAGTTGAGCAGGTTGGGCAGGAAGCCCGGCACATGGCGGTAGCCGAGGATGACCGGCAGATTGAGGTGGATGATCGTGGCGTAGGGCGCCGTCAGCGTCCGGTTGATATCGAGGATTCGAGCAGCCACCCTTCCCTCTTCCTCCTTCAGCACGCTTGCGGGGAGGTCGATCGGATTGGCCAGGCTCGCTCCCGGCGGAAGCTTGATGCGCGCATACTCCTCACGCGCCGCCGGCGAGGGCGACGCCAGGCCGAAACCGGCGCGGTCGAGGGCGTCGGTCGCAAGCACGCTGGCTCCGCCACCATTGCCGAACAGCGTGACGACCGGCTCGCGGCCAGGCTTGGGCTGAAGCCACAGGCAAAGCTGCAGCGCGTCCAGAAAAGTATCCAGCGTGTCGGTCAGCACCATGCCGGTCTGCCGCGCCAGCGCGCGCCAGGCCTGATCCGTCCCGGCCATGGCCCCGGTGTGCGAAGCTGCCGCCTTCCCGCCGAGACCGGTGACGCCGCCGACCAGAAGCACGACCGGCTTGCGCCCCTTGTTCTTCCGGACAAGCTCCTGGAAGCGCCGTCCGTCCTTCACATCCTCGACGTAGAGGCCGACCACGCGCGTCTCGGGATCGTGCAGATAGTACTCGAGCAAATCCGACGGTCCGACGTCGATGGAGTTTCCTAGCGTTACAAGCCCGCTGAACCGGAGACCCAGATTCTGCCCACGCCTCAGGATATCCATCCCGAGACCGCCGCTCTGGCAAGCCACGCCGACACCGCCCGGCTCGATCACCGCGCCTTCCATGAAGGTGTAGCCGCCATGGGGGGAATGAGTCCCCATGCAGTTCGGCCCTACCAGGCGGAAGCCGCCCTGCCGCGCGAGCTCGCGCAGCCGGTCTTCCCAGGCGTGATGGGTTTCAGGATCGCCGCTTGCCATGACCTGCGCGAAACGCAGCCTGCCGCCTGCCCCGGCGAGCACGGCCTCGGCGTTCTTCGCCGGGACGGTCAGGTACGCGTAGTCGGTCGGCTCGGGCGTCTCCGCCAGCGAGCGGAAGGCCGGGATGCCCTCGATCTCGGCCGCACTTGGATGGATCGGGAAAATGCGCCCCCGGTAGCCGCAATCTCTGAGGACACGGATGAACCGGTTTCCCGCCGACGTGCCGTTGGCGGACGCCCCGATGACGGCGATGGAGTCGGGCCTGAAGAGCGGCCGAAACTCCTTCAACACCTGCGAGGGTGCCTGCATCCTGACGACACTCATTTGCCGACGCCCCTGAGAACGACGCGGCAGTCGACGGCCACTAGGCCGTCATGTCGCGCGATCAGCGGGTTCAGATCGAATTCTTCGACCCGGTCCGCGTGGGCAGTGAAAAACCCGTCCTCACCGCCAAGGGCAAGCAGCGCATCCCGGATCCGGCCGAGGTCCGCGCCGGCCTTCCCACGGGCCCCTTTCAGTATCGGAGCCATCCTGAGGCCCTCGATCATCTCACAGGCGTCCCGCGCCTCGATCGGGCACAATCGAAAGGCGACATCCTTCAGGATCTCGGCAAAGACCCCGCCTGCGCCGAGCATGATCATCGGCCCGAGCTGCGGGTCGATGACGCCGCCGATGACAATCTCCGTCCCCGGCTCCACCATCTCCTCGACCAGGAAACCGGTGAGCGCCTTGCCGGCCTGAGCCATCCTTGCGCGAATTTCGGCGCAGGCGGCATCGACTTCTGCCGCGTTGGCGAGTCCGAGCCGCACCGCACCGAGGTCGCTCTTGTGAACCGCTTCGCTTGACAGCGCCTTGAGCACAAATGGCGGTCGCAGAGCCGCGATCCGCCCGTGCGCACCGTCGTACGGGCCGATGCGAACGCTCTTCGGTACGGCAATACCGAGTTCCGACAGAACCAGCTTTCCGCTGTGTTCGTCGAGCGCTCCCTGCCCCGCCTCGATGGCGCGATCGATGATCCGTCGGATGGCCGGGGCATGCGCGCCGTTGCCAGAGATTTGCGCCGGAGCGTCCATCAATAGCTCGTCGGCCAGTTGGCGAGGTGGTGTTCGCCGATGCCGCCCTTCGGTCCGGCGCACTGAATGTCGAGGGCGGAGACGAGGAAGCGGCGGGTTTCGCGCGGGTCGATTACGGCCTGCGCCTCGAACAGACCGGCCAGCGCGTAGGCGGAACTGTCCTGCGAGATTTCCTCGACCAGCTTCTCGAACCGTTCGGGGTCGTCCTCACGCTGGATGCCATGCAGGACATTGACGCCCACCCTTGGATCCATGAAGCCGAAATTGGCTGTGGGCCACGCCGCCGCGATTTCGGAATGACGGCCGCCACCCATGTTGAGATAGGCCTGGCCGTAGTTCTTGCGCATCGTCACCGCGATGCGGGGCACCGTCACCTGTGACAGGGCGTTCATCCAGTTCATGATGCGGCCCGGCGCCCAGCGACGCTCCCCGTCGATGCCGATCAGGAAGCCCGGCTGGTCGACCAGGAAGATGATCGGCAGGTTGAAGGAGTCGCACAGGACCAGGAAACTGGTCGCCTTGCGCATCGAATCGACATCGATCGCGCCGCCCCGGACGAGCGGATTGTTGGCCAGGATGCCGACGCTGCGGCCGCCGATGCGCGCCAGGGCAGTGACCAGCGACCGGCCGAACTTGGGCTTCAGCTCGAAAAGGCTGTCGCGATCGACCAGCGGCGCGAGGATCTTGCGGGAATCATAGACCTGCGACTGGTTCACCGGAAAATGGTCGAGAACCGACAGCGCCGCTTCGTCCGACCCCTGCGGAACCGGCTTGCGCGGGGTGGTCTCGTCGCGATTCTGCGGCATGTAGCCGAGATATGTCTTGACGATGTCCAGCGCCTGCTCGTCGGTGTCGACCGCATAGTCGACCAGCCCGGTCTTCTCCGTGTGCAGCTTCCAGCCGCCCAGTTCCTCGGGGTCGACAGCCTGATTGATGGCCACCGACGTCACGCGGCTGCTTGCCACCGCCATCGTGGCGCCCTTGCGCATCACCGCGAAGTCCGACATGCAGCCATACCAGGTCGACGAGCCGTAGCAGTCGCCGAGCAGCGCCGAAACGAGCGGCATCTCGCGGCGGCGACGGAACTCGAACGGATCCTGCCCGAGCATGGCGCGCCCGGAGGCGCCCATGCGATCGGGCATCCGCGCGCCGGAGGATTCGCCCAGCATGACCAGCGGCATGCCGCGCGCCGCCGCCGTGTCCTTCACATGCTTGATCTTCTTGCCGTTGATGACGCTGGACGAAGCCCCCAGCACGCTGAAGTCGTTGGAGACCACCGCGACCTGGCGGCCATTGACCTCGCCGAAACCGGCGATCTTGCCGTCGGCAGGCGTACGGTCGCGCATCTCCGGACGGTGCGAGGTGGCGAGCTGACCGACCTCGAAGAACGTGTCCCGGTCCAACAGATGGTCCAGCCGTTGGCGGGCATTCAGGATGCCGGCGGCACGCCTTTCCTCGAGCCGCTTCGGACTGCCCATCGCAAGCGCCCTGGCCTGCCGCCGGCTCAATTCGTCGAGCGATAGGGCCATGGCGTCTACATGATCCGTCATCCGCTGCCTCCTCCAAAACAGTAGTTGCCGCAAACACTACGCTACGTTTTGGCGCGCTGTCCATAGCTGAAATTGACGTCACTGCATTTTCGTAGTTGCTATTGCAACACCGCGCCGGACGCCGTACGGTTCCTGCAAACCAAGGGAGAAGTCATGGCGAAAATCGACATTATCGGAGAGATGACCGGATCGATCTGGAAAATCCTCGCAGAGCCCGGCCAGCAAGTGACCGAGGGAGACACCGTCATCCTGATTGAGGCCATGAAGATGGAGATCCCGGTGGCCGCGCCGGAGTCCGGCCGCGTGTCCGAGATCCTCGTCAAGGAAGGCGACATGGTTGCCGACGGCGACGTGGTCATGCGCCTGGAGCAGTAGCCGATGCGCAAGCTGCTGGTCGCCAATCGTGGCGAGATCGCCTGCCGAGTCATGCGCACCGCGCAGGCGAACGGCGTCAGAACGGTTGCTGTCTTCTCGGAAGCTGATCGCAACGCCATGCATGTTGAAATGGCCGATGAAGCGCGCCTCATCGGCGCGGCGCAAGCCGCCCAAAGCTATCTCGACCCGGCGCGGATTCTGGAGGCGGCGCGCGAATCCGGCGCCGATGCCGTTCATCCCGGTTACGGCTTCCTGTCCGAGAACGCCGGTTTTGCCGAAGCCGTCATCAAGGCGGACCTGACATGGGTTGGCCCATCGCCCGAGACGATCCGCCTGATGGGCGACAAGCAGACGGCGCGCAGCACAGCGGCCAATGCCGGAGTTCCGGTGGTTCCCGGCAGCCGGCGCTTCGCACCGGGCGACCTTGCCGGACTGGCGGAAGCCGCGTCGGAAGTCGGAT
Source organism: Mesorhizobium shangrilense (assembly GCF_028826155.1). Lineage (NCBI taxonomy): Bacteria > Pseudomonadati > Pseudomonadota > Alphaproteobacteria > Hyphomicrobiales > Phyllobacteriaceae > Arvimicrobium > Arvimicrobium flavum. The sequence goes on from NZ_JAQGPN010000001.1 coordinate 102,848, forward strand.
TTCCGGTGCTGATCAAGGCTGCGGCCGGCGGTGGCGGCATCGGCATGCGCCAGGCCGAAGGCCCGGACAAGCTCGAGGAACTTGTGGTCGCGGTTCAGGAAGCGGCGCAGAAATCGTTCGGCAACGGCGACATCTACCTCGAACGTTTCCTCCCGAAGGCGCGCCATGTGGAAATCCAGGTCTTCGGCTTCGGCGATGGACGCGCCATCCATCTGCATGAGCGCGACTGCTCCCTGCAGCGGCGCTTCCAGAAGGTCATCGAGGAGGCGCCTGCTCCAGGACTGCCGGAACAGGTTCGCGCTCGCATGGCCGAAGCTGCCTTGGCCCTGTGCGGCTCGACCCGCTATTCGGGGCTCGGCACCGTCGAATTCATCGTCGACGCCGCAACCTTCGAGTTTTTCTTCCTGGAGATGAACACCCGCATCCAGGTGGAGCACCCGGTGACCGAGATGATCACGGGGATCGATCTGGTCGGGCTGCAGTTGGCTCTTGCCGGCGGGCAAACCGGCGAATTGCCTGGGGAAACTCCGCCGAGGCGCGGTTGCGCGATCGAATGCAGGCTCTACGCGGAAAACCCCGCAAAGATGTTCTTCCCGTCACCCGGCCGCCTGACGACATTTCAGTTGCCCGCACCGCGCGACGGCCTGCGGATCGATACCGGCTACCGGCAGGGGGACACGGTGACGCCGTTCTACGATCCGATGATCGCCAAGATCATCGTCCATGGCGACACGCGCGAAGCAGCGATCGCAAAAGCCGTAGTCGCCCTTGAGGAACTCAGCGTAGACGGGATCTCCACCAATCGCGGTTTCCTGCTTGCCTGCCTGAGGCACGAGGCTTTTGCCGAAGGCGCGGTGCATACGAAATTCATCGACACCTACAAGAACGAATTGCTGGATGCAGTTCGGCAGGCAGAAGCGGTAGCCGCGTGACCGATCTGCCCTGCGAGCGCTGCGGTTCCCGTGCAGCCGTGCCCGGGAGCGCAGATTGGCGATCCTGACCGGCGTCTTCCTTGTCGTCGCTGTGCTGCTGACGTCCACACTCTCGGGCGTCTTCGGCATGGTCGGCGGGATGGTGCTGTTGTGGCTGCTCCTGCTGGTGATGCCGGTAACCACCGCGATTGCCGTTCAGGGCATGCTGCAGCTCGTCGCCAACTGCTCGCGCGCCTATTTCGCGCGCGCCTGGATGGACTGGCGGATCATCGGCTTCTCCACGGCCGGACTGGCGTTGGCCATCCTGCTTCTGGCGCTCGTCAGCTACACGCCCAGCGTCGCGATGGTCTCGATCTGCGTCGGCCTGTTGCCGATCATCGTGTGGATGCCGGTGCGACGCCTGCGCCTCGACGCTTCACGCCCCCTGCATGCCGTCGCCTGCGGCTTCATTTCGGGGGGGCTGAACATCGGCGTCGGGGTTGCGGGACCGGTTGCCGACGTCTTCTTCGTCCGGACAGACATGGATCGCCGCAAGGTGATTGCCACCAAGGCCGCCCTGCAGGTGCTCTCGCACCTCGCGAAGGTCGTCTATTATTCGGGCTCGCTGGTTCTTCTTTCGCGGACCGAGATCGTGTCGATCGGCATAGCGGCCCCGTTCGCAGTGCTTGGCTCTATCCTCGGTCATCGCATCCTGGTGCGGCTCTCCAACGAGGGCTTCAGGCAGGGAACCCGCTGGTTGGTGACGGTGGTGGGCGCATTCTATTTCGTGCAGGGTGTCTACCTGATCGCAAACGGTTGAGCGCGGCGCCTCAGTTCTTCCGCTCGCGCAGAGTCTCGAAGGCTTCCGGCAGTTGCGAGAGCGAGTCCAGGAGCAGGTCCGCGCCGAGCTCCTCGACCGGCACGGTCGTGTAGCCGCCGCGCACGATAACAACCGCGACACCCGCGGCCCGCGCGGAAGCGACGTCGGCCATGCTGTCGCCCACCATCAGCGCATTCCAGGGCTCGACGCCGAGGCGGTCGAGCGCGGCGAGCAGAATGTCGGGCGCCGGTTTCTTGGCGACACCGGCATCGCCGCCGACAACTGAGCCGAGATAGGGGAACAGGGCGAAGTGATCGAGGATGGCCTCGGCGGCGCGCTGCGGCTTGTTGGTCGCCACCGCCAGGCGGACCCCGTCGCCGTGGAGTCCCTCGAGCGTCTCTGCGGCGGATGGCATCAGCACCGTGAATTCGGTCAGGTGATTGCCGTAGATGTCGAGCATGGCGATATGCTCATTCTCCAGCGCCTCGCCTTCCAGCGGCCTGCCGCAGGCGCGGAAGGCGCGTTCGACCAGAACCTTCACCCCCTGCCCGACCATCGACTTGACCTCGTCGAGCATCAGCGGCCCGAGCGCATGGCGGGCCAGCAGCTGGTTGGTCGCCGCCTGGATATCTGGCGCGGAATCGACCAGCGTGCCGTCGAGGTCGAGCAGCACCGCCTGCGGCCAGCGCCGCGCCACGGGGGCAGAGTCGTTCATGCCGCGTCGCGCCACTTGATGGAACAGCCGATGGCGACGACCTGCTCGCGCGGACCTTCGCCGGTTTCCGCGACCTGTCGCATCGCCTCGTAGAGGTCGCGCTTGAGATCCGACGCAGCTTCCTCCTTGCGGGAGGCGTCGAGACGGCCACGATACTGCAGCTCCAGCTTGCCGTTGAAGCCGAAGAAGTCCGGCGTGCAGGCAGCTCCGTAGGCGCGGGCCGCGTCCTGGCTCTCGTCATGGAGGTAGGGGAAGCCCAGCTTGTGCCTCTCGGCGAACAGCTTCATGTTCTCGAAGGAATCTTCGGGATAGGCGCCCGCGTCGTTCGAATTGATCGCCACGAAACCGACCCCGATCGCCCGCAGGTCGGCGGCGTCCCGCGCCATCCGGCCGATCACCGCCTTCACATAGGGGCAGTGGTTGCAGATGAAGGCGACGACGAGGCCGTTCGGCCCCGCCTCGCCGAGGATGGAGCGCGACTGGCCGTCCACGCCCGCAAGCACGAAATCGACCGCCTTCCATCCGAAATCGCAAACAGGTGCTGCCGTCGGCATGGTCGCCTCCTTTTGCTAGGCGGCGATGGCGCGCTCGGCCGCGCCGCGGATCGCCGCGATGTTCTGCCGGTAGGACTCCAGGTTGCCGCCCTTGAAGACGGCCGCACCGGCGACGAAGACGTCGGCCCCGGCAGCGGCCGCAAGCGGCGCCGTCTCGACGCCCACGCCACCGTCGACCTCGATGCGGATCGGGCGATCGCCTATCATAGTCCTGATGCGGCGGATCTTGTCCAGCGTGGCGGGGATGAAGGCCTGGCCGCCGAAGCCGGGATTGACGGTCATGACGAGCACGGTGTCGACCCGGTCGAGCACGTATTCGATCGCGCTTTCGTGCGTCGACGGATTGAGCGAGACGCCGGCCATCCGGCCGGCGGACTTGATCGCCTGGAGGGAGCGGTCGAGATGCGGCCCTGCCTCGGCATGAACGGTGATCTGGTCGCAGCCGGCGTCGATGAAGGCGTCCAGGTAGCGGTCCACCGGCGCGATCATCAGGTGACAGTCGAACAGCTTCTTGGTGCGATCGCGCAGCGCCTTGATGATCGGCGCGCCGAAGCTGATGTTCGGCACGAAATGGCCGTCCATGACGTCGAGATGGATCCAGTCGGCGCCGGCCGCGTCGATGGCCTCGACCTCCTCTCCGAGCCGCGAGTAGTCCGCCGACAGTATGGACGGGGCGATAAGGATGCTGCGGCTCATGACGTCTCCATGTCGGGCGCGGCTTGGAACGAGGGCTCTATAGCCGCAATGGCCGCGGACGGAAAGTTACACCTTGGCGGGGGACGGCCGAGTGTCGCGCCCCTGATAGCAGCATCGCGCATGCGAACGATTCGCTTAAACACAACGCGGCGCCCTAGGCGCTTGCTACTCTATGGCAGCACATACGCCTGTTGACGCGGTTCAGTTCGTTGGTGTTATATCCATCTGAATATATCGATTGGTCGAAGGGGGAGGTATCATGCGTTCAACGATCAGGATGGCGCTCGGAGTGGCGGGGATGTCGGTTGCCGCAATGACGGCGCTGACGCCCGCGGCGCTTGCCGAGGAGAACGTCACCGTCTTCGCCGCCGCGAGCCTCAAGAACGCGCTCGACGCCGTCAACGAGGCCTGCGCGGCCGAGGTCGGCGAGAAGGCGACCATCTCCTACGCTGCAAGTTCGGCCCTGGCCAAGCAGATCGAACAGGGCGCGCCGGCCGACGTCTTCATGTCCGCGGACCTCGACTGGATGGCGTATCTTTCCGAGAAGAACCTGACGAAGAAAGAAACCGAGACAAAACTGCTCGGCAACAGCATCGTGCTCGTCGCGCCTGCGGATTCGGCCGCCTCCACCACCATTGCCGCCAATTTCGACCTCGCAGGTCTTGTGGGCGACGGCCGACTGGCAATGGCCAACGTCGATTATGTCCCGGCCGGCAAGTACGGCAAGGCCGCGCTTGAAAAGCTGGGCGTCTGGTCCTCCGTCGAGGGCAAGGTCGCACAGGCTGAGAACGTGCGTGCCGCACTCGCGCTGGTGGCGACCGGCGAAGCCCCGCTCGGCATCGTCTACAAGACCGACGCCGCCGCCGAGAAGAAGGTCAAGGTTGTCGGCACCTTCCCCGAGGATTCGCATGCGCCGATCGTCTACCCGGTGGCGCAGACCGCCGATTCCAAGGACGACGACACGCCAACCTTTCTGAAGTGCCTGCAGTCGGCAAAGGCGAAGTCGCTGTTCGAGGAGCAGGGATTCACCGTACTCGCGCCGACCGTCTCGAACTAAGGCATCTAGCGGCGCCCGCGACGAAGCGTCAGGTTGGCGCCGGAAACGGAAAGTCGGTGCCACGTATCAGTGCGAGAGCCGGGACGTTCCCTCCCCGCCCCACCCGGCTCTCCACTTGGCAGACCGCACCGTTTCCGGCGCCAGCATTGTGCGACCCGCCCTTGCCAAATTCGGGCGAAGGGCTTGAAAAGCGCGCGCAATTGCTATGCCTTCTCGGCAGACCTCGCACCGCCACCACCGAACCCCTACGGCACGCATAAGACATGGAATGGCTGGCCCTCAGTCCCGATGAATGGAATGCGGTCCGCCTTTCCCTCAAGGTTTCCACCTGGGCGACGATCGTCAGCCTGCCCTTCGGGCTCCTCATCGCTCATCTGCTGGCGCGCGGGCGCTTCCCCGGCAAGTCGATTCTCAACGGCATCATCCACCTGCCGCTCATCCTGCCGCCAGTGGTCACCGGCTACCTGCTGTTGCTCGGCTTCGGGCGACGCGGGCCGATCGGGTCCTTTCTCGACGAATACTTCGGCATCGTCTTCTCCTTCCGCTGGACGGGCGCCGCACTCGCCTGCGGGGTCATGGCCTTCCCGCTGATGGTGCGCGCCATCCGCCTGTCGATCGAGGCGGTGGATCGCCGGCTCGAGGCCGCGGCGGGCACGCTCGGCGCCAATCCGGCCTGGGTCTACGCCACCATCACGTTGCCGCTGATTCTGCCCGGCGTGATCGCCGGCATGATCCTCTCCTTTGCCAAGGCCATGGGAGAGTTCGGCGCCACCATCACCTTCGTCTCCAACATTCCCGGCGAGACCCAGACGCTGCCCTCGGCGATCTATACCTTCACCCAGGTGCCGGGCGGCGACCTCGGCGCGCTGCGCCTGACCCTGGTATCCATCGTCATCGCCATGATCGCGCTGATCGTCTCGGAGGTGCTGGCGCGCCGGGTCAGCCAGCGGATCGAGGCCGAATGACGCTCTCCGTCTCCGTCCGCCGCCGCCTCGGCGCCTTCGATCTCGACGCCGCCTTCGAGAGCAGCGGACGCCTCACCGCCCTGTTCGGCCCCTCAGGCTCGGGCAAGACCTCGCTGGTCAATCTGATCGGCGGGCTGATCCGCCCCGATTCCGGCCGCATCGCCGCCGGCGAGCGCGTGCTGGTCGACACGGCGCAGCGCATCCACGTGCCCAAGCATCGGCGCCGCATGGGCTACGTCTTTCAGGACGCCAGGCTGTTTCCGCATCTGACCGTCGCGCAGAACCTCCGCTACGGGCGCTTCTTCACGCCGCAGGCGGACCGCTATGCCGATTTCGACAGCATCGTCGACCTGCTCGGCATCGGCCATTTGCTCGACCGCAAGCCCGACCGCCTCTCGGGCGGCGAGAAGCAGCGCGTCGCCATCGGCCGCGCGCTGATCTCCAGCCCGAAGCTCCTCTTGATGGACGAGCCGCTCGCGTCGCTGGACGAGGCCCGCAAGGCCGAGATCCTGCCCTATCTTGAGCGGCTGCGCGACGAGTCGGGCATCCCCATCGTCTATGTGAGCCACTCCGTCGCGGAGGTCGCACGGCTTGCTACCGACGTCGTGGTGCTCTCCGCCGGCAAGGTCACCGCCAGCGGGTCGACGCAGCAGATCCTGGCGCGGCTCGATCTCTTGCCGGAGGAGGAGCGCGCCGAAGGCGGCTCGGTCATCGAAGTGATCGTCAGCCGGCACGACCGCGAAGCCGGCCTGACCGTGATGCGCTCACCGGCCGGCGAATGGCTGCTGCCGCTGATCGACGCCGAGGCCGGCTCGCACATCCGGCTCCGCATCCGCGCCCGCGATGTGATGATCGCGACGGAGAGGCCGCACGGCATCAGCGCGCTCAACGTTGCAGCAGGCAAGGTCGTCGAGATTTCAAGCGGCCCGGAGCGCGACGCGCTGGTGGGGATCGACTGCGGCGGCGACAGGATCGTCGCCCGCATCACACGCTATTCGGCAAACGCACTAGGCCTGGTGCCGGGGCGGGAGGTGTTCGCCATCGTCAAGGCGGTGACGTTTGACAAGGGCAACGTCAGGTAGCGCCAACGCTAGGCCGCCGCCAGCGCAGAACGAACTCAGGCGGCCGGGAGGAACCCAGCCGCCTTGTGGCGTCTCAAACAATGGCCTGGTCTGACGGCTACTCGGCCGCCTTCAGGTTGACCTTGCTCTCGGCCAACTGCGAGAGCTTCTTGTCGGTCGCTTCCTCCTCCTTGAGGTTTTCCATGAGTACGCTGGCGCAATCGCTGCGGCCGAGCTGCTTGGCCCAGGCGATCAACGTCCCGTAGCGCGTCATCTCATAGTGTTCCACCGCCTGCGCCGAAGCGATGAGCGCGGCGTCGAGCACCTGCTTGTCGGCGATGTCTCCGCTTACCTCGTCCGCCTCCTTGAGAATGCCGTCGATGGCCGGACAGTCTACGCCCTTGGCCTTGACGCCGTGCATCTCAAACACTTTCTCCACACGCGCGATGTGGCCCTTGGTTTGGGTCAGGTGCTCCTGGAAGCCTGCCTTGAGCTGCGGATCGGTTGCCTTCTCGATCATCTTGGGCAAAGCCTTTTCGATCTGCTGCTCGGCATAGTAGATGTCGCGCAGGGTGTGCACGAAAAGGTCGTCCAAGCTTTTGATATCCTTAGAAAAGAAGCCCATGATCTTCCTGCCTTTCCATTGCGTTGGGGGTTTGTGTTAGCCGGGGGCGCCACGCTTGACGCCGGGTTGTGGCCGGCCGGCGCCGGTCCCTGCCTCAACGTGTGCGAGGCCATCGCGTTCCGGCAGGACGCGGATGAATATGTCCGGTGACGAAATGCGGTGCGTGGAGAGGAGCCTGTGCCGAAAGGAGCGCGCGTTCTACGGCGTCCTCGACGCGCTCCTACTTGCGCCTGTCGTAGCGCAGCGGAACTTCCAGAAAGCAGGAGCGTAGCCAGGACACGCACGAGGTCAGGAACGAAGACATCACATCCCTCCGAATCTATCCCATAACAGCCTACCGGACTGTTGGTTCCAGCCGCTGGCCCAGCGGCACAGCCATGCTATCGTGGGGAACCGAGCCGCCACGCCGGCCGTTGCGGCCAACAACACGCAACAGAGGGCAAAGATATGGCCGACATCATCGAGTTGACGGAGCACGAGGACATCCGGAATTGGGCCGCGGCCCGCATGGGGGCTCCCGCGATCATCGACGCTTCGGCGGAAGGCGGCACCCAGCCGGTCCTGCGCATCGTCTTCGACCAGGCCGCCTACCAGGACCAGGACCGCGCCGAGCGGCCGCAGAACGCCGGTGGCTTCGAACTGGTCGAATGGGACGACTGGTTCAAGATCTTCGACGATGCCGGACTGGCGCTGCTCGTCGCCCGGGAAACGCCGGGTCGCAAGGACAGCTTCCACGAGATCGTGCGACGCGCGTGAGACAGGGGTCCCTAGCCCCACTGGAAAGGAAGCGTGAAGGGCGACGCCGTCCCGTCATCTGGCGTCGCCGATAGGCGTCGCCTGGTCCGGTCGCCGGCCTCCCGCGTCTGATAGACCAGCCTTACGCATTCAGGAGGAAACCTTTGTCCAGCCGCAAAGTCATCATCACCTGCGCCGTCACCGGCTCCATCCACACGCCATCGATGACGCCGCATCTTCCGGTGACCGCCGCGGAGATCGCCGACGCGGCCATCGGCGCGGCCGAGGCCGGCGCGGCGATCATCCACCTGCATGCCCGCAAGCCCGAGACAGGCGAGCCGGATCAGTCGCTGGAGGCGTTCCGTCCGTTCCTCGGGGTCATCAAGCAGCGGGTCGGCGCCGTCCTCAACATCACCACCGGCGGCGCCTCGACGATGACCATCGAGGAACGGCTGCAGCCGGCTCTCCACTTCCAGCCGGAGGTGGCCTCGCTCAACATGGGCACGATGAACTTCGGGCTGTTTCCGATGCTGGGGCGCTTCAAGGAGTTCAAGCATTCGTGGGAGCGCCCCTATCTCGAGGGTACGAAGAGCCGCATCTTCCGCAACACCTTCGAGGACATCGAGACGATCCTCACGCGCTGCGCCGACAACGACACGCGCTTCGAGATCGAATGCTACGACATCGGCCACCTCTACACCTGCGCGCATTTCGTCGAGCGCGGGCTGATCAAGCCGCCCTTCTTCATCCAGAGCGTGTTCGGCATCCTTGGCGGCATCGGCACGCATCCCGAGGACGTGGCCCACATGAAGCGCACCGCCGATCGCCTGTTCGGCGCGGACTATCGCTGGTCGGTGCTCGGCGCCGGACGCATGCAGATGCCGATCGCCATGCAGTCGGTGATCCTCGGCGGCAACGTGCGGGTCGGACTGGAGGATTCCATCTGGGCGGGCAAGGGTCGGCTGGCCGCCAGCAATGCCGAGCAGGTCGGCATCGCGCGCAAACTGATCGAGGACCTCGGCATGGAGATCGCGACCCCCGAAGAGGCGCGCGCCATGCTGAACCTGAAAGGCGGCAGCAACGTCAACTTCTGATAGGGGCCGCCTGACGATTGCGGAGATGCGAGGCCCCCGCCGCCGCCGCGATGCAGTGAGGCCAGAGGGTGATGAAACGCCGCGTTTTCCTTCGCAATCCGCGGCCTCGCCTGCCTTGACAGAAGCCGGCGCAGGCTAGATTGTTTGTACTCTAACAATCGAGCTCATCGTCAAGGAACGAGTGCCACCATGCCCAGCGTCGAAGTCCGCAAGTTCGTCACCCAGGTCGAAGAGATCTGGCATGAGGGAGGCCCCGCGGCGGCCGCCCCGCTGCTCCGCGGCTCCATCGCAGCCGTCGTCAAAAACCCCTATGCCGGCCGCTACGTCGAGGAAATCACCAGCTTCATGGAAGACCTGAAGCCGCTCGGCCTCGACATGGCGAAGCGGCTCCTGGCTGCGCTCGGCGGGAATGTCGAGCGGATCGAGGGCTACGGGAAAGGCGCCATCGTCGGCGCGGCGGGTGAACTCGAACACGGCGCGCTCTGGCACGTGCCCGGCGGATACGCCATGCGCGAGCTTCTCGGCGGCGCCAAGGCGATCGTTCCCTCCACCAAGAAAGTCGGCGGTCTGGGCGCGCAGATCGATATCCCGATCACGCACAAGGACGCCTCCTACGTGCGCAGCCATTTCGACGCCGTCGAGGTCCGCATCAGCGACGCGCCACGCGCCGACGAGCTCATGCTGGTTCTGGCCATGACTTGCGGCCCACGGGTGCATGCGCGCGCCGGCGGCCTGGCGGTTTCCGAGATCAAGGGAGAGGACGGATTGCGATGAACACTTCGATCCGCAAGATCGTCACCATCGTCGAGGAAACGCTGATCGAGGGCGGCAAGGAGGTTTCACCTCCGACCCGCCGCGCGGCCGCCGTCGCCATCATCGACAATCCGTTTGCCGGCAAATATGTTGAAAACCTCGAGCCGCTGTTCGCTGTCGGCGAGGAGCTTGGCGGCCTGCTTGCGGAGCGCGCGGTCGCCGCGCTCGGCATTCCGGGCGAGAAGGTGGAAAGCTTCGGCAAGGCGGCTTGCGTCGGCGCAGAGGGCGAACTGGAGCATGCAGCTGCGCTCCTGCATCCCAAGCTCGGCGCACCGTTCCGCAAGGTGCTCGGCAAGGGCGCAGCGCTCATCCCCTCCTCCAAGAAGCGGGGTGGCCCCGGCACGCCGTTCGACATCCCGCTCGGCCACAAGGACGCCGCCTTTGTGCGGAGCCACTTCGATGGGATGGAAGTGCGCGTCAACGACGCGCCGCGCGAAAACGAGATCGCGGTGGCGATCGCCGTCACCGATTCCGGCCGCCCGCACCCGCGCGTCGGCGGGCTCCTGAAGAGCGAGATCAAGGGCGAAGACGGGCTGCGGTGACGCACCCGACTGCGCCGATCGCTGAAATGCAACAGGCCGGCGCCGCGGAAGCGACGCCGGCCTGTTGCGTCAGAAGGGGCTGAGAGCGCTTTGCTTCCGGTGCGTCTCGCCGGTTACGGCTGGAAATGGCAACGGGCGGCAGGGGATGACCAGGTCATTCCCCTCCGCGGTCCGCAAACCTATCGCGTCAGCTCCCGAACAGCTCCGGCATGACGCTCGACGGCGGCGTGTTGCGCGAGCGATGGGTGCGGACGATGCCGTCGATGACGGTCATGCCGATGCCGGGGATGTCGCCCAGTTGTACGCTTTCCAGCAGGTTCTTGCCGGCGGAATGCTGGGCCTTGTCGAGCAGCACGAAGTCCGCAGCGCGGCCGACCTCGATCAGGCCGCAGTCCAGGTCGCGCATGCGTGCCGTGTTGCCGGTGGCGAAGCAGAAGGCGATCTCGGCCGGGATGTCGCCCAGCGAGGACAGCATCGAGACCATGCGGATTATGCCGAGCGGCTGCACGCCCGAGCCGGCGGGCCCGTCGGTGCCCAGGATGACGCGCTCGAGTTCCTTCATCTCCCTGGCGATGCGCAACGTGTAAAGGGCGGCGCGCTCGTTGCCGTTGTGGACCAGCTCCAGGCCGCGCTTGCAGCCTTCGCAGATGCAGCGGATCTGGTCGTCAGGCAGCGCCGTGTGGCCGCCATTGATATGGCCGATGACATCGGTATCGGCTGCCAGCACCACGTCCTTGTCGATCAGCCCGGAGCCGGGGATCGACGGGCCGCCGGTGTGGATCGTGCTCTGGATGCCGTACTTGCGCGCCCAGGCGACCATCTGGCGGGCGGTATCGGCATCCTTGACCGAGCCGAGGCCCACCTCGCCCAGCAGCTTGACGCCCGCCGCGGCCAGTTCCTTGAAATCGTCCTCGACCATGCCCTGCTCGATGACGGGTGCGCCGGCATGGACCTTGACGCCCGAGGGGCGGAAGGCTTCGAACATGCGCTGCGAGGTGATGGCGTGCGCCTTCAGGCCTACAATGTCGCGCGGACGTCCGGGCGTATGCACCTCGCCGGCGGAAATCATGGTGGTGACGCCGCCATGCAGCGTGGAGTCGATCCAGGAGAGCTGGCTCTGGCGCGGCGTCCAGTCGCCCGCGACCGGATGCACGTGGCTGTCGATCAGGCCCGGCGCGATCGCCGAGCCCTTGGCGTCGATGGTGGTCGTGGCGCCCTCGGTGTCCAGGTCCTTGAACCTGCCGACGGCGGTGATGCGGTCGTTGTCACAGACGATGGTGTCGGCGTCGAGGATGGGTTTCTCGATGGCGCCCGACAGCATCAGGCCGATGTTGCGGATGACCAGCCTGGTCGGCTTGCCGTCGCCGGTGGGAGCATCATGAGCCATGGTCGATCCTTGCAGCTGCGTTCAGAAATGCGTCAGGCGAATTCGTCGTCACCGTCGCCGATCCGGTGGAGCAGCGAAAGAAGCGTCTGCTGTTCCTCGGAGGAGAGCGGCGCCAGCACCCGGCGCGCGACCTCCATGCTGTCGGCGAGGCGTTCGATCGCGTATCGATTGCCCTCGTCGGTCAGCTTGATCATGGCGAGCCTTTGGTCCTTCTTGGTCGGCCGCCGCTGGATGAGGCCGATCTTCAGAAGCTTGCGCACCACGATGCTGATCGTCGAGGGATCCATCGCGGTGAGCCGGCCGAGATGATTCTGCGACACCTCGCCATGCTTCAGCAGCGTCGCCAGCACGGCGACCTGCGTCGGGGTTAGGTCCTGCCCGCTCAACACCTGCTGGAAGCAGAAGGTGGCGCGCTGGTGCGCGCGCCGGATCATGTGCGCCGGATGCCTGCCGAGGTCGTAGCCGGACGCCTCGTAGACGGCCAGCACCTCCGCCCGCGTCATCGGCGGCTTGTCAGCCGCACCGCTCTCCTGATCCGGCTTGGCGTTCAAGCTCACGCGGCGATGTCCATGTTCTCGATGACCCCGCCCTTCGACAGGGCGGCGACCACGCTCTTGGCGTCGGTGACGATGCCGAAATGCGTGGAGATGTCGTAGAGCGTGCTTTCCTGCTCGCGCGGACCGGTGGCCGCGCAGCAGTCATGCGGCACGACGACCTCGTAACCGTTGAAGAAGGCGTCGTGGACGGTCGAGCGCACGCAGATATTGGTGACCACACCGAACACGATAACCTGGTCGACCATCATGTCCTTCAGCGTCACGTCGAGATCGGTCTGGAAGAACGACGAATAACGGTGCTTGTCTACGTGGATCTCGTCGTCGCGCGCGCCGAGGTCGTCGATGATCTCGACCGCCCAGGTGCCGGCTTCGCAATGCGGCGTCCGCTTCAGGAACTCGCGGTCGCGCCGCATGTTCTTGCGGTGGCTGTCATGCACCCAGATCACCGGGGCGCCCGCCTTGCGGGCTGCCTCGATGACGGCCAGCTGCGGCGGCACCAGCGTCTCGTAGCCGGGGAGCACCATCTTGCCGCCCGGCTTGCAGAACTCGTTGATCATGTCGACCACGATCACCGCTGCGCGCTGCGGGTCGAGCGCGATGCGCTCAACATTCCGATGCGAGGAAAAGACATCTAAGGACATCAGACGGCCTCCTGGACGTGTCGCTCAATCCCTGAGCAGGCTGTAGAGTAGATCGAAGAAGCGGTCGCTATCCACTTCATATGCGATGCTTGCGTTCGGTTTCTCGCCGCGCTCGTTCCAGAAGTCGGCAACGGTCGCGCCGAAGGAGTAACCCGCGGCCAGATTGACCCCGATATGCACCGGCTTGGTGCGGATCAGGGTCGGATCGATCACGGCGGCGATGACCAGCGGATCGTGGAGCGCCCCGCCGACCCCCATCGAGTTGCGGTGAAGCTTCTCATAGAACTTCAGCCAGTCGACGACAACCTTGCCGAGCGGGGAGTCGATCTTCTCAAGCTCGGCAAACTGCGGCGCCTCAACCAGCACCTGCATGGTGACGTCGAGACCGAGCATGGTGATCGGAATGCCGCTGTCGAGCACGATCTTCAGCGCTTCGGGATCGCAGAAGGCGTTGAATTCGGTCGGCGTGATGATCTCGCTCTTGCGGTAGAACACGCCGCCCATCCAGATCAGGTTCTTGATCTTGGACAGCACCTGCGGGTGCTTCAGCACCAAGAGGCCGATGTTGGTGAGTGGGCCCGTCGCAACCACCTGGATCGGCTCCGGCTGCGCAGCCAGCTTCTCGGCGAGAAAATCAACGGCGTGCTGGTCGACGACCTGCTTCTTCGCCGGCGGCAGGTAGGGCGAGCCTTCAAGGCCGCTTGGGCCGTCAGCGGTGCCGAGCACCAGCGGACGCGCCAACGGACGGTCGCAGCCCTGCGCCACCGGCACATCGTTCGCCCCGATGAACTCGAGGATGCGCAGGCAGTTCGCCGTGGTCTTCTCAAGCTCGGAATTGCCGCAGGTCGTCGTGATACCGAGGATCTCGATAGCCGGCGAACGATGCGCCATGACCAGCGCGATGGCGTCATCGTGACCGGGGTCGCAATCGAAGAGGATCGGGGTGGCGGTCATGCTGCGTCTCCCGCACGCTCGTACTTCGTCATGGTATCCTTGAACATCTGCATGAAGCGGCGGCCGTCGATATCCGTGCAGATGCGGGTCGTCTTCGGCCCTCCGCCGGGGAGGATCTGGCGGCCGCGATAGGCCACCGTCTGGCCGCGCGCGATGCGCCCGTCGAGGACGACATCGACGAAGAGCGGTTCGGTCATGCGGCAGAGGTCAGGCTGGAACGCCAGCGCGACGGTGATGACGTCGTCCATCGGGAAGGCGACGAGGTCGAAGAACTCCCGCCAGATGTCGATGTAGATCGGGAACACGCGGTCGATCATGGCGACGACCGCGTTGTCCTTGGCGACGGCGCGCATGTCGGCGAGGTCGTCGCGCGACATCATGCCGGTGGCCGCGCGGTTGTCCTCGCAGACGTCGAGCGGCACCAGGATCTTGTCGATGTCGGCATTGAGCACGATGCGCGAGGCTTCCGGGTCGGCCCAGATGTTGTATTCGGTGACGGGCGTGATGTTGCCCGGCGTGGTGAAGGTGCCGCCGAGCACGACGAGGCGCTTGAGCAGCTTCGTCAGCCCGGGCTCCTGCAGCAGCGCCATCGCGGCGTTGGTGAGCGGCCCGGTGGTGACCAGCGTGATCTCGCCCGGATTGGCGCGCGCCATGTCGATGATGAAGTCGACGGCGTGCTTGTCGATCGCCTTGTGGGTCGGCTGCGGGGCCTTGGGGTTGAAGTCCTTCAGGCGGTCCCCGAAGCGGGCGATGAGGCGCTTCTCGAAATGCACCGGCGCTTCCATGTCGGCCTTGTCATGACCGACGATCGGACACCATGCGCCCGCCGCGACCGGAATGTCCTCACGGCCAGCCAGCGAAAGCGTGTTGAGCACGACATTGGTCACCTGCTCGATGCCGCCGGCCGCGCCGGTGACCGTGGTGATGCCTTCCAGTTTCAGATGCGGTGACGCCGCGGCGAAGAGGACGGCGAGGATGTCGTCGCCCGCCGAATCGACGTCGAGAATGATGCGTTCCATGTCTTCCCTTGAACTCACTTACGATTTCGTCTCTGGCGCAGGCTTGACCGTCAGCACGCGCCGCATGCTGTCCAGCGTCTCCCTGATGATCTTCGGGCGAGCCCGATAGGAGAGCGCGAAGAGCGCAGTGAGCGCCACGAGATAGGGCACCGCCAGCACCAGGTAGGACGAGACGCCGAAGGTCTGCAGACGTAGCGCCAGCGCATCGGAGAAGCCGAAGAGCAGGCAGCCGAGCAGGATCCGCCACGGATCGCCCGCCGAGAAGATGAGGATGGCGACGGCCATGAAGCCGCGGCCCGACGACATATTCTCGGTGAACATCGTGGTGTAGCCGAGCGACAGATGAGCGCCGGCGAGGCCCGCCAGCAGGCCGCACAGCAGCGAGGCGGTATAGCGGATACGCGTGATCGAGATGCCAAGCGCCTCGGCCGCCTCCGGCTTCTCGCCGACCACGCGGATATAGAGCCCCAGCTTGGTGCGCTTGTAGAAGAGGATCAGCAGCGGCACCAGGATGAAGGCGACGTAGACCAGCGGCGTATAGCCGGAGATCAGCTGGCCGAACCAGCCGAGTTCCTTCGCAAAGGGCAGCTTCACCGCCGGCAGGCCCACCAGGCCATGGCCGAAGATCGAGCCGCGCGTGCCGAAGATCGCCTTCATCAGCGAGATCGTCATGCCGCCTGCGAGGATGTTGAGCGCCAGGCCCACCACCACCTCGTTCGCCTTGAAGGTGACGACGAGCAGCGCGAAGACATAGGCCAGCACCAGCGCAGCGAGCACCCCGCACAGCACGCCGATCCAGGGCGAGCCGAAGAAGATGGTGCCAATGACGGCGAAGAAGGCGCCGACCAGCATCTGGCCCTCGAGGCCGATGTTGAAGATGCCCGCCTTCGTGGTGAACGAACCGCCGAGCGCGACCAACAGGATCGGCGCCGTGGTGCGGAGCGTCGCGACGAAGAGCGAAACGTTGATGATGCGCTCTAGAATTTCCACCGGCGCTCCCCTGCGGTGCTGTCGCCGGCCTTGCGGCGGATGGTGACCTGGGCGGATACGGCGAGGATGATCAGCGCCTGCACCACCGTGATGATCTCGCGCGAGGCCGTTGTGTCGACCTCCAGCATCAGCGAGCCGCTGCGCAGCGCGCCGAAGAAGATGGCGGTGAAGATGGTGCCGATCGGATTGCCGTTGGCGAGCAGCGCGGCGATGACGCCGTCGAAGCCGAAGCCTGGCGCAAAACCTTCCATGAAGCGGTGGTGGACGCCGAGGGCCTCGATGCCGCCGGCCAGGCCGCCGACCGCGCCCGACACCAGCAGGACGAAGAACACCTGCCGCTTGATGTCGATGCCGCCATACTCGGCGAACTTCGGATTGGCGCCCATCTCGGAGACCGAGTAGCCGCGCGACGTGCGCAGGAAGAAGTAGTGCACAGCGACAGCAAGCACGAGCCCGATGATCAGGCCCCAGTTCAACCGCGAGAACGAGAACAGCTCCGGCAGGTAGGCCGACTCAAAGATCGGCGGCGTTTCGGACTGGCCGCCAGGCTTCTTGAAGACGCTGATCGTGAGGTAGGACGTCATCAGGATCGCGACGTAGTTCGCAAGGATGGTCGAGACCACCTCGTTGGCGTTGTAGCGGGCGCGGAAGAAGGCCGGGATCGCAATCCACGCCATGCCGGCCAGCGCCGCCACGACGATCGCGACCAGCATGTGGAGGATCGGCGGCATGCCGAACGAGAAGCCGACCCAGGTGGCTGCGAAGCCCCCCATGAAGAGCTGCCCCTCGATGCCGATGTTGAACAGGCCGCCGCGCAGGGAAATGCACGCGGCGATGCCGCAGACCAGGATCGGCGTCGCCTGGAGCAGCGTCCCGGCGATGCGTTCCGGACTGCCGAAGGCGCCGCGAAGCAGCGTATCGAGGACGTGCAGCGGGTTCTCGTCGATTGCGAGGATCACGAGCGCGCCAAGGATCAGCGCCAACAGGATCGCCAGTGCCTGGCCTGAAAGGGCCGCCATGCGGTCGCTCATTGCGCCACCTCCGCCCGAGCGGCCGCTTCATCGCGGCTTGCGCCTGCCATCATGAAGCCAAGCTCCTCTTCGCTTACGTTATTGCCGTCGAGCTCGCCCATGATGCGCCCCGCGAACATCACGAGGATGCGATCGGCGAGCGCGATCAGTTCGTCGAGTTGCACGGAGATCAGCAGAATGGCCCGCCCGTCCTCGCGCTGTTTCATGATCTCGGCGTGGATTGCCTCCTGCGCGCCGATGTCGACGCCGCGCGTCGGCTGGTCGATGAGCAGGAAGCGGGGGTCGCCCGAAAATTCGCGGGCCAGCACGACCTTCTGGATGTTGCCGCCCGACAGGCTCTTCACCGGCGAGTCCGCGCTGCGGGTACGGATGTCGAAGCGCTTGATCAGTGTCTCGGTCTGCTCGTGCAGGTAGCGGCGCGAGATGATGCCCCGGCGCGACCAGGGTTCCTGGTCCTGCCGCCCCATCAGCACGTTCTGCGCGATCGAGGCGTTGCGGTTGACGCCGCGCACCATGCGGTCGCCCGGCACGTGGGCGAGCCCCGCATGGCGGATCTCTCGCGTCGACAGGCCATTCAGCGGCTTTCCGTCGAGGCTGACCAGCCCGTGGCTCTCGGGGCGAAGGCCGCTGATCACTTCGGCGAGTTCGGTCTGGCCGTTGCCGGCGACGCCGGCGATGCCGACGATCTCGCCCGCCCTCACGTCGAAGGACACGCCCGTCACCGCCGGGAGCCGGCGGTCGTCGCGCGCCCAAAGGTCGCGGACCTGGAGCACGCTCGGACCGTTCTGGGCCTCGCGCGGTCGCCGATCGAAGCTGACGGTGCGGCCGACCATCATCTGGACCAGTTCCGACTTGCTGAGCCCCTTGGTCGGGCGGGTGTCTATGACCTTGCCGTGGCGCAGCACGGTGACCGAATCCGACACCTCCATCACCTCCTCGAGGTGGTGCGAGATGAAGATCACGGTCATGCCCTGAGCGACGAAGCCGCGCAGCGTCTGGAAAAGTTCGCGGCTTTCCTGCGGCGTCAGCACCGCGGTCGGCTCGTCGAGGATGATGGTGCGCGCGCCGCGAACCAGAACCTTCAGGATTTCGATGCGCTGCTCGATGCCGACGGACAGCAGGCCGACGCGCTCGGTGGCGTCCACCTGAAGCCCGAACTGCTTTGACAACTCGGCGGTCTTGGCGATCTGGGCGGCATGGTCGATCATGCCGTTCCGCACGATCTCCATGCCGAGAAACACGTTTTCGGCCACGCTCAGCGACGGCACCAGCTTGAAATGCTGGTGCACCATGCCGATCCCGGCGTCGATGGCGACCGAGGGATTGGGCAGCACCAGCTGCTTGCCGTCGATCCAGATCTCGCCCTCGTCGGGCTGCAGCAGCCCGAAAAGGATGTTCATCAGCGTGGTCTTGCCGGCGCCGTTCTCGCCAATGATGGCGTGAATCTTGCCGCGCTCGACGGCGAGGTTCACGTCCTCGTTCGCGACGAACGCGCCGAAGCGCTTGGTTATGGATTTCAGTTCGATGGCAAGGGGCATCGGACGATCTTCCGCGCGTCCGCCCCCTTCGCGGTGGAAGGGGGCGGATTGGATCCGCGCTTTCCTGTTACTTTACGGTATCGACAACGACCTTGCCGGAGATCACGTCCGCCTTGGCGGCCTCGACCTTGGCGAGCACATCGGCGGGGACCTTGTCGGCCACGTCGGGGCAGATCAGCAGCTCGACGCCGCCCGACTTGAGGTCGTAGGTGTAGGTGGCGCCGGGCGTGATGCCCTTGCCGTCGACCACGTCCTTGACCAGGCTGTAGACCGCGACGTCGGCGTGCTTCAGCATGCTGGCCATGACCGCGCCAGGCGCGACCGGGCACTGGTCGATGTCGACGCCAAACGAGTACTTGCCGGCGGCCTTGCTGGCCTGCAGCACGCCCTCGCCCGTCGGGCCGGCGACGTTGTAGACCATGTCGGAACCCTGGCCGTAGAGCGCCATGGTCAGTTCGCTGCCCTTGGCCGGATCGTCGAAGGTGCCGGCAAAGACGACGTCGACGCGGACATCCGGCGCGACATACTTGGCGCCCTGCTCGTAGCCGGCCAGGAAGTCGCGGATGACCGGGATGTCGCGGCCGCCAACGAAGCCGATGGCCTTGCCGTCGCCGAGGCCTTCGACCTCGCTGCCCTTCTCGGCCATCGCCGCGCCGAGCGCGCCGACGAGGAAGGAGCCCTGGTTCTGGGCGAAGTTGGCGTAGGAAATCGTCTTGGAATCAAGAACGCCGTCGATGAAGACGAAGCGCGTGTCGGGATAGGCAGCGGACGCCTTGGTCAGCGCGTCGACCAGCTCCCAGCCCATCACGAAGACGACATCGTACTCGCCGCTCTTGGCGACGTTGTTGAACTGCTCCTCATAGTCGAGCGCGCGGTTGCCCGTGTCGATGAGCTTGACCTTAACGCCGAGATCCTTCTCGGCCTTCTTCAGACCCTCGACGATGGAGATGCCGAAGCCCTGGGCGAAGTAGCCCGAGATGGCTGCGACGTTGACGTCCTTGGCGAAGGCGGAGGTGCTGGCCAGCGCGAGCAGGGAGGCGCCACACAGGGACATGAAACGACCGGAACGAGCGAACATTCGGATTACCCTCTGGGTTAGTGTTTGGTTCATTGGCCATCCTGGTCCGCACCGTTCGCAGAGGCGATCGCCAGATCGTTGATGGTCATACAATCGTGATCTGGAAATTGTCGGCTTGTCAATCCGGAAACTCAGACCCTCGATCTTCGCATCAACACTTTTGGACGCAGCGAGCCGTCTTCCCGATTGACAAACGGCCTGCCGCGCGGTCACGATCATATGACCATCAACGATCTCGTCGACTGTCAACACGGCAGCAGGCCAGGACGGAATGCAGCTACGGCGCCACCGGCAAAACGCGGCGGCGACTTCGCCGCGTTGGCGTCATCAGGTCGCCGGCGACACAAAATGACTTTCAATCACTAGCCAGGTAAACATGCGCACCATCGTCACTGGATCAAGCGGCCTCCTGGGGCGGCACGTCGCTGCGGCGCTCACCGAGGCGGGGCACACGGTGCTCGGCCTCGACGCAGCGCCCGCACCCGCCGGCGCTTCGTGGCAGCACGTCACGATCGACCTCACCGACTTCGGCCAAACGATGCAGCTCGTCCGCGACGCCGAGGCGGTCGTGCACATCGCGGCGATCCCGCGCCCCACAGGGCTGCCGCCGGTCCAGGTGTTCCAGACCAACATGGCGGCCTGCTATAACGTCGTCGAGGCAGCCGTTCTGAGTGGAGCAAAGCGGATCGTCTATGCCTCATCGATGAGCGTACTCGGCTACCCCTTCTTCGAGCAGCCGGTCGTACCGACCTACCTCCCCTTCGATTCCAGGCATCCTGTCGCGCCGCAAGACGCCTATGCCCTGTCCAAATGGCTCGGCGAGGAGCTCGTGCAGTCCGCGATCCTCAGGCGTCCGGGACTGTCGGCGGTCAGCCTGCGCATGCCCTGGATACAGACGCCGGAGACATTCCCGCGCGACGTGGTCGAGCGCCGCCGCCACGCCGAATTGGTCGCACGCGACCTGTGGGCCTATCTCGATGCCCGCGATGCCGGCCAGGCGTTCGTTTCGGCGGTGGAACGACCCTTGCAAGGCCACCATCGCATGTTCATCAGCGCCGCCGACACATTTATGGAGACGGAGACGCAGGCACTGGTTGCAGCCGCCTATCCGTCGGCCGAAATCCGCAAGCCGCTGGCGGACCACGCCACCGTGTTCGACCTCTCCGAAGCCCGCGACGTTCTGGGTTTTGAGCCGCGCCATGTCTGGCGCGATTACTAAGGAGCATTCCATGAACAATCTGATCGGACGGCGCTTCGCCGACAAAGTCGCGCTGGTGACCGGCGGAGCCGGCGCGATCGGCTCGGCCGCCGTGCGGCGATTCGCGGCCGAGGGCGCGCGCGTCGTCATCGCCGACCGCAACGAAGCGGCCGCCGCGGCGCTTGCCCACGAACTGGCGGAGACCGGCGCAGAGGCGCTCGCCGTCACGGCGGACGTCACCTCCGAAGCCGACGTCCAGGCCCTCGTCGAGAAGGCCCAGGCGCGCTTCGGCCGTATCGCCGTGCTCTTCAACAATGCCGGCATCTCCGGCAAGGTCGCGCCCGTTTACGAGCTGTCGCCCGACGACTGGGACGACATCATCCGCATCAACCTGCGCGGCATCTTCCTTGTCCAGCGCGCCGTCCTGCGCGCCATGATCGACAGCAAGGTTCGCGGCAGCGTGGTCAACATGGGATCGTCCATGGCCGGCTGGGACGTGCTGTCGGGCGGCGCCGGCTATGCGGCGAGCAAGCACGCCGTGGTCGGGCTCACCCGCATCGCGGCCCTCGACGCCGCGCCCTATGGCATCCGCGTCAACGCCATCTGCCCTGGCGTCATCGAGACGCGCCTGGGCGTCCCGTCGGGCGACGACGCCGAGTACCGCGCCGGCATCGAGCGCTTCTCCAACCGCATCCCGCTGCGCCGCATCGGCGAGCCTGACGACGTGGCCGCCGCCGTCGCCTTCCTCGCCTCCGCGGAGGCGCGGCACGTCACCGGCGTGGACTGGCTGATCGACGGCGGGCAGACGCTGCAGAGCTGGGCCAACGCGCCCGAGGCGACCGCCTATCCGCGGCTGGTGTGAACGTATCGACCGTTTTCGCGTCGGTCGGGCTGACCCGCGCCGGGTATCACTGGTGGAAAATATCTGCATAGCGCAGAAACAGACAGACTTTGGTCAGATTTCCCCTGTCATGAACCTGTGACATCAGCGTTGCTTCGGCTTGCCGAGGCCAACGGCCGCAGCAGACCTTCAGCAGTCCGGAGAGAACTCATGAACATCAACCAGGTCTTTCCGGTAAAGGCCTCCCGCGACAGGGTCTGGGCAGGCCTCATGGATCCGGAGATCCTGCGCCAGTCCATTCCAGGCTGCCAGTCGGTCGAATGGGACGGCGAGGACACATTCGACATCGTGGTCGTGCTGCGCGTGGCAGGCCAGAAGATTCGCTTCAGCGGCAGCGTTTCGCTGGAGGACCTCGTGCCGGACACTTCGTTCGAGGCGGAGGGCTCGGTCAAGATCGCAGGCTTCGGGTTTTCCGCCGCAAATGCCAGTATATCGCTGCGCGATCCCGAGAACGCCGGCTCGGGTCAAGCGACGCTGGTGGATGCGAACGTCTCGGTCAACATCTCAGGCAAGATCGCCTTCCTCGGCGAGCGCATCATCACCCGTCATGCGCTCAGGCTGGCGGACGAGTTCTTCCGCCGTTTCGGCCCGCTGGTCACGGCCTGAGACAGCCTGAGCGGCTGCCTCGCGCTGCTTCAGGCTACCTTCTTCGGAGCGAGACGCAGCAGCGTCTCCTTGTCCAGCGTCGCCGCCAGCGCGACGTCCGGCCGGTCGCGAGAGAAGTTGACATACCCGAGCGGCGCGGATGGCGGCTCGGCCTTGGAGATGGCGCGCAGAAGCCGTCTGCCGTCCTTCGCGTAGGTAATGTGACCGCTCTCGATATACGTCTCAAACAGGGCTGCGCCGGTCGCATGGTGGGTGATGGCAGGGATGCCCACTGACGCCGCTTCGAGCGCCGCCGCCGAATATTTCGTCACCAGCACATCGGTCAGCCTGAGCACGTCCTCGAACAGGCATTCGCTGGCGAGGTGCAGCTCGAATCTGCCGACGCCGCGTTCATGCAGGTAGCTGGCGATTTCGTCACGCAGGTGGAACGATCTCGGGTGCACGCGGATCAGCCAGAAGACGTCATCGCGCGACGATTGCAGCGCCTCCAGCACGTCGACCGGCAGATAGCCGTCGAACTCCGAATTATGCAGGCTCACCTCGTGGCAATAGAGCACCCGTTTCGCGCCCTCGGGAATCATCGCCCGCAGCCGTTCGACGCGCGGATCGCGCTGCCACACGCGATGCGCGTGCTTCCATGGGAACCCGGCGACCTCGACCTTGCGCCAGGGGGCGACGCCGCGCTGCTTCGCAGCCAGCATGTTCTCGCGGGTGACGTCGCCCCACACCCACATTGTCTCGGGGAAGGGATATATGTCGCCCTCCGGAATCCGCGGGTGGTCATGGTAGATGTTCAGCCCATCCTGGATGCCGTGCATGAGGTCGATGGTCGGAACCTTGTGACGCCGCGCCGCGGCGAGCACGCCCATCTTTTCCAGGTTGGCGAAGTTCTGGACGAAAACCGCCGCCGGCCTCTGGTGGCTGAACCATTGGTCCGCGGCGTCATGAAAGGCGAGCACCGTTTCGATCCTGCCGATCATCTCGTCGGCGTCGATCGTCTGCGGCAGGTTGGCGCTCCTCAGCAGCCGGTTAATTTGCTCGATGACACTGCGGCACCGGGCCAGGTCGTCCATATGGGTCCCGATGCGGGCGACCCCGGGAAGGAAGTAGGCGGGCTCGACCATCTTCTGCTTGGCCGGCATCTGGCGCTGGAAGCGACAGAGCTTTACGGTGCGGTATCCCTGATCGCGGAAGTGCAGCAGCATTGGATCGGCGTACATGTTGACCGCATTGCGCCCGACATACTGCGTGTAGTCGGCCGGCACCTCGACGAAGACCAGGGCGTCGGTCAGGTCGACGTCGCCCGTGCCCCGTTCGGTGACCAGCATCGCCGAACCCAGCGAAACGACGCCAACGTCGGAAAACGCGATCGCGCGCGAGGCATCCCCTTCGCGGTAGATCCTTCCGGTGTGGCTCGGCTGGTCGAACAGGTCCGTGAACAGCTTGCCGGCCTGGCCGGCCACCAGCAAAAACAGGTGCTGGCGCACCAGCATCCAGAAATTGATGTCGCCGACCCTGAATGCCGATGCGTCCACCTCATCCTGGAGGTCCATGGCGAGTTCATGCAGGCTGAGCGGCTCGATGAGGTCGTTGTAGTCGGTCTTCATCTTGTTCCCGTTGGGAGGCAGGGATGGCGGTCGGCCGAGGATCGGGTCAGGCCTTCGCCCGCTGCAGGGTGGTGGCCAGCATGTCGAAGGTGACAAGGCGGCGAAGCACGTCCGCCTCCTTCGGCGAAGCCGCATAGGCCTCGATGATCTCGTTGACGATGGCGTGGGCCTCGGCGTTGAACATCATCGCCTGGATCCATTGCATGAGCTGGGCGATCTGGGCCTTTGCGCCCCTGCAGCGGACACTCAGCGCGAGCTCGATGCCGGTGAAGATCGCGCTTCCGCGGCAATTGGCATTGTGGGATCCGGTCATGGCGAGACGCAAGGATTCGGCCCGATTGACGGAGAGCATGCGCGCCAATCGGAAAAAGAGCCTCACGCCGTTTAGACGCCATTCAGGCAGGTGCGCTTCGAGCGGCAGCGACTGCAGCACGCTGGCGGCATAGGCGCCATTGCCGGTATCGATCAGGCGATTGAGCACACGCAGCGCGATGCGTGAATGGAACTGCCGAGCATGGCAATGTTCGGGCGACGCCATCAGATGGTTCAGATTGCAGAAGAAGAGCAGGCTGTGCGCGATGTCCTCGCCGGTGTCCGAACCAAAGTCGAGCAAGTGGGTCAATTCGCCGAGCCGGAGGTCCTGGTCACGGAAGCCTCCCGTCCAGAGCACGTCACCGGTCGCCGGGTCGACAAGGGTCACCTCGCCAGATCCGGCGGCGACCATCGCGGGCGAAAGCCGGATTGAGAAACCGCCGAAGATGGAGCCGCCGGCGCGGTGGGCGGCAGCCTCGATCTGGTTCGCTTCGACCTCATACCGCTCGCAGCCGTCTACAACCACGCTGACGCGGGCCTTGTCGCGCCAGCCGCCTTCGCTGACCTTCCATCCGTGGATGGCGAGACCTGGCCCGGCGGCGAATTCATGCATCGGAAGATCGACCACATCGTTGCCCGGGATCAGGAGAAACGTCTCCAGATCGATCTTGTCCAGGGGCAAGGCGACAGTCACGACGGAACCGGGAGGCAACGCGCCGACCCGGATCGCGAAGCCGGCGGCGGCCGGGGCTGGCGCATAGCGCTCCAGGATGCGGCTCGGCTTGCAGGCAAGGCCTGCGCCCGCCTGATTGCCGTTGACCTTCGCCGACACCAGGGTCGGAAGGTCTGGCGCAAGCGTGTCGAAGCAGAAGCCGATCAGGGAACCATTGACGTATTCGCGCAACCGCGCCGCAAAACGCGTCCAGCGTATGCCCGGACCTCCAGTGGAGAGGACGACCCGTCCGTTGCTGGCGTCGACCAGCGATGCATGGAGATCACAGTCGCAGGTGAGACCAAGTTCCTCGATGTGGGGCAGCAGGGAGAAGGTGAACGAACCGTCGCGACTTGCGATGGTTCGCGGACCGAGATCGCAGCCATTGACGACAAGGGAGAATACGAGGACCTCGTGTGGCTCGACATCGCCAGCTCCCGCCACGATGTAGTTCGTCTCGTCGTCCTCCAATGCCGCAGAAAGGGGAAAAGCCAGTGCGGCGACATCGGCAGCCGCTTCGCTTTCGAGCCTGGCGCCGATCGCCTCCAGGACCGGATCGCCGGCCGGCGAGATGGCCGACGACATCCCCTCACGGGAAGCGGAGTGCCGGCTGTGGACCTCGTCGCGGGCGACGGCGCGGATGTAGCCGGTGAGAGCGCCCGCGACGCAGTCCTGGAACTCACCCTCGAAGCGACATCCGGCGTCCCGCCCGGACTCTTGGCTCGTGGCCTTCGCGGGGGACCGCATGGCGAAGGCCGACGAGCCATCCGCAGCTTCCCCGAGCGCCGGCGCTGCCGGCTTGGCGTCCGGCGTTTGCGCAGCCTGGGCGTCGCCGTCTTCGGCAATGATTGTCACGAGGGGTTCGGGCCAAGCCGTGCGGCCGAGCTCCGATATTCCGGCGACAAGCGTCACATCCGGCACGGCAAACATCGATGCCGTACCCGGGTCGATCAGGGGTTCGGCGGGGTGAGCCGTCGTGCGATCGTCAAATGCAGTGCCGGCCTGCAGACGACCCGAAGCAGCCGACTCTTCATTCGCAGCCTCGGACATTCCATCATTCGTGGCGTCAATGATCGAGGCGTCTGGCCCCACTGCTTTCGACATGTGACCCTCTCGGTCTTTTCGGCGCTCCGACCCCCATTGGAGCGCCCCCATGCGCCCCTTCTGCCACCCCGGCATCGCTTCTAACCGCCACGCCGGGGGATGTCGATCACCGCCGTCCGTCTCGTGCGATCCCGGATGCTCAGCTGATCGGATAGGCCGCTTTGCGCGCCGCATCCGGGAGCGGAAAGCCCACCAGTTGCCCGGTCGCGCCGGACCAACGGATACCGGCGAAGATCTCGAAGGCGCGCAGGCCCTCCTCGATGCCCGAGATCGTCGGGCCGTCCGCCAGCGCGTCCTCTACCGCTCCTGCCGTCGCGAAGATGATGTCGCACGGGCGGAACGGCTCAAGCACGCGCTCGACCAAGGGGATGCCGTAGCGGGAGACCGGCGCATCGCGATGCTCCGCCTCGCGCGCCATGATGCGCCAGGGCGTCAGCTCGTTCTCGATGACCACGCGACCGCGTTCGTAGACGAACTCCATGCGCGTCGGCACGCCGATGTCGTCGCTCATCTCGATGATCGCGCGCCGCGATCCGTAGCGGACAATCGCCGTGCCGCCGGGATCGTCGAACTGCTTGCCGCGGGGGTTGGGCACGGTCGTTTCGGTGACATGCGCGAAGACGTCGGTCGCCCGTCCGAAAACCCGGTTGAACAGGTCGAAGAAGTGCGTTCCCATGCAGCCGAGACCGGCTGCGCCCATGGTCAGAATGCCGGCGGCGAGTGGACCCATTTCGTCTGAGCCGTCGAGCTTCGAGAGCGCGTCATAGGGCGAGCAGTAGCGGCGGCCGTGATTGACGACGATGCGGCTGCCGGTGGCGGTCGCCTTCGCCTGGAGCTCCTCGCCCTCCTCCATGCTGGTGCAGAGCGGCTTTTCCACCATGAAGCGGCGATGGCCGCGCTCGATGCCTTCCATCACCAGGGGGCAATGGCTGGGACCATGCGTCGCCACGGCGACCATGTCGAGATCGGTCCCCCAAAAACTCTCCAGATCCGGCGCTGCGATGGCTTTCAATGCATCATTGCGGAACGCGTAGGCGTCCGCAAAACTGTCGAAGACGCGCACCACGTCGTGCCCAAGCGCCTCGGCGGCCGTGACGATCCGCTCGCCCATGCGCCCCATGCCGAGAACGCCGATCTTCTTTTTCATCATCGAATGCCTTCTTGGAATTTCCGTGAACCGCCCCCGCCGCTCACGACTGGGCAGCGTCATGCACTGCCGGCAACTGCCCGGGATGTTCGAGCTGGTGCTGCCGGTAGGCTTTCCAGACCGGAGCGAGCGGCCCGTCCTCGACGATGTGGCCCTCGTGCATCCACAGCAAGCGATCGCACCATTCCTCGAGCACCGGATAAGCGTGGGAGGCGATGACCATGCCGCCCGACTTCTCCACGATCGATTCCAGCCGCGCCTGACTCTTGGCGCGGAAGGCCGCGTCGCCGGCGTTGATCCATTCATCCATGATGAGGAGGTCCGGCTTGACGACCGTTGCCGCACCCAATGCGAGGCGCACGCGCATTCCCGCCGAATAGCCCTTCATCGGCATGTCGAAGTAAGATCCCAGGCCGGTGAACTCCATCACCTCGGCGATCGCCGCCTGCCGCTCCGCGCGTCCCAGATTGAGATAGAGGAGCTTGACTTCCACGTTCTCGCGCCCCGTGAGCAGCGGGTGGAAGCCCGAGTGGATGTTGATGATCGGGACGACCTGCCCACGGGTCGTCACCTTGCCGGTCGTCGGCGGTAGCAACCCGCCAAGTACATTGAGCAAGGTGGTCTTGCCGGAACCATTGACGCCGATCAGCCCGACCCGCGAACCGCGCGCGATGTCGAGGCTCGGTATGGACAGGCTGTCGACGTGAAGCGCCCCACCCCGCATCGTGACCTTGCCGCCGACCTCCTGCATCGCGCCGAGGATCGAACGCAGCGACCCGGAGTGACGGCGTACGCGGTGGCGCACGCTCACGTCGCGGAGGCTCGCGATCATGTCGCCCGTCGATTCAGGCCGCCTCATAGACAATCCTTCGGTGAAGCAGCCGGAACACGGCCACGAACAGCAGGAGATTGACCAACGTCACGGCACCGGCGCCGATGGCAACATCATTCGCCACGGTCCCGGAGAGCAGCGGCTCGCGGACGACCTCGATCATGTAGAAGAACGGATTGAAGCCGACAAAGGCCAGTCGCAACATGTCGTGCACGCGATCGGGCTGCCAGATGATGGGCGTCAGGAAGAAGGCAATCCGCATGACGTTGGAGATAAGCAGCGGCACGTCCCGGAAGCGCGCGGCGAGCGCACTGGTCCAGTAGGACTGCATGTAGAGATTGACGAAGAGGACAAACAGCCCCGCCAGGAGTTGCCACGTGAACTGCAGCGGCCCGGTCAGGAAATAGAGGGCGACGACAAGAACCGCCAGGTTCACGACGAATATCAGCAGCCGCGCGAAGAAGGATTTGAGCACCACCCCGAACAGGTTGACGCGGATCTGGCTGATCTGCGCGTATTCCGCGACGAAGATGTTTGCGCCCCGCGACATCGAGTCGAGAAGCACGGTCCAGACGATGTAGCCTATCGCGAAATACGGAAAATAGCCCTGCAGATCGAGGCCGAAGGCCGACGAGTAAAGGAAGGCAATCGCCGTCACGAAGACGACGTTGGACGCGACCAGCCACAGCGGTCCGAGCGCCGTGAACAGGTACTGTCGACGGACGTCGAACAGCGCGATCCGCCACCATTTCGGCGCTTCCGAAAGGGCTCCTGTCAGCTGCCGCAGGAGACCGTCGTCGGGAGTGGTCGTGTCGATTCGAATGAGCTCTACTCGTCTGAACCCGAATTGGGCGTGCTGCGGATATACGCTCCATGGCGCGAGAACAAGGCGAAAGCCGCTTCCTATCGTCGCGTCCGGGTCAGCGTATCGGGGGATGTCGGTTGCTGCGGGGAGGCGTCGAGAATGGTGCGCAGCGCTGAGACCGCGAGGTTGCGGTCGCGACGAAGGAATATCGGCCGCGCAGGCTTGCGGACTGCTTGTCGCAGCGCCGCCAGCGCAGCGTCGCCGCCCGCATAGATCATGAGTTCCGGATCCGCCGGATCGCCGAGTCGGGCGCGAATTGCCGATCCGGTGAAGACGGTCGGGAGGCCGGCATCGACCGTTTCGAAGGCGGCCGCCGAGTCGGCGGTGAGCGCCGCATCCGCCAGGGCGATCGCATGGGAGAGCGGCTGTCGGGTCGGTTCGGCGATCTCCACATTGCCAAGGCCGGCGCACTGTATCTCGGCCTCGGCGATGCGCCGGGCGCGGGGATGCAGCCTGACCAGCCACAGCCATTCCGGCGGCGCCGCAGCGGCCAGCTGCAGGAAGTCGTCAGGCAGCGGCTCGCCATTCCCGATCCGCGAATGGTCCGGCTGATGCAGGTAGAGCACGGTGTGGCGGGTCGACGCGCGCTCCGGCGTTCGCTCCTGGGCCGCGGCATGGCGAAGATCGCCGCCGACGATGCGGCGCACGCTCGGGCCATCGGCCGGCGCGCGCTCGCAAAACCAGTCGCTCCACAGCCAGAACCAGGAGGGCATGGGATCGACGACGCCGGGGGCCAGATCGGGCCAGGACAGGTAGATCGCCGCGTCGCGTGTGAACATGCCGTGCTGGTGGTCGATGAGCGCTATGCCGGCGCGGCGCGCGGCAGCGCCGAGCGCCAGCTTCTCCAGGCCGATATAGTTCTGCACCATCACTGCGCGCGGCTCGATGGCCCGCAGCGCGGCGCTCCAGGCGGGCACCAGGGCGAGGATGCGCGCCCCCCAGGCCAGGCAGTCGAGCGGCTCGACGACCCGGCGGCCGAAGCGCGCGGCTATATCGGCTGCGATCGGCCGCAGCAGCGCCAGGAATGCCCTAACCTCCGCGTCCTTCAACCGTTGGGCGCGGTCGATCTCCTGGAAGAAGGCGATGCCCGCCTGCCCCGAATTGATCGACCCCCGGCCGATCGACGAAAGGCATTGCACGGAGAATTCTTCCGACAGCTCCGCAAGCCCCTCGGCGAGCGGGTCCGTGGGCCGGCCCTCGCGCAGGCTGCCGAAATCCTTGAAGGACTGGACGAGAAGCAGGTCAGGGCGGCGACGCCATTCGCCGAAGAGAAGCGCATCGCCGAGATGCGCGCGTTGCTCCGGCAGACAACCCCGCTCTGCCGCCGGTTCGGCGGCAGCCGGCATCGGAGCGCCGGCGTTCTTCAGCACAGCGTAGAGCAGCGCCAGACGGACCAGCGGCCACATGCCGATCCCGCCGAGTTGCAGGGAGCCTACCGGATGCCTGTCCATCAGCTCGAGCAGGATCGCGTTGGCGTCGTCGACCGTCACGACGACCTCTCGGCGATCAGCATCGGCAGGCGTCTCGCCGTGGTCTCCAGAACATAGGGTAGCGCAGATGGCGGGATGCCGGGATCCGCGGCGAAGGTTTCGAAGTCCGCCCAGGCCGCCTCCTGCCCGCCGGCGCGACACCACATGGCCCATGCAATGACGCTGCGTTTGCGGACAAGCGAGAACAGGAAGCGCAACCGACGCCGTCGCCGGTTGCCGCAAAGGTCGATGACGGGCTTCAGAATCTCCAGCCACCGCCCGTCGCCCGGCCTGACCAGCATGAAGACGAACGGGTTGCCGAGCAGGCGCGCAGCTTCGTCATATCTGCCGGTCATCGCGAGCAGCGACGCCAGCCCATGCGCCGTGGCTCCGGCGCTCCGCCGATACCGCCAGGCGTGCAGCGGAAAGGCAAGGCAGGTTCGCGAGAAATGACGCGCGACGCCGGCCGCCGCCTCGGGATTCCTGTCCTGCCGCAGAAAATCGGCGGCGGCCTCAAACCGGTTCGCCGGCCAGCCGCGCAAGAAGGTAACCGCCGAGCGCTTCGCCATCATCCTGCCGTGAGGCGGTCGATCAGTTCGACGGACTTCAGGTAGTCCGCGAGGTCGGCCGAGCCGGCGGGAACCATGCCTGTCCGCACGGTCTCGACGAACGCCAGCGCTTGTCCGAAGAAACCCGGCTTGAAGCGCGTATCTGGGCCGGATGCCCTGATCTCGGAACGCTGACGCCCCGGCGAACGGATGACCAGCGCCTCCTCGATCGGCGCATAGACGATGCAGAGGTTGTCCGCATAGGCCGTCACCCGCCACGGCCCTGGCGCGTACCACTGCGCGTTGTAGAGGCCTCGCGCCCCAGACGCGAAATCGACAAGCCCCGAATAGGATCGGTCCCACCAGTTGGCGACCGAATTGTTCGTCTGCACGGAATTTGCTTCGCCGGCAAAGAAACGGAAGAGATCAATGAGGTGCACGCTGTTTCCGAAGTGCCAGGCTTTGAGCGTCTCCTCGCCATAGCGGCCAGCGAGCGCCTTGATGTCCTCAGGCATGTGCACCTCGACGAACCGCGCGCCGCCGGCTTCGTCGAGAAGTCGCTTACCCTCGGCGATCACCTCGTAGTGACGTCGGTTGAGCGCCACCATGTTCGGCTGCGTGATGAGCGCCGCCGCGTTGCGTGTCTCCTCCAGGCTCATGCCGACGGGCTTCTCCATGAGGAGCGGCAGTCCGGTCCGAGCGGCGAGGAGCGAAACCTCGGCCATGTGGATCGCCGGCACGACGACGACGATCGCGTCGACGTCAGGCTTTGCCAGAAAGTCGGCGATGGTGCGCGCCTCGGCGAAGCCGTGCTCGGCACGGAAGCGCTCGGCATTCTCCAGGGAGCGCGAGGCGCAGACGCCGAGCCTCACGCCGTCGATGGCGGCAAACGCCGTGGCGTGCTGCGCCGCAATCGGTCCGGCGCCGATGAATCCCAGTCTCGTCATCAGATCTTTCCCGCAATGGCCTGTGGATGCGCTCCGGCAGCCAGCCGCGTCCAGCCATTCGGCTCAGCATCGGCCTGCTTCGGGAGGTCGTTGGTGTCGAGCCGCGACAGCCGATACGGCGCCTCAGAGGCCCGGTCGGCAAGCCCGACCTTGGCCGTAAACGCCGCTCTATAGCCACGCTCCTCCAGCAGCGCGAGCGTCGTCTCGTTGTAGTCTCCGTACGGATAGCAGTAGGTGCGCCCCGCCGACGGCACGCCGATCAGGTCAAGAAGCTCGTCCGCCCCGTCGATCTCCGCGCGCTGGCCGGCTTCGTCCAAGCGCGAATGCCAGAGGTGACGGTCGCCGTGGCCGCCAAAATGCATGCCGCATGCAGCCATCACGCGCCCCTGCTCGATCGATATGTAGAGTTCCTCTGCGAAGGCCTTCTCGTCGGCGGACACGTAGCGAGCGAACAGTTCCGCCGCGATCTCGGAGCGCAAGGCGTCCGGCAGCGCATGCTGGAGCAGGCGCTTCACATAGATCACCTCGGCCGGGTCGAAGCGGTTGGCCTGCCGGAACTCGGCCTTTAGTGCATCGGTGGTCGGCAGGTCGAAACGATCGCGCGCGCCCTCGACGAGGCGGTCGAGTTCGGTCTCCAGCTTCGCCTTGTCCGGCTCGCTTGCGAGGATGAAATGGGTCTTGTTGACCTCCAGCACCTGGCGCGCCAGCACCACGGAGCGCGGCGCATAGAAGGCGCCGGTGACGCCCTCGTCCATCATGATGGGAAAGGCGTAGGCGTAGTGGTCGCTGTAGCCGTCGTCGAAGGTGAGCAGGCAGGCGCGGGGCGGAAGCGCTTCGCCTGCGTCCCTTGCGGAGAGAAAATCGCCCATCGAAACGATCGTGTAGTTCGCCTTGAGATAGCGGATCTGCTCACGGAACAGCTCGGCCTCCAGCCCCTTGATGTCGGGGTAGCGGCTGCGCACGAGCGGCCTGACATAGTGGTACATGACCACGGTCACCGGGTCCGCCACGCGGCTGCGAACATCCATGCTGATCTCCATGATTATTCCTGAGCGCGCCCGTGAGCCTCGTAGTAGGCGATCGTCGGGCGATCGAGATCGAGGTCGCCCTTGGTCAGCATCAGCCGGCCGAAATCGAACGCCTGCGCCCGGTCGTCCCGCGACCAGACGACCGCCGAGGTCGTCTGCGGCTGCCTCAGTTCGAATGGATAGAACAGATGCGAGAGCTGGCAGAAGTAGTCGTCATTGGTGGAGAACCAGTCCGCTGCGAGGAAATGTCCTGCGGTCGCGGAATGCGAACACGTCACGTCGGCGAAGGCCGCCCCCGTGTCCCTCGCGAAGCCGTCTATGAAGGCCACCGCCGCGTCCATGTCGGCAGGATCGCCGAAGACGTCGACCACATGCAGGAAACGCAGCCCCCCGGTCTCGTCGCTGCGCAGGATCACAGCCGCGCCGGTTCCGGGACGAGCCGCGTCCGTGACGTGATAGAGACGGTAGTCGAAAACCGGGTGATCCTCGTAGCGCCAGGCAAGCGCCGCCGCGTCGCGTTTGAACAGATTGGCGCGGCCCGAAGCCGCTGCCCCTATCTCGCCAAGCGACGCCGCCTCTGCCTCTCGCGCGTGATAGGCACGATCGGTTCCGCCTTTCCCATGCGCGATGAGACGCCGCCCCAACGGGTCGATCCTGGCGACATGCGCCACCGCCGCCTCGTCGAGGACGCGAAAATAGCGCGGGATCTGGCCAAGCCTCCTGAATCCGGAGGCGGCATAGATCGGCATGGCCATCTCGCTGATGCCGAAACCGACCATGAAGTCGTGCGTTGCCTGGAGGCTCTGCATGATGCCCTTGCCGACGCCCAGCCCGCGTGCCGCTTCCGAGACCACCCAGGTTGTCAGCTCGGCTGCCCGCCTCGGACGCCCGTCCAGCAGGAATGTCCGCCGGTTCAGTCCCATGACGCCCAGGATTGCGCCGTCGCGCACGGCGACGCAGTTCCAATCCAGCCCCTCATTCTCGGGCGGGGCCACGAACTGCCAGCGATAGAACCGCGGCAGGCTGAGCGAGACGGGCCGCGCCCAAGTCTCGCGATAGTATGCGGAGATCGCGAGGTCGTCGACGCCGACGGCATGCGCGGGGCCGGTACGCACCCCATTCGATTCAATCACGGTCATCGGCTTTTCGTTCGGCTCCGGCTATGTCCGTCATCATGTGTGCTTTCTCGGCCTGCCGGGAGGCCAATCGTGCGCCTCATGCCGCCAAAGCTCCTGGACGGCCGACAATGTCGGCGATCCGGGCCACTGCCGCCGTGACCGCATGTGCATCGGTTCGCCCCGGGGGCTCCGCGTCTCGCATCAGGCCGCGCCCGCGATTGGAGAGGAATTGTGTAGCCACGCCGACATCGTGCGCTTCCAATGCGGCCGCAGAGGAGTGCGTGAAATGGACGGCGACCCGTTCCAGCAGCAATCCCAGCGGCGCCTTTGACGTGAACCGGTCGAGCGCATCGTCCCGGCGCACTTTTTGGCGCGGATGATTGCGCCACAGCAACTGGCTGATGCCGACGAGGTTCGCTGCCTCCAGCGCGGCGGCCTCGACGTCAACGCCGGGCTGCCGGGAAACGAGTCCGACCCTTTCGTCCAGCGAAGAAAGGCGGCCCGCGATGCTGCGGCGCTCCTCGTCAATTGCTGCGGCTAATCCCGGCGCAGCGCGCTCCGCGAGAGCCGATTCCATGAGGCGCAACGGCGCCCCGACAACGATGGTGGACGCGTTGTCGGCCAACGGGCTTGCCGAGGTCCATGCAAGAAAGTGATCCGCCACCCCGGCCCCGCCCGCACTGCCGCAGCATCGAGGGTCGAAGCTGCGCAGGTGGCCATGCTGCAGTTCGAAGCTTGGTATCCCGAAATCCCGCGCAGCAAGCACCGCCCCTGACGTGAAGGGGTCGACGCCCCCGCTCACGATGACGCCGCCGGGGCGCCGCTTCCCCCAACGCGCCCCGAGCGCTTGCCGCACGGCCTCGGTGAGTGTGACGAGGCCATCGAGCCAGGTCGGCAGCAGCACAGGCACGCGTAGCCCGACACTCCGGATGGCTTCCGAAATGATGCTTGCGCACGAGGCGCGCGAGGCGCGCGAGGCGCAGCAACCCCGATCCAGCACCGACCAGCGATGTCGCACGATATTGCCGGTATCCGGTGCAGTCTGCCCTTCCGGCATCGAATAGTAGAGGGCTCGCGTCCGCAGGCCCGCCCCCGCAAGCGCAAGACGCAGCGGATCGACCGGAATGACATAACTGCGGTTCCCGATCCGGTCGACCCGGTGACCGCTCACCACGAATTCGATGTCGACAGGGCGATCTTCATCGCCGTCCTGCTGGATGCTCACAGTGGGCCCGCGGCCCATCAGGTTCTCGCCGATCCACGAAAGAGAGGCCGATAGAGGTTCGCGCAAGGCTCCTGGCAGGGTCGTTCCCTGGTAGCGCGAAGAGATGCGATTCGCGGCCGCGTAGGCCACGACCGAGAAGTGATCGTCGCTGGAGTCCAGGCCCGAGACCTTTTCGAGCGCCGCGTCAAGCGCGGCCTGGATCCGATCGCCTAGCGAATCGACCAGCGGCGCAGGGCCGCTTTGAATCTCTTGCCGGATTTCTGAAGGTTCGGGGGTATGCGGCATCCAACCAGTTTCATTCCGAATGCCCCATTGAACTTCACCGGACACTGTCCGGTTGCACGCGTTCCCCGGCGCGGACTTATCCGCTTCTACACGAGGAGACAAGCAAAAGCCGGCCCGCCCACAGGAATGAATCGGACCGACGGGCATTGAATGCGCCTCCGTCAGGTCTCCGGCAGCGAACGAAAACGAGGCCAGCGGGGCTGCACGGCGCCCTCATAGCCGAGGGCGCCGTCGAATGTTCGGCGACTACCGGTCAGTACGTTGCGCGGCCGCCTGAGAGATCGAAAGTCGAAGCGGTGGTGAAGCTGTTCTCCGCCGACACCAGCCAGGCGACCATGTTCGCCGCCTCGTCCAGCTCGAGGAAGCGGGCGCGCGGGATCTTCGACAGCATGTAGTCGATGTGCTCCTGCTTCATCTGGTCGAAGATGCGCGTGCGCGCCGCTGCCGGGGTGATGCAGTTCACCGCGATGTTGAAGCCGGCTAGCTCCTTGCCGAGCGACTTGGTCAGGCCGATGACGCCGGCCTTCGACGCCGAATAGGCACTGGCGTTCGGGTTGCCTTCCTTGCCGGCGACGGAGGCGATGTTGACGATGCGGCCGTAGTTGCGCTCCTTCATCGACGGCACGACGGCGCGGTTCACGTAGAACGTGCCGTTGAGGTTGATGTCGATGACGCGGCGCCACTCGTCGAGCGGGTAGACGTCGAGCGGATGGTTGGCGCCCGCGATGCCGGCCGAGTTGACGACGATCGAAACCGGCCCGAGATCGGCTTCGCTGCGCTTGTGCGCATCGGCCACGGCCTCGGCGTCGGCCACGTTGACGACGACGCCGCGGGCGGCAGCGCCGAGATCGGCCACCGCCTGGTCGAGCAGCTTGGCGTCCATGTCCCACAGGCAGACCTTGGCGCCCGATGCGACGATGCGTTTGGCCATGGCGAAGCCGAGCCCCTGCGCGCCGCCGGTCACAATTGCCGTCTGGCCGGCAAGATCGATCTGGTTCATGAGTTCTCCCCCTCGGGATTGGTGCAACGGAATGTTCGGGTAAGGCCGACGGCAGGTCCGATAGCATACGGAATACCGCCAGTCAGCCGGGCTCAACAAACCGCGCGGAATATTCTCACGTTACGGGCGCGAGCGGCGCGCTCTCGGGCTTGCAGTCAGGCGCGGAAGCGGCGACACACGACTGCGAGTGAGGAGGAAACTCGATGCTTCAAGGCAGCATTGTCACGATCGGGGAGATCCTGATCGAGATTATGGCGACGACGCGCGGCCAAGGCTTTCGCGAGGCGCAGCCGCTGGTCGGGCCGTTCCCGAGCGGTGCGCCGGCCATCTTCATCGACCAGGTCGGTAAGCTCGGCCATCCCGCGGCAATCGTCTCGGCGGTCGGCGACGACGATTTCGGCTTCCTCAACCTCGACCGCCTGCGCCGCGACGGCGTCGATGTCTCTGCCGTGGCGATCCATGCGGGTGCGGCAACCGGCAGCGCCTTCGTGCGCTACCGTCCAGACGGCGGCAATCGCGACTTCGTCTTCAACATGCGCGACAGCGCGGCCGGCCGCATCGGCGCGACGCCGGAGGCGCACGCCGTCCTCGCGACCGCCGGCCACCTGCACGTGATGGGCTCAGGGCTGCCAGTTCCTGCCGTATTCAACATGGTCCGGAACGCGCTCCCCGCCATCAAGGCGCGTGGCGGCACGGTGTCGTTCGACCCCAACATGCGCAAGGAGATACTGGAGAGAGCGGACGGCAAGGCCGCCTTCGACATGGTGCTGGCGGCCGCGGACTACTTCCTGCCCTCCGGCGAGGAGCTGCAGCTCGTCACCGGAGAAGCGGACGAGAGCCGCGCCGTCGCCAAGCTGCTCGCGGCAGGCGTCAGGGAGATCGTGCTGAAGCGCGGGGCCACGGGCGCCAGCCATTTCGACCGCAATGGCCGCACCGATGCACCGGGCTTCGCGGTCGACGAGATCGATCCGACCGGCGCCGGCGATTCTTTCGGCGCCGCCTTCATCGTGTGCCGCCTAATGGGGAAAAGCCCCGCCGAAGCGCTGCGCTATGCCAATGCCGCCGGCGCCCGCACGGTGACGGTGCAGGGGCCGATGGAGGGGACGTCCACCTTCGCCGAACTCGACGCCTTCATGGCGCGCGCCGCGAACGGAGCGCAGGCATGAGCGCCGTCGACCTCCGCACGCTGGCCGAGGCGCGCCGCAAAGGCGAAACGCGCGGCATCACCTCCGTCTGCGTCGCCCATCCGCGCGTCATCCGCGCCGCGCTGAGGCACGGCCGCGCGCTCGGCCGCCCGGTCCTGATCGAGGCGACCTGCAACCAGGTCAACCAGGACGGCGGCTACACCGGCCTGCGGCCCGTCGACTTTCGCCGCATGGTGCTGGAAATCGCCGAGGCCGAGGGCTTCGACCCGGCGCAACTCATCCTCGGCGGCGACCATCTCGGTCCCAACCCCTGGCGCAAGCTGGGCGTGGACGAAGCGATGGCCAAGGCCGAGACCATGGTTGCAGCCTATGTCGCGGCCGGCTTCACCAAGATCCATCTCGACGCGAGCATGGGCGTCGCCGGCGAGCCGGAAGCGCTGGACGACGAGACGACCGCACGCCGCGCCGCAAGACTTGCGGCCGCCGCGGAGCGTGCGGCGAAGGAGGCCGGAACCCCGACGCCGCTCTACATCATCGGCACCGAGGTGCCGACGCCCGGTGGCGCCACGCACGCGCTCGACCACGTTGTCCCCACCTCCCACGCTGCCGCCGAGCAAAGCATCGCCGCGCACCGCCAGGTCTTCGCAGCAAGCGGCCTCGACGCAGCCTTTGACCGCGTTATCGCACTCGTCGTGCAGCCCGGCGTCGAATTCGGCCACGAGAGCGTGGTCGAATACGCACCTGAGCAGGCGCGCGACCTGATCTCGATGCTCGACGGGCAGCCGCAGTTCGTTTTCGAGGCGCATTCGACCGACTACCAGCCGGGCGGAAAACTGGCCCGGCTCGTCGCCGACGGCTTCGCGATCCTGAAAGTCGGCCCCGGCCTCACCTTCGCCATGCGCGAAGCGCTCTACGGGCTCGACTGCATAGCGGCCGAGCTCGACCCGGGTTATGGCGGCCGCGCGCTGGCCGATTCGATGGAGCGGCTGATGCTCGCCGAACCCGGTTTCTGGCAGAGCCACTACCGGGGCACGCCGCAGGAGCAGCATGCTCTGCGCCACTACAGCTTCAGCGACCGCATCCGCTATTACTGGCCCCACCCCCTGGCACAGGCGGCGGTGAAGCGGCTCATGCAGACGCTCGACGGCCGGACTATCCCGCAGACACTGGTCTCGCAGTTCCTGCCGCGCCAGGCGGACGGAGCGACTGCCGCGTTTGCCGACAAACTGATCGAGGCGGCCATCGTGCGCGTGCTCGACGACTATGCGAAAGCTTGTGAGCCCGCGTGACCTGGACTACCTTTGGTCCAAAAGGCGCCGACATGGAAATCTCCGTTTCCGAAGCGAAAGCACAGCTGACCGACCTCGTCCGCCAGGCCGAGGCGGGCGAGGAGGTCATCCTCACGCGGGACGGCAGGCCGGTTGTGCGGCTGGTGCCGATCAGGTCAAAACCGACGCGCGAGGAGCGGGCAGCGGTGCTCGAGGCCGTACGCGCGGCTGGAGCCGCCGCCAAGAAAGACGACTGGCCATCGGCAGCCAGAAGCCAGGATTTCCTCTACGGTGACGACGGTTTGCCGGCTTGATCGCGGTCTACCAGCCACCCCTTCCCTGCCGCCGGGATGACCCTGGTCAGGCTTCCCGTCGCCGGGAAGAGCGGGATCAGGCAGGCCTGCACCGCGTGGTAGATGTCGGCCTTGCCGGCAAACAGCGTAAAGCTCGGCTGCATGTCCTCGGTCAACTGCTCGAACCAGCCGCCGTGCTCACGGTCGAGGTGGTGGTCTGCGATGACGTTCCAGACGCGGCGGTACCACTCCTCATGGAAGGCGCTCGGCGCATGCTCGATGAGGAAGCTCGCCGCCCCGATCGCCTCGCATGACGGCCACCACAGCTTGTGGCGCATGGCGGGGCGGTCGTTCCAGTCGAGCGTGTAGAAGAAGCCGCCCTGCTCCCGGTCCCAGCCCAGCTCCACCGACTGCCGGAACAGCTCCGTGGAGGCGTGCGGCATCCATTCTTGCCTGCGTCCGCCCAGCACCCACAGCTGCAGGATCAGCCGCGACCATTCCAGCGCGTGGCCAGGCGTCGTGCCGGAGGGCCGGAACATCTCGTTCACCGCGCGGTAGTCGCGGTCGAGGTTCCATTCGGTGTCGAAGTGCTCCCCCACGCGAAAGCCGTTGTCGCCGGCGTGGCGGCGGATGATCAGGTCGGCGATCCGTTCCGCCTTGTCGAGATAGACCTTGTCGCCCGTCGCCTCGAAGGCGGCCATCAGCGCCTCGGTCAGGTGCATGTTGGAGTTCTGTCCGCGATACTCGGCAAACGGCGTCCAGTCGGCGTTGAATTCCTCTGCGATCGCCCCGTGCCGGTCCTCCCAGAAGCGGGTCTCAAGGACCTCGGTCACGTCGGCCAGCAGCTTGTCGGCCAGCGGATGCCCGAGCAGCTTGCCGCTCGATGCCGCCAGCAGCACGAAGGCATGGCCGTACCCCTGCTTGGTCGCGTCCTTCGGGCCGTCGTCGTCCATCGACCAGAAGTAGCCGCCATGCTTGCTGTCGCGGTGCTGCTCCCAGAGATATTTCAGCCCGTGATCGACAACCGCGTCAGACCCCGGCCGGCCGAGCAGGCTGCCGATGACGAAGCAGTGCACCATGCGTGCGGTCGTGTGGATCGGCCGTATAGGATTATCCGCGTTCAGCGGGCGTCCAGCCGGGTCGAGGTCGAAGAAGCCGCCCTTGGGGTTGAAGGTGCGCTGCTGGAAGA
Source organism: Mesorhizobium shangrilense (assembly GCF_028826155.1). NCBI lineage: Bacteria > Pseudomonadati > Pseudomonadota > Alphaproteobacteria > Hyphomicrobiales > Phyllobacteriaceae > Arvimicrobium > Arvimicrobium flavum. Next base: position 143,430 of record NZ_JAQGPN010000001.1, read on the forward strand.
AGTCGAACAGGTCCTCCGCCCGCGCCATCAGCCAGTTGCGGTGCGCAGGCAACGCCTTCGAGGAGCCGGACGCCGTCGAGACGAAACTGGTATTCTTCACCAACTCTCTCCTCCAGCCGGTTTGCCGAGCCGCGCATGCGCGCGGCACGGGGTAAAACCCTCGGGCCACAAATGCAGACAAGCACGGCCAACGAGCGCCGTCGACCGCTTTTGTCCGGCCCGGGCAGTCTGTTTCTCCGCGATGTCAAAAACGTATGTTCGCATCCTATACAAAGTCGGGAACGGCAGATACGATCCCCCTGAACGGTCGGGGTCGTATCAGCGTGACGCTGCGCGAATTTCGGCTAGTATGATCCTTGACGGGACGCGCTTTGGGAGGAGTGCCGTTCAGCCGCATCAAGCTGACTTCTGTCTCATCGCCGCGAATCGAAGCCGTTCACAGCCGGCCAACCAGATTGCCGTCCATGCGGCGGCATGCGTGCCAACACCAGGAGGAGACGTTTCATGAAGAAGTTGATTACCGCATTGGCGGCGCTCGCGATCGGCGCGACCGCAATGGTCACCAGCGCGGTGGCCCAGGAGAAGAAGACCATCGCCCTCATCCCGGGCCTGACCACCGACGCGTTCTACATCACCATGCGCAAGGGCGCGCAGGCGGCCGCCGACGCGCTCGGCGTGGAGCTGGTGTTCCAGGGCGGACCGGAGTTCAACCCGACCGTCCAGGTGCCGGTGCTCGACGCGGTGATCGCGCGCAAGCCTGACGCCATTCTGATCGCGCCGACCGACACGACCCAGCTCGTCGCTCCGCTGAAGAAGGCGCAGGACGCCGGCATCCCGGTGATCACCGTCGACACCTTCATCGGCACCGGCAAGTACCAGACCGGCGCCGGCGACGCGGACTTCCCACTCTCCTACATCGCTTCCGACAACGTGCTCGGCGGCCGCATGGCAGCGCGCGCGCTCGCCAATGCGATCGGCGGCGAAGGCAAGGTGTTCGTCTCCAACGTCAAGCCCGGCATCTCGACGACCGACCAGCGCGAGGAAGGCTTCAAGCTGGAGATGAAGGAGAACTTCTCGAAGATCGAGGTGCTCGAGACGCAGTTCAACGAGAACGACGCCAACAAGGCCGCCTCGCTGCTGCAGGCCGTCTTCGCCCGCAACTCCGACCTCAAGGGCGTGTTCGGCGCCAACCTGTTCTCGGCCATCGGCTCGGCCAACGGCGTGCAGCAGGCTGGCCAGACCGGCGCCATCAAGGTGGTCGCCTTCGACGCGCCGACCTCGATCGTCGACAACATCAACACGGGCCTGGTGGACGTCGCGATCGCCCAGCACCCGGCCGAGATCGGCTACTACGGCGTGATGTCGGCCTATGCCCACCTCTCGGGCCAGTCGATCCCAACCCTGATCGGCACCGGCTTCACGGTGATCGACAAGTCGAACGTAGGCGACCCGAACGTCGCCAAGTACATCTACTCGGAGTGATCTCCGACGTCGTTCACTTCCCCCGGGCGGCAACGTCCGGGGGAATCCCCTGATGCCCCGCCGGGCGTCGCTTGTGCCGTGCGCCCGTCGGTGCACGCCGCCGACCGGGTAGAAACCATGAACTCACAATCCCAGGCGTCCGAAACCACCCACGTCGCGCCGCAGGCCGACCACGCGGACCGCGCCAAGACGCTCGTTCAGCGCATCGCCGACCTCCGCGCCTGGCTGTTCCTGGCCGCGCTGATCGTCGGGTTCGAGATCTGGGCGCGTGTGGACTTCGGCGGCACCTTCATTTTGAACCCCTTCAACCTCCAGTCCATCGCCATCTTCGCGGTGGCTCCGCTGCTGCTTGCGATGGGGCAGACCTTCGTCATCATCTCCGGCGGCATCGACCTTTCGCTCGGCTTCATCATGGGCCTCGCAGCGGTGGTCGCCGCCCACGTCATCAACTGGCTGAGCCCCGGCATGCCGTTGCCGCTGGCCGTGCTCTTCGGCGCCTGCGTCGCCATCTGCGTCGCGGCGATCCCCGGCACCATCAACGGGCTGCTCGTCTCGCGCCTCAAGGTGCCGCCCTTCATCGGCACGCTCGGCATGTTCGGCGTGGCGCGCGGCGTCGCCTTCCTGCTCGCCGGCGGCACCGTCGTGCCGGTCAGCGGCAACAGCTTCTTCTCCACGCTGGGCAACGGCCGCTTCATGAACGTGCCCTACATCGTCATCATCACCGCCATCTTCGTGCTGGTGATGCACTACCTGCTCAGCCAGACCAAGTTCGGCCAGCACAACTACGCCATCGGCGCCAATGTGCAGGCGGCGCGCCGTGCGGGCATCGACATCAAGTGGCACCTGTTGCGCCTCTACATCCTGTCAGCCGTCTGCGCTGGCATCGCGGGCGTGCTCTACTCGGCCCGCTTCAATGCGGGCGCGGCGCAGGCCGGCGAGCCGCTGCTGCTCGATTCCGTGGCGGCAGTGGTCATCGGCGGCGCCAGCCTCTTCGGCGGCTCTGGCACCATCCTCGGGACCGTGGCGGGCGCGTTCGTCATCGCCGTCATCCAGTACGGGCTGGTATTCGTCAACGTGGAGCCCTTCTGGCAGTTCATCAGCGTCGGCGTCGTCATCATCATCTCGGTGCTGATCGACCAGGCGCAACGGCGTTTCAGCGGAGGCCGCGTCGATGAGTAACGATGTCAACGGGGCGACGCCCCTCCTCGAGGTCCGCCACCTCTCCAAGAACTTCGGCGCCGTGGAGGCGCTGAAGGAACTGTCGGTGACCGTCAAGGCCGGCGAGGTCGTGGCGCTCGCAGGCGACAACGGCGCCGGCAAGACCACCCTCATCAAGGCGATTTCCGGCGTCTACAAGCCGTCGAGCGGCGAGATCCTGCTCAAGGGCGAGCCGGTCAACTTCTCGACGCCGCAGGAGGCGCGGGACAAGGGGATCGAGACGATCTACCAGGACCTCGCGCTGGCCGACAATCTGTCGATCGGCGCCAACATCTTCCTCGGCCGCGAGCCGATGCGGAAGGTGCTCGGCTTCCTTCCCGTGCTCGACCGCAAGACGATGGCGGACGCGGCCAAGAAGACGATGAGCCTGCTCGACTTCCACGTGAACCGTCTGGAGGCGCCGGTCAGCAACTTCTCCGGCGGCCAGCGGCAGGCGGTGGCGATCGGCCGGGCGGTGTTCTGGAACGCCCAGATCCTCATCATGGACGAGCCGACGGCCGCACTCGGCGTGCCCGAACAGCGCAAGGTCATCCAGCTCATCCACCAGCTCAAGGCGCAGGGCCGCGGCGTCATCTTCATCTCGCACAACCTGCAGGACATTTTTGCCGTCTCCGACCGCATCGTGGTGCTGCGGCGCGGCGTGCTTGCCGGCGAACGCAAGATCTCCGAGACCAACCACGACGAGGTGGTCAAGCTGATGGTCGGCGGCTGAGGTCCTTGCCCTGCTTCGCGCTGCGCACTATTTTGATGCGTGATGCGTGATGCAGATTGCAAAGAGGTGAGCTGTGCGCACGACCCTGGCCATTGATGACGATGTGTTGGCTGCTGCCAAGGCGCTTGCTGAACAGCAGCGCAGAAGCGTTGGCGAGGTCATCTCGGAGCTTGCTCGCCAGTCGCTGAAAAGACCACTGCCGGCCCGGCATCGAAACGGCATTCCGTTGCTCGAGGTGAAGGAGGGCGGCGCCCCGGTGACGCTGGAGATGGTCAATGCGCTTCGCGATGAGCTACCGTGACGTTTCTGCTCGATGTGAATGTCCTCATCGCGCTGATCGACCCACTGCACGTCGCCCATGACATCTCGCATGCGTGGTTCGAACAAAAAGGTCACAAAGCTTGGGCCACATGCCCCATCACGGAGAATGGGGTCATTCGCATCGTTGGAAGTTCCAGATATCAGAATTCGCCCGGTTCACCCGCTGCCGTAGCTGCGATGGTCCGGCAGTTGCGGTCCCTTCCAGGTCACGCCTTCTGGTCCGATGACATCAGCCTGATAGACTATGACGCGTTGGACACCGATCGGATCCTCCTGTCTTCACAGGTAACCGACACCTATCTACTTGCGCTGGCTCAATCGAATGGCGGTCAATTGGCGACACTCGACCGGCGGCTTTTGACCACCGCTCTGTCTGATGGATCGGCCTCGCTTCATATGATCGGGGGGCACTGAACTTAGACGTCACCCCTCCCCGAACACCATCGCCGCAGCGCCGATCAGCCCTGAATTGTCGCCCAGTTCTGCCCTCACCACCGGCACGTCGCGAAACGCCGGCATGGCCGAACGCTGGACGCGCCGGGCAATCCCTTCTTGCATCTCGCCAAAGCCGTTCGCCATGCCGCCGCCGATGATCACGATGTCGGGGCTGTAGAGGTGGAGCAGGTTGGCGATGCCGATGCCGAGGTAGTCCGCCTCCTCGGCCACCAGTTCGCCCGCCAGCGGGTCGCCGCGTGCAGCCGCCTCGAACACGCGGCGGGCGTCGATCGCTTCCATGTCCTCGCCGAGCAGGGTATCCGCGGCGTCCGTAGCGCGCAGCCGTGCGCGTCGCGTGAATGCGGTGCCCGAAGCATAGGCTTCCCAACAGCCGCTGTTGCCGCAGGAACAGATGTCGCCGTCTTCCACGATGGTCATATGGCCGACGTGCCCGGCCATGCCCCGGCGGCCGCGCAGCACGCGTCCGTCGCAGACGACCCCGCCGCCGATGCCGGTGCTCACGGTGACATAGGCAAGGTTCGAAAGCGCCCTTCCCGCACCGAACCGCCATTCCCCGAGCGCTGCGGCGATGCCGTCATTCTCGAGGCGCACGGGCAGGCCGAGCCGCTGCGCAAGCAGCGCCGCGATCGGGACGTCGCGGAAACCCGCCAGGGTTGGCGCCCAGATGATGCGGCCGTTGACCGCGTCGAGCGGCCCGGGAGCCGAGATGCCGACGCCGGCGATCTCCGCAAGGGCAACGCCCTCGGCAATCTCCCTCGCTACCTCCGCAAGCTGGCCGACGACCGCCTCAGGGCCGGCGGAAGCCGCTGTGGCAACCGCCGTCCTCTTGAGGACCTCGCCGCTGCGGCTCACCAATGCGGCGCGCAGCTGTGTGCCGCCGAGGTCGAGCCCGATGGCGAGCGGCGCGCCGGTCATCACAGTGCGTGCAGCCACGACATGCGTGCGGCTAGGTCCGGCGCGCCAAAGGCGAGTGAGCCCACCACGACGGTCTCGGCGCCGGCAGCGCGCAGAACAGGCACCGTGTGCTCGCGGATGCCCCCGTCGGCAGCCAGCACGGTCCGCCGCGGGCTCTTCGCCTGCCATATCAGCTGCTTGGCCGCCCGCAGGCGATCGCCGGCCCGCTCGTCGAGTCCCTGTCCCTTCACGCCGATGGCCGTGCCGAGCAGGGTCACGAAGCGCAGGCGCGGAAGGTAGGGCGCGACCGCCTCGACCGGGCTCTCCACCTTCAGCACCATGCCCGCCGCCACGCCGCGCGCGTCAAGCACGTCCAGGGCCTCGGAAGCGACCGCCTCGTTCTCCAGATGGATGCTGATCAGGTCGCTGCCGGCGTCGGCGAACTGCTCGATCTGCGGGATCAGCACGTCGTCGGCGGTCATCAGATGAACGTGGATCGGAATGCTCGTCGCCTTGCGGATCGCAGCGACGAGGTCGGGGAAGAACAGCAGCGCAGGAGCAAAATGCCCGTCGGCGACGTCGATGTGCAGCACGTCGGCGTGCCCGGCGATGCGGCCAAGGTCCCGCTCGAGATTGACGAGGTCGGCAGACCACATCGAGAACTCGCCGATCAGGCGGTCGGTCGGCAGGGCATCTATCCAGTCGGGCGAGGTCATTGGAGTTCCTTCAGGAAGTTTTGAAGCGCATCGCGGACGTCGGCGACGTGGCGGGCGCGGTTCTCGGCCTTCGGCGTCACGCGCACCAGCCGGGAGCCGGGGACGAGCGCTGCGAGCCGTTCGGCATGAGCAAGGGGATGCACGAAGTCCTGGCCGTGGCCGATGACCAGCGTCGGCACGCGAAGCGCCCGCAGATCGTCTTCCGAGACGCCAGGCCCATCGGCGGAAATGCGCTGCAGCAGGGCCGCCGTGACGGCCCGGTTCGGCCGGTCGAAGAAGCCCGCAAGCGAAGCCAGGTTGTCGGGCGCTTCCGCCGCGAGCCTCTTCGCGGTCTCGCCCGCCAGGAAGATCTTGCGGGCCTCGTCGCCCGCGAGGGCTGCTAGCAGCCGCCCCACTTCCGCATTGGGCGCCATGTTCGCGGGCGCGGCGTCCGTCACCCAGGCAGGCCGCACGAGGATCAGCCCGCACACCAGATCCGGCCGCTTCACCGCCAGGCGCAGCGCGATCGCCGCGCCCATGGAGACGCCACCGACGACCAGGGGCAGGCTTTGCGTCATGTCCGCGACAGCCGCGACGTCCCGGGCAAACGTCGCGATGCCGAAACGATCGGTGTCGCCCGCCTCCGACGCCCCGTGGCCACGGCATTCAAGCGTTATGCGGCGCAGACGCGCATCCTCAGGGAACAGTTCAGCCGGCTGGCCCGCGTCGCCGCAGAGCCCGTGCTGGAACATGACAGGCACGCCCTCGCCGCCGGTGTCGTCCACGCGCAGCCGCGCGCCGTCCCGAACGATGCTGCCGATCGGCGTCATCGCGTCACCTCGACGCCCGCAGCCCCCATCACGCCGAGCAGGAAGCGGGCGACGCCTTCGGCCTCGCGGGCAGCAAGGCCATGCGCGACCATCGGCCCGTCGAAGCCGCCGGCGGCAAGCCGCGCGAGATAGTGAGGATAGTCGAGCACGCCCTGTCCCGCGGTGACGAAGCCGCCCTCGGCGTCCCGGTCCTTGGCGTGGCCCATCACGATGCGATCGGCAAGCAAGTCGATGCCGCGTGCCACTATATCGAGCTGGCGCTCGATCGTTTCGGCTTCGAAAAGATTGGCGGGATCGAAGACGATGCGGAGCCGCGAGCTGCGCAGCTCGTCGATCAGCCGGCGCGCCTTTGCGGCCGAGTTGACGACATTGGCCAGTTCCGGCTCGATGCCGAGATCCACCCCGTGACGGTCCGCGATGCCGATGGCGACTTCCATCGACGCCAGCAGATCGGCCCACGCCTCGGGGGTGTCGTTGTCGGGATGCGCCCGCCACTGGTCATGCGCATCGCGTGTACCGGTGCAGAGCGTGATCAGCCGCGTCGACATCGCCGCCGCATTCGCCGCCAGGACCTCGAGCCTCCTGTGGCCCGCGGCGCGAACGGCCGGGTCGGGATGGATCATGTTGTAGGTGCCGGACAGCGCTACGATCTCGACCTGCCGGTCCTTTGCGGCAGCGCCGACCGCGGCGGCCACGCCCGGCGGAATCTCGTCGGGCATGGGCGGCAATCCCGAGCAGGCCATGTTGTACTGCGCCACCGAAAAGCCGGCCGCAGACACGGCGGCGAGCACCGGTTCCGGCGCCTCGCCCGGAAAGGTCTTAGCAAAAATGCCCAGCCTCATCAGACGCCTCCCGAGACCTCGGCCAGCGTGACGCGGCGCCCACTCTCGGCGGAGCGCGCGATGGCGACCATGGCGCGCACCGAGGCAAGACCGTCCTCGACGCTCGCGCCTTCCATCGCCCCGCCCTTCAGGACGACATCGGCGAAACCTTCGAGTTGGCGTCGATAAAAATGGCCGTCGGCACCGAGCACGCGATGCGTCGCGCCGTCAGCCTCGCGGAAAATGTCGACGTCGCTCGATTTGTAGTACCAGGGATTGTAGGTCTTGCCGATGACGCTGCCGTTCTGGCCGTAGATCTGAAAACCCTCGTGCCAGTCCATCCGCACTGCCACGGTCAGGTCGAGATGGCCGAGCGTGCCGCGCGCGAACTCCACGTCGACGAACCAGCACCAGATGCCTGCACGCTCGGAGAGGCGGGCCGTCACCGCCGTTATTTCGCCGGCAAAATAGCGTGCGACGTCGACCAGATGGCAGCCATGCGCCAGCATGTAATAGCGCCTGAGGTCAGCCTTCGGATTGGCGGCAGGCCTGCGCGCGTTGGCGCTGCTCACGATCAGCGGCTGCACGGCGTCCGTCATCGGATAGCGGTGCGTGCTGTCGCAGTACCAGGCCTTCAGCGCCACCATCTCGCCCATCTCGGTCTCGATGAACGTCTTGGCGGCCTGCAGCCCGGCGTCGAACCGCTTCATGTGGCCGACCTGGAACACCTTGCCCGAGCGCGCGACGGCGGCCTTCAATTCCTCCGCCTCCTCGATCGTCACGCCGACCGGCTTCTCGCAGAGCACGTGCTTGCCTGCCTCCAGCGCGCGGATCGACGCCGGCACGTGGAAGGCGTCCGCGGTGGCGATGATCACCGCGTCGACCGCCGGATCGGCCAGCATCGCGTCATAGTCGGCAAACGTCTTCTCGGCCCCATGCGTCACCGCCATGCGCTCGCGCAGATCCTGCGCCACGTCGCAGATCGCGTAGAGGTCGGCGTTGCGCGCCTTGGTGCAGCTTTCGAAATGGGCGGCCTGGGCGATCTGCCCCGCCCCCAGGACCCCCACTTTCAGGCGGTCGGTCTCCTTCATGGGCATCGGCGGCGTTCCTTGCAGCTTTCATGGAGAACCGCCCTGGCGCCATGCCGAGCGGAGTTTGTTCGGTTTCAAACCAAACTCTGCGCGACGATTTTGTCAAGTGTGTGATCGCGCGCAAACGGGTGGGCCGGGAAGTACCGGCTGACCGCATTGCCGGTTCCGACCATCGACCGCGTATCGCGCCGAAAAGCGTATGCCGGCATTTCGGCGAAAGTCATGCGAAAACAAAAATCTAAAGCGACTGCCCGTTTCCGGAATCGCGCGGTTTGCTTTAGGCTTTCCGTGCCGAGACCCCGGCAAGGAGCTCAACCAACCCATGTCCATGCCGCGGGCAGTCCGCCACATCAACGAGGTCCGGGCGCTCGACGCCCTGTTCCGCGGGGGGCCGATGAGCCGCGCCGACTTGGCGCGCCGGCTCGGCCTCACCCGCTCGACCGCCAGCAGCATTGTGGCCGACCTGATCGAAGCCGGGCTGGTGGAGGAAGACGATACCGAGGCCGCCGAGCGCGAGGTGGTGCGCACCGGGCGGCCTGGCACTGACCTGCGGCTCAACCGGCATCACGCCGTCTTCCTAGGGGCTGATATCGGCGTCGGCCACGAGACGGCGGTTGCGATCGGGCTCGACGCTGCGATCGTCGCCGAGGATACCGTTATCCTGGACATGAAGCGGCTGACGCCCGAAGCCGTCGTCGACGACCTCGCCGGCCTCGTCCGCCGCACCATGGCGCGGCTGCCGGCGCCGGAGGCGGTGCGCGGCCTCAGCGTCGTGCTACCCGGATTGCTGACGCGCGACGGCAGGCTGATGCGCGCGCCCATCCTCGGCTGGTACGACGTGCCTGTGCTCGACATGCTGCGGGAACGCCTGCCCGAACTTCCCACCATCGTCGCGGAGAACGACGCCAACGCCTTTGCCATGGCCGAACTCTATCGCGGCGGCGAGGCCGCGCCGCGCGAGGCGCTCTACATCTTCATGGACGCCGGCGTCGGCGGCGGGCTGGTCAGCGGCGGCAGGATCCTGCGCGGCGGACAGGGCTATGCCGGCGAGATCGGCCACATCTATGCCGGCGAGGAAGGCTTTGCGAACATCGCCACGGTGCCCGGCTCGCTCGAAAGCTTTGTCGGTCGCGACGCCGTGTTGGCGCGCCACCGCTTCCACGGTGGCGCGGCGGTGAGCTTCGGCGACTTCCTGCGCGCGGTAGAGGCGGGAGAGCCGTCGGCGCTATCGACGGTGGCGGACTGGGGCCGCTTCCTCGGCCGTGGCCTGGCCACGCTGACCAGCGTGCTCAATCCGGAAGTCATCGTGCTCGGCGGCCCGGTGGCCTCGCTCTTCGCCTATGCGCGCGACCAAGTCGACCACTCGCTGCGCAAGCATCTCCTGGCCAACCACCCGCTGCCGGAGATCGCGCTGTCGGCGCTCGGCATAGAAGGCCCGGCGATCGGCGCCGCCTTGATGCTGCACCAGAGCATGTTCTCGATCGACGAAAAGCTCGTGTTCAACCGCACTCAGGAATAGGCGGCGCGGGAGCCGCCGTTGGGGCCTGACCCTGGAATTCTGTCGCGCAGCCCCTCGACCCCTGGGGCGTGTACTCAATAACGCGGGTATCGGCCGCGACATGGCCGATATTCCGCGCTAGACTAGGAAGACCGGTCGCACACAATGGAGGGTAGCCATGAAACGGCTCTATATCCTCGCATCGGTTTCTTTAGTCCTCTCAACGTCCAGCATCGCAGCCGAACTCACGGCGGAGATTCCGAAGGGAGACCCCGAATTCATTGCAAAAGCGATATCTGCTGCTCCCGCCGATATCGGGAAGGACGCCACGATCATTCGACTGGCTGACGGCTTCAACCCGACCACCGTCAGAGAAGGAAAAAATGGATGGACCTGCGCCATCGATCTCGACGGCGGGCCGTGGTGCGCCGATGTCGTCGGGGTTGAATGGTTCCGGGCAGTTTATACCCAGGGCGAGCCGCCGGACAAAACCGGGTTCGTCTACATGATGGTCGGGGACATGGGCACCAGCAACCACGACCCTTATGCAACCGACAAGTCGCACTGGGTCCAGACAGGTCCCCATGTCATGATCGTCGGGAAGGCGGCGCACGAAATGGCGGCCAGCTACCCCAACAAGATGGATCCCGATCCCAGCCATCCCTACGTCATGTTCCCGGGGAACAAGTATCAGCACCTGATGCTCCCCGCCGACATGGGCCATAGCAAGTAGCGCGCTTCACCGCCGCGTCTCGGCCGGTCGCGGCGGATTACTCGCCCTGAATCCTCACCGAAATGGGCCTCCTTGGTGTGCGCCAGTCGACGGTTGCCCGCCAATCGCAGCTTATTGGCACACGCCCTATTGCGCCCCGCAGGCTGCGCAGGTGCCGCGCATCTCGATCGTGGTCTTCGCCCGCCGGAACGCGTGGTCGCGCGACCAGCCTGTCAGCCGCTCCTCCACCACTTCGTCCGAAAACTCGTCGACCGCACCGCAGCTGTCGCAGATCGCGAACGCGATCAGTCCGTGCGCGTGGTCGTGCGGATGCGCGCAGGCGACGAAGGAGTTGATGCTCTCCAGCCGGTGCACCAGGCCGAACTCCATCAGCTTGTCGAGCGCGCGGTAGATCTGCAGCGGCGCGCGAAAACCGTGCTCGCGCAGCTGGTCGAGCAGCCCATAGGCGCTGAGCGGGGCCTCAGCCCTCGAAAGCGCGCCGAGCACGAGCGCCTGGTTCTTCGTCAGTTCACGCGTCGCGGTCATCTCAAGAACTTTCGTCGCATCCCGTCTTGCATCGGCGAAATCGTGAATGTAATAACATAACACACCAGCAACACTCAAGGCCGCATCCCGCATGCGGATGACCCCGCCGATGTCCAGCGCGAAAGTGACATTCACCGATCTGACGCTCGGCTACAACAGCCATCCGGCCGTGCACCACCTGAACGGCACGGTGCGCGCCGGCTCGCTCACCGCCGTCGTGGGCGCGAACGGGTCCGGCAAGTCGACTTTGATGAAGGGCATCGTCGGGGTGCTGAAGCCGATGGCTGGCGCCTGCGCCATAGCGCCGGGTTCGCGGCTCGCCTACCTGCCCCAGCAATCCGAGCTTGACCGCACCTTTCCGGCGCGCGTCGTCGACCTCGTCTCGCTCGGCCTCTGGCCGCGGCGTGGCCTGCTCGGCCGCCATGGCGCCGAGGACCGCAAGGCGGTGGCCGATGCGCTCGCCGCCGTCGGGCTCTCCGGCTTCGAGACTCGCCCGATAGACACGCTGTCCGGCGGACAGTTGCAGCGCGCCCTTTTCGCCCGCGTGCTCGTGCAGGACGCCAACCTCATCCTGCTCGACGAGCCGTTCAACGCCGTCGACGCCCGGACGGTCACGGACCTGATCGCGCTCATCAAGCGCTGGCATGGCGAGAGCCGCACGGTGCTGGTCGTGGTGCATGACCTCGATCTCGTGCGCCAGCATTTCCCCGAGGCGCTGCTGCTCGCCCGCCAGCCGGTCGCGTGGGGCGACGCGCGCAACACGCTCTCCGCCGAGAACCTGCTCAGGGCGCGCCAGTTCCACGAGGCCTGGGACGAGCACGCGCCATGGTGCGCGCCCGACGATGCCCACGATCACGCCCACCACGACCACCACGCGGGCCACGGACATCACCACGACCATGCCCATCACGCGCCGGGCGAACACCATCACGACCACGCCCACGCGGTGGACGGCTCCGCGCACGAGAGGGGCGCAGCCTGATGGACATGCTCTACGCCTCGCTGGTCCAGCCTTTCGCCGAGTTCGAGTTCATGCGCCGCGCGCTCATCGGCTCGCTGCTCCTGTCGTTCAGTTCCTGTCCGGTCGGCGTCTTCCTGATGCTGAGGCGAATGAGCCTGGCGGGCGACGCCATGGCCCACGCCATCCTGCCGGGCGCGGCGATGGGCTTCCTGCTGTTCGGGCTGCAGATCGTGCCCATGACCATCGGCGGGCTTGTGGCCGGCGTGATCGCGGCGCTGGGCGCGGGCGCAGTTTCACGGCTCACCATCCAGAAGGAAGACGCCTCGATGGCCGCCTTCTACCTGATCTCGCTGGCGCTCGGCGTCCTCATCGTCTCGCTCAAGGGCTCCAGCGTCGACCTGATGAACGTGCTGTTCGGTAGCGTGCTTGCCCTCAACGACGAGGCGCTGGCGCTGATCGCGCTCATCGCGGGCGTCACGCTGGCCTCGCTCGCGGTGTTCTGGCGGGCGCTGGTGGCCGAATGCCTGGACCCGCTCTTCCTGCGCTCGGTGTCACGGCTCGGGCCGCCGGTCCACTTCGTCTTCCTCGGGCTGGTCGTGCTCAACCTCGTCGGCGGCTTCCAGGCGCTGGGCACGCTGCTCTCGGTCGGCCTGATGATGCTGCCGGCAGCAGCCGCGCGCTTCTGGACGACGCGCGTCGGGCCGATGTGCCTCGTTGCGATCCTGGTCGGCGCAGCCTCCAGCCTGTCGGGCCTTCTCCTCTCCTACCACGCCGCCCTGCCCTCCGGGCCGGCGATCATCCTGTCGGCCGGCGTGATCTACGCCGTGTCGATCCTTGCCGGCACGCGCGGCATCGTCGCCACGCGCGCCCGCCGCACGTCCCACCGCACCGCGTGAAGATCGAGGCCCAATCCATGCTGAAGACGATCCGGACCGCCCTTTTCTCTTCCGCCGTCCTCCTCTCGCCCGCAGCACTTGCGGGAGCATCGGCAGAACCGCTGAAGGTCGTCGCCAGTTTCTCGATCCTCGCGGACTTTGCCAAGAATGTCGGCGGCGACAGGGTCGAGATCACGACGCTGGTCGGGCCGGACGGCGACGCGCATGTCTACGAACCCAAGCCGGCCGATGCGGCGGCAGTCGCTTCCGCCGACGTCGTGCTGGTCAACGGGCTGCAGTTCGAAGGCTTCGTCCCGCGCCTGGTCGAGGCGAGCGGCGCAAAGGCGCCGCTGGTCGAGCTTTCGAAGGGAGCAGATCTCCTGCCGGCCTCCGGCGGCCACGAAGACGAGGCGGGCGCTGCGCACGACCACGGCAGCGAGGCCGACCACGATCACGGCGCCCACGATCCGCACGCCTGGCAATCGGTGCGCAACGCCAAGGTCTATGTGACCAATGTCGCGGACGCGTTCTGCACCGCCGACGCCGACGGCTGCGACACCTACCGGGCGAACGCCTCAGCCTACGGCCAGAAGCTCGATGTGCTGGAGGCCGAGATCACGGCCGCCGTCGCGGCCATCCCCGAGGCCAAGCGCACCATCATCACCTCGCACGACGCCTTCGGCTATCTCGCCCATGCCTACGGGCTGAACTTCGTCGCCCCGAAGGGCGTCTCAACCGAGGCCGAGGCGTCGGCCGCCGACGTCGCCGCCCTGATCCGCCAGGTCCGGGAGGACCGCGCGTCCGCCGTCTTCGTCGAGAACATCACGAACCCCCGCCTGATCGAGCAGATCGCCACCGAGACCGGCCTCGAAATCGGCGGCGCCCTCTACTCCGACGCCCTGTCGCCGGAAGGCGGCCCCGCCGCCACCTATATCGACATGATGCGGCACAACCTCGCCACCATCAAAGGCGCCGTCACGGGAAGCTGAGCTGTCTTTTCCACGGGAGTGAGCGGCATCAGATCAGCTCGCGCCGGCACACGCCATCGCATTTGATTGGACCCGGCGGCCCGGCAGGTTTATCCTTGCGCGTGGGGGCAATCGATCGCGACGACAACGATGCGGGCCGCACTTGCCCTGATCCTGTGTCTCGCCTGCAGCCCGGTGACCCCGGTCGCGGCCGCCGGAGATGACGAGGTCGACGTCGAGCTCGTGCTCGCCGTCGACGCCTCCAACTCCATGGACAAGGAAGAGTTCGCCCTGCAGCGGGCGGGCTACGTCAATGCGCTGCTGACCCCCGAATTCCTGAATGCCGTGCAGTCGGGCCGCCACGGGCGGATCGCGCTGACCTATTTCGAATGGTCCGGGTCGATCCGGCAGGGCTCCATCATCCCCTGGCAGATCATAGACGGCCACAACAGCGCGACCGTCTTCGCCGGGAAACTGGCGGCACTGCCGCTCGGCGGATCGTCCGGCGGCACGTCCATCTCCAGCGCGGTCGCCTTCGGCGCAAGCCTGCTTGCCCAGAGCAAGTTGCAGGGCGAGCGGCGCATCATCGACATCTCGGGCGACGGACCCAACAACACCGGCGGTCCGGTCGCAGCCGTCCGCGACGAGGCCGTGTCGGGCGGCATCATCATCAACGGCCTGCCCATCCTCATCCGGCCCTCGCAGATGACCGCGGCGATGTTCGGAACCGTCGACCGCTACTATTCCGATTGCGTGACCGGCGGCCCGGGTTCCTTCGTGCTCCCCATCCACGACGCATCCGAATTCGCCACCGCGATCCGCCTCAAGCTGATCCTGGAGGTCAGCGGCCTCGCCGCGCGGCCAAGGGTGCTGGCCGTCGCCGCGCTGCCCGTCGACTGCCTCGTCGGCGAGCATTACCGGCTGTTCTATCCGGATCCGTAGAACGGCAGCCCCGCGGCGTCCTATTTTTCCAGCCAGCGCCTTGCCGGGGATTCGTGCAACGCCCTCGCTGCGTTATCCACCACGCAAAGCTCCTGCAGCTGCGGGATCACGTTCCCCACGCCCATTCGCCGGCTGATTTCCAGGCTCGCAACGCAGAGGCCCGACAGTGCGCGAGCCAGCAGATCGCCGTTCAGTCGCGACGTGGGGATGGTCACGCTCATTCCCGTCAGCACGGCGCCTGAATTTCCCGCGATCGGGATACCCACGCAGAACACGCCGGGAATGCACTCTTCCGTGTCCAGGCTGAAGCCGCGCTGGCGGATTCTGCGAAGCTCGGCCACCAGGTCTTCCGGGTCGACGAACGTGTTCTCGGTGAAGCGCGCGAGCGGGCCGCTCCCCACCCGATCCCTTGCCTCGCTCTCGGGCAGATGCGCCAGCAGGACCTTGCCGATGCTGGTCGCGTGCGCAGGGAAACGACGCCCCACTTCCAACTGCATGCGCAACTGATGGGAACATTCCACCGTCGCGAGATTGACGCCCTCGGCGCCGCGCAGCAACCCGAGCTGGGCTGTCTCGTTCACCCCGGCAACGATTGCCGCCATGGCGGCCTTCGCTTCCCGCACTTCCACATGCTGCTTGAGAAACGACCGACCGTGCTCGAACAACTGCACGCCGAAGCTGTAGCGCCGCGTCTCGGGGTCGAATACCAGATACTGGCGCTGGGCCAGCACGGCGAGCAGGCCGTGCAGGCTGCTCTTGGGCACTTCAAGGCGCTTCACCAGTTCGGGAAAGGTCAGGCCGTCGGGCTCTCCCCCCAGACACTCGAAGACATCGAGAACCCGCTCTGCCGATTTGATTTTGACAGCCGAGCCATCCGCTGCCGGCCGCGCCTCTCTCGTCGTGAGCTCTCGCATCGCGCTGCTTGACTTCCCCCGGGATCTGATCGTAGTTTCTAACTGTGAACACTGGTTCATATATCTGAACCACTCGCACCTGGCAAGACGCCTCAAGGGGGAAAATTTGTTTCGCGGTATCTATCCGATGCAGTTCGCGTTCTTCGACGCGGCCGGCGAACTCGACAAGGCGGCGATGCGCCGTCAGGCAGAAGGCTGCATCGCGGCCGGCGTGGATGGTCTTGCGGTGCTGGGCCTCGGCACCGAGGTGAACAAGCTCACCCTGTCGGAGCGGCGGCAGGTCCTCGAGGGAGCCGCGGAAGCTGCCGCCGGCAAGGTGGCTCTCAGCGTCACCGTGGCGGAACCATCCATTGCCGCCCAGACAGAATTCGCCCGCTACGCGGTCGAGCTCGGCGCCGACTGGATCGTCCTGCAGCCTCCTCCCGTCCGCAGCGCAAGCGAGAGCGAGCTCATTCGCTTCTTCGGCAAGGTCGCTGACGCCGTGGATGCGCCGATCGGAATCCAGAATGCCCCCGAATATACCGGCATCGGATTGAGCGCCGAAGGTATTGCGACGCTGGCGCGCAATCATGCGAACTTTCGCGTCCTCAAGGGAGAAGGACCGGTCATCGGCATCCGCAAGATCATCGAGGAGACGAACGGACAGCTTGCCGTATTCAACGGTCGCGGCGGCCTGGAACTGACGGACAATCTCAGGGCCGGATGCGCGGGCATGGTTCCCGGCGCCGAAAGCTGCGACGTCCAGAAGCGCATCTTCGATCTCGTCACGTCGCCGCGCGCCGAGGATCAGGCAGAGGGAGAGGCGCTCTACCGTTCGCTGCTGCCCCTCGTCGTCTTCCTCATGCAGAGCCTCGACAACTTCCTTGTCTACGGCAAGCTGCTCGCGGCCCTCCGGTATGGCATCGAAAGCCTCAACCCGCGCACACCCTCGTTCGCTCCGAACCCGTTCGGCCTCGCCTGCCTGACGCGGGCCGCGGAACATCTTTGGCCGGACCTGGAGTTCGACCGCCTCGCGGCGATCTGCTCCACGCAAGCGAGCAGCACCGCGCCAGTCACCAGATCCTGACACATCATCTTTGGGAGGAGAACACATGAACATTTCGAGACGCGCGGCCTTGGCCGCGGCGTTCGTCCTCGGCCTGGCGGGAACCGCCAGCGCCCAGGTCACGCTGAAGTACGGGCATCCCAATCCGAACGAAAGCATCGGCGGACAGTTCGCCAATCGCTTCGCCGAACTGGTGAAGGAAAAGACGAGCGGCTCGGTCGTCGTCAACGTCTTCCCGTCCTCGCAGTTGGGGACGGCCAAGGAACGTTTCGAGGGAGTCCAGTTCGGGCTGATCGACTTCGGCCACGATTCCTATTCGACGGTCGGCCAGGCGGTCCCGGATTTCGGCGCGCTCGATTTGCCCTATCTCTACCGCGACGTCGAACACGCCGTTGCGGCCACCACACCGGAGACGAGCCCGGTGGCGCGTGAGTTGAACGAGCGGCTCAAGTCCGAAGCGCAGATGGAGGTCCTCGGCACCTTCCTCTACGGGATCCGCGAGCTGACCACCTCCAACTATCCGGTCCGTTCGCCGGACGACCTGGCAGGCAAGCGCATTCGCGCCATTCCCGTTCCGGTCTGGATCGGGATGGTCGAGGGCATGAACGCGATCCCCACGCCCGTCGACTTCGCGGAACTGACGACCGCGCTCGCCACCGGCGTGATCGACGGTCAGGAGAACCCGCTGACCGCGATCCTCACCTCGAACATGTACGACAGCCAGAAATACCTGATCCTCACGGATCACATGATCAACATCATTCCGCTGTTCGTGAATTCCGCCTCGCTTGCCCGTCTCTCGCCGGAGCAGCAGACCGCCATTCGCGATGCAGCGCGCCAGGCCGGCCAGGACATACTGGCAATCTCCGTCGCCGAGCATGAACGTCTCAAGACCGATCTGGCCGAAAAGGGCATGACCGTCATCTCGACGGAGGACGGACTCGACCTCGAAGCCTTCCGCACCCGGGTTTCCGAGCACGTGCGGGCGAAGTTCCCCGAATGGGCGTCGATCATCGAAGGCATCCAGGCGCTCCGGTAGGCTTCGCTCCGTATCGGCCGCCGGTTTCCGGCAACAGGCGATGTGAAAACCAACAGCTAAAGCAAGCTGCCCGATCCTGAAATCGCGCAGTCTGCTTTAGCGCGCGCCTCCGTCATGCGTGACAAGGGAGAGACCTGCATGGTGTGGAAGAAGTCCGGCAAGCTCGCCGACCGCCCGTTGGAGGCGGTCGAGCGCATGGGCGTCCTGATCGGCTGCGTTCTGCTGTGGGGCATGTTCGGCCTCGTCCTGCTGCAGATGTTCAGCCGGGTGCTGCTCAGCACCGGCTTGCCGTGGCCCGACGAACTGGCGCGCTATTTCCACATCGTGCTGGTGTTCTTCGGGCTCGCCTTTGCCCACCGCATGCGAAACCACGTCGACATGCTGTTCTTCGCCGAGCGCTGGTCTCCCGTGACGCAGCGCATCGCAGGGGCGGTCATCGAGCTGTCGATCGTCGTCTCTTCCGTCGTGATCGTCGCGGGCGGCATCAGCCTCATCAGCCGGATGGGATCCCAGAAGGGACCGTCGCTCGGATTGCCGCTCACCTATTTCATCGGCGTCACCGTCGTGGGGTTTGCCTTGCTCGCGCTCGAGGCGCTTCGGCAACTGGTCCGGAAGTTCAGCTCCAGCGACGCCGTCGCACTCCCCGACAAGAAGGAGCACCTCGAGCTATGAGCGCCATCGTCTTTGTCGGGGCATTCCTGCTGCTCGTCGCCATCGGCATGCCGATCGCGTTCGCCCTAATCGTGCCCGCCATCGCCTACATGCTGCTGTGGGGCTATCCGCTCGCAACCATCCCGCACGCGCTGACCAACTCGCTGGACTCCTTTCCCCTGCTGGCCGTGCCGCTGTTTGTCCTCGTCGGCAACCTCATGGGATCTTCCGGCATCGCCAAGCGCCTCTTCCACTTCGCGCACCTGTGCGTGGCTCACTGGAGGGGTGGCCTCGCCCAGGTCAACATCCTCGCAAGCCTGATCTTCTCCGGCAGTTCGGGCTCGGCGCTCGCCGACATCGGCGGCATGGGCGCCGTCGAGATCCAGGCGATGAAGGACGCCGGCTACAAGGGTTCGTTTGCGGCCGCCCTCACGGCGGCGTCGGCCACCACCGGCCCCATCTTCCCGCCCAGCATTCCCTTCATCATCTATGCGGCGACGGCCGAGACGTCGGCGGTCAACCTGCTGCTCGCCGGCATCGTTCCGGGCCTGCTCATCACGGTCGGCCTGATGGCCTTCACGGCCTACCTGGCCCGCCGCAGGAACTATCCGACGGAAGCCAAGGCCTCGCGATCCGAACTGTGGGACAGCTTTGTATCCGCCCTGCCTGCGCTGCTGACCCCGGTCGTGCTCGTGAGCGGAATGTTGGGCGGATACTTCACCGCGACCGAGGCGGCTGCGGTCACGGTCCTCTACATCCTGCTGATCAGCATCTTCATCTACCGTGACTTCGAATGGACCTTCCTTGTCCAGGCGACCTGGGACACGGTGCGGACAAGCGCCATCCTGATGATCATGGTGGCGGCTTCGGTCCTGTTCACCCGCATGCTCGCCTTCGAGCAGGTGCCCCAGATGGTGACCGCGGCGATGCTCTCGCTGAGCGCCAACCCGCTGGTGCTGCTGCTCATCGCCAACGTCGTCGTGCTGGTCATCGGGCTCTTCCTCGAAACGACGAGCGCCATCCTGATCCTGACCCCGCTGATCGCGCCGCCGCTGGTCGCCGCCGGCGTCGACCCGACCCATCTGGGGGTCGTCGTCGTCTACAATCTAATGATCGGTTTGATCACGCCGCCAATGGGCATGTCGCTTTTCATGGTGAGCACGGTCGCGCGCGAGCCTGTGGTGAATGTACTCCGGGAGATCATTCCGTACTACATCCCGCTCGTGGGCATTCTCATCCTTCTGACCTACGTCCCACAGCTCTCCCTGTGGCTGCCGCGCCTGTTGAACTAGGGTCAGCGGGCTGGCCGCACGCCAAAGACCCTGAACATCGCCGCGATGCTCGTCGACAGCCTCGTCTGCGAGCACTACCGGCTGTTCTATCCGGATCCGTGAGCGCCCAGGCGACCCCAGCGGCGCGAGAGTTGGAACGATCGACCGCCGCGGGCTTGGGCGTACCTGCGCACCGAAAAAGCCGACTGCGATACAAAATCAGTCGACCTGACCGCAACTGATTGCATAATGCAACCGGATCTGCGCGGATGGCGTGTGCAGGAAAGGAGAGATTATGGCCAAGCTCGTGTTCGGAATGAACCAGTCCCTGGACGGCTACGTCGACTATATGGAGTTTGGGCCAAGCCCCACGCTCTTCCGCCACTTCATCAAGGAGGCCCAGGAGCACGCGGGCAGCGTGTACGGTCGCCGGATGTATGAGATCATGCGCTACTGGGACGACGATCATCCGGAATGGGGTGCGGACGAGCATGCCTTCGCGGCGGCGTGGCGACGCCAGCCGAAATGGGTCGTCTCGCGCTCGTTGAAATCCGTAGGCCCCAACGCCAGGCTTGTCGGGGACGATCTCGGGAGCGCGATCCGGGCGTTGAAGGCCGAGCACGAAGGGGAGATCGAAGTTGCCGGCCCGGACCTGGCGAACAGCCTCACTGAACTCGGTTTGATCGACGAGTATCGGATCTACCTGCACCCAGTGGTGCTTGGTCACGGCAAGCCATATTTCGCCGGACCCCGGCCGCCGCTTCGCCTTGTGACGCATGACCGGATCGGCGAGGATGTGATCAGGCTGACCTACGTTCCAGCCTGATTTCGCGACTTGCCGGATGGCGTCGCTGCTGCACAGGACCACGACTGACGGATTTTGATGGCGTCCGTCATCGCGCGCCAATCCGGCACGCAGCCGCTTCGATCAATCTGTGCTGCCCCGCGGGCGCAGGGCGAACGCCGGACCACTCAGTCCTTGGCGCGCTCGACGTAGGAGCCGTCGGCCGTCATCACCACGATGCGCGTGCCCACTGTGATGTGCGGCGGCACCGCGGAGCGGACGCCGTTGGACAGCATCGCCGGCTTGTAGGACGAAGATGCGGTCTGGCCCTTGGTGACGGGCTCGGTCTCGATCACTTCCAGCGTCACACGCTGCGGCAGCTCGATGGCGATCGCCACCCCCTCGTGGACCGACAGGGTCACTTCCATGCCTTCCTGGATATAGGCCGCCTGGTCGCCCAGCACGTCCGCCGAAACCGTCACCTGATCGTAGGTCTCGGGGTTCATGAAGTGGAAGCCCTCGCCGTCCTGGTAGAGGAAGGAGTGCGGCCGGTCCTCGACATAGGCGCGCTCGACCTGCTCGGTCGTGCGGTAGCGCTCCGACACCTTAACCCCGTCGGAGATGCGGCGCATGTCGAGCTGGGTGACGGGCGTGCCCTTGCCGGGGTGGATATTCTCCGCCGACAGGATCACATAGAGACGGCCATCCTTGTCGACGACATTGCCTTTGCGGAGCGAACTGGCGATTACCTTGACCACGAGCAAACTTTCCAAGTGAGTCGGCCGCGCATGACAGCCTCTGGAACCAACATCCGGGCCCTACAGCATCCTTGCGATCTTCGCCAGTCGTCTCGCCTTTTTCAGTGTCCCGGGAGCGCCTGATCATGCAGAAAGCATCCCCCTGGTGGTCGCCGCACGTCCATGCCGACCGTCGCCCGCGCCTCCTCACCCGCAACGCCATCGCCGCGTCCGTGCGCGCCTGGTTCGCGGAACGCGGCTTCCTCGAGGTCGAGACGGCAGCGCTCCAGGTCTCGCCCGGCAACGAGGCGCATCTGTCCGCCTTCGCCAGCGAGGCGATCAGCACCGGCGGCGAGCGCGCACCGCTCTACCTGCACACCTCGCCGGAATTCGCCTGCAAGAAGCTGCTGGCCGCCGGCGAGCAGAAGATATTCAGCTTCGGCAAGGTGTGGCGCAACCGCGAGCGTGGGCCGCTGCACCACCCCGAGTTCACCATGATCGAATGGTATCGGGTCGGCGAGCCCTACCAGGTGCTCATGGAGGACTGCGCGGCGCTGCTCGCGCTTGCCGCCGGTAAGGCCGGTGCCAGGCGCTTCGCCTTCCGCGGCCGCGAGGCCGATCCCTTCGCCGAGCCGGAGCGCGTCACCGTCGCGGAGGCCTTTGAGCGCCATGCCGGCATCGACCTGCTGGCCAGCGTCGCCGCGGACGGCGCGACCGACCGCGAAACCCTCCTTGCAGCCGTGACGGCGGCCGGGATCCGCACCGCGCCGGACGACAACTGGGCGGACCTTTTCAGCCGCGTCATGGTCGAGAAGGTGGAGCCCAACCTCGGCCAGGGCCGCGCCACGGTGCTGTGCGAATACCCGACCGCCGAGGCAGCCCTTGCCCGCCCGACCGCGCACGACCCGCGCGTGGCCGAACGCTTCGAGCTCTATTGCTGCGGCGTCGAGCTTGCCAACGGCTTCGGCGAACTGACGGACGCCGCGGAACAGCGCCGCCGGTTCGTCGCCGAGATGGACGAGAAGGAGCGCGTCTACGGCGAGCGCTACCCCATCGACGACGACTTCCTCTCCGCCCTCTCCATCATGCCCGACGCCAGCGGCGTCGCCCTCGGCTTCGACAGGATGGTCATGCTGGCGACTGGCGCTCCCCGGATCGACGACGTGCTGTGGACGCCCGTCGCGGAGACGCCGCGATAGGCGCAGCGCACGCCGCCGCCCTTGCCTAACCGCGAATTCGGGGCCGGAAACGGCCCCGTAACGCCCGCAACTCTTGCGTTTTCGCCTCTCCCTGCTAAACGCCGCGCATGACCTTTGCGCTCGACCACATCCGCAACTTCTCCATCGTCGCCCATATCGACCACGGCAAGTCGACGCTGGCCGACCGGCTGATCCAGCTCACCGGCGGCCTCGACGCGCGCGAGATGGCCGGCAAGGAGCAGGTTCTCGACAACATGGACATCGAGAAGGAGCGCGGCATCACCATCAAGGCGCAGACCGTGCGCCTCGCCTACAAAGCCAAGAACGGCGAGGACTACGTCCTCAACCTGATCGACACGCCCGGCCATGTCGACTTCGCCTACGAGGTGTCACGCTCGCTCGCCGCCTGCGAGGGCTCGCTGCTGGTCGTCGACGCAAGCCAGGGCGTCGAGGCGCAGACGCTCGCCAACGTCTACCAGGCGATCGACAAGAACCACGAGATCGTCGTGGTGCTGAACAAGGTCGACCTGCCGGCCGCCGAGCCGGAGCGCGTCAAGGAGCAGGTCGAGGAGGTGATCGGCCTCGATGCCTCGAACGCCGTCGAGATCTCGGCCAAGACCGGCCTCAACATCGAGGCGGTGCTGGAGGCGATCGTCCACCAGCTGCCGCCGCCGCGCGAGGGCGACCCCACAAAGCCGCTCAAGGCCATGCTGGTCGACAGCTGGTACGACGCCTATCTCGGCGTCATCGTGCTGGTCCGCGTCATCGACGGCGTCCTGAAGAAGGGCCAGACCATCCGGATGATGGGCACCGGCGCAAAATACCCGGTCGAGCGCACCGGATACTTTACGCCGAAAATGATCCAGGCCGACGAGATCGGCCCCGGCGAGTTCGGCTTCATCACGGCCTCGATCAAGGAAGTGGCCGACACCCGCGTCGGCGACACCATCACCGAGGACCGCCGCCCGACCGAGCAGGCATTGCCGGGCTTCAAGCCGGCGCAGCCGGTCGTGTTCTGCGGCCTGTTCCCGGTCGACGCCGCCGACTTCGAGGACCTGCGCGCCGCCGTCGGCAAGCTGCGCCTCAACGACGCCAGCTTCTCCTTCGAGATGGAGACCTCGGCCGCCCTCGGCTTCGGCTTCCGCTGCGGCTTCCTCGGGCTCCTCCACCTCGAGATCATCCAGGAGCGGCTGGAGCGCGAGTTCGACCTCGACTTGATCGCCACCGCGCCGTCTGTCGTCTACCGCATGAACCTCATCGACGGCACGACGAAGGAACTGCACAACCCGGCCGACATGCCGGACGTGATGAAGATCACCTCGATCGAGGAGCCGTGGATCCGCGCCACCATCCTGACGCCGGACGACTATCTCGGCTCGATTCTGAAACTCTGCCAGGACCGCCGCGGCATCCAGGCCGACCTTTCCTATGTCGGCAAGCGCGCCATGCTGGTCTACGACCTGCCGCTCAACGAGGTCGTCTTCGACTTTTATGACCGGCTGAAGTCGATTTCGAAGGGCTACGCCTCGTTCGACTACCACCTCACCGACTACCGCGAGGGCGACCTCGTAAAAATGTCGATCCTGGTCAACGAGGAGCCGGTCGACGCGCTGTCCATGCTGGTCCACCGCCACGCGGCGGAAAAGCGCGGCCGCGCCATGTGCGAGAAGCTCAAGGAGCTGATCCCGCAGCACATGTTCAAGATCCCGATCCAGGCCGCCATCGGTGGCAAGGTGATCGCCCGCGAGACGATCTCGGCGCTCCGCAAGGACGTGACCGCAAAGTGCTACGGCGGCGACGTCACCCGCAAGCGCAAGCTGCTCGAGAAGCAGAAGGAGGGCAAGAAGCGCATGCGGCAGTTCGGCAAGGTCGACATCCCGCAGGCCGCCTTCATCGAAGCGCTGAAGATGGGCGACAACTAGGGCTGACGCCTGATCCTCCCCTGCGGAACGGGGGAGGGGGACCGCCGAAGGCGGTGGAGGGGGCGTCGCACCGCTTCACCCTCGCGCCGCCTCGGCAATCATCACCAGCATCCCCTCGAGCGCCCTCTCATCCAGAATATCCGTCGCCGCGATCCGCATGACGCGGATGCCGCGCCCCGCAAGCCAGTCGTCCCGCCGCAGATCATGGTGCATCTGCCCAGGCAGGTCGTGATGTGCGCCATCGACCTCCACGGCGAGCCGCCCCTCCGCCTGGAAAAAATCGAGCACATAGGGTCCAACCGGATGCTGACGCCGGAATCGAAGCCCGTTCAGCCGCAGACCGCGGAGGCAGTCCCACAGGATGACCTCCGGCAGACTCAGGTCGCGGCGCAACCGCTTCGCACGCTTGAATGTCTGCTTTTCAGCTCGCATCACCCGCCCCACGCCCCCTCCACCATGCTTCGCATGGTCCCCCTCCCCCGTAAACGGGGGAGGATCAGGCCGCGGCGACGTCACTCCATCAGCAGGTTTGCGGCCGCCGGACATAGCAACAGCTTCGCCGCCAAATCCTCCCCCGTTTACGGGGGAGGGGGACCGCCGAAGGCGGTGGAGGGGGCGGGCTGCTTGCCGATCTCTCCGTGTCAGTACCAGGGATTCGAAGGGAAGCGGCGATCATAGCGATGGTGCGTGGGAATACGCTAGCGCTATGGACCGGTGAGTACCACCGCCCTCGGCGGCAGGCCAATGCGGATGCCTAGGGGCAGACGCGGTAGGTGGCGGTGGTTTTCCTCGAACCAGCTTGTCGGCAGGAAGGTGAGCCGCCAGCGAGTCGCTCCGGGCGTTCGACACCTATGAAAGGTCCACCGGACCTTTCATTTCGCCTCCGGCGAACCGGTGCCTCATCCCCTTCCCCTTTTCCCAACTTGCCGCCCCCCTCCCTCCACCTCACACTCGGCGTTTTCCAGGAGGAGACGGCGATGTCCGACAACCTTTCCCGCCTGAAAGCCACCTACACCGCCTGGCACGACACCAAGGGCGACCGCGAGGTCTGGCGGCCGCTGCTCGCAGACCGGTTCAGCCTGCGCAGCGTCGACGAGAATTCGCCGGGGCTCGCCTTCGCGCGCAACCGGTATTCGCGCGAGGAGGTGCTCGACTATCTCGCGGGCGTTCTCAACGAATGGGAGATGGTGCACTTCACGCCGGAGACCTTTGTCAGCGAGGGCGACCAGATCGCAATGTTCGGCCTCTGCGCCTACCGCAACCGGGCGACCGGCAAGGTCACCGAGACGCTCGTCTCGGCGCTGTGGCGGTTCGAGGACGACAAGGCGGTGGCGATGACCGAGATCTTCGACAGCGCCGCGGTGTCTGCGGCGGCCACACCCGACGCGTTCATGCAGGCGTGACCGCGGAAAGCCTCCATTCCTGCCTTGAATGTCGGCGCACGGACGGAACCGGGCAAACCGCGGCCTGGGGACGGCGGGACCGGAAAGGCCGCGGTCACGGTCACCTCGCCCTCTGCGCGCTCGACATTGCGCCCACGGTGAAAACCGTAGATACATCAGAGTGATAGCAGCAGCGCGCCCTCCCACAGGAAAAACGCATGCGCTGTCTTCCAGCGCCCGCTGCGCCGTGCCATTGTCCGCCGCGCGGCCGGATGGGGCCGCTTTTGTTTTTTTGGGGGGATTTCATGACTCGCATTTCGGCGCTGCGCGCCGCTTTGTCCGGCGCATTGCTGCTCGCCTCGGGCGTTTCGACCTTCGCCGCCGACGTCACCTTCATGATGCGCAACGATCATCCGAACGCGGTGCGCCTCGAGCTCTACAGCCAGGATCGCGATCATGTCTGGCCGGGCGGCGGCAAGGACTACTACCTCGACGACGGCGAGACGAAGGAATTCCCGCTGTCGTGCACCCAGGGCGAGACCATCTGCTATGGCGCCTGGGTGGACGGCGACGAGGGCACCTACTGGGGCGTCGGCCCGGGCGACAAGGAGCAGTGCGATGACTGCTGCTACACCTGCACCGGCGGCGAGACCGAGGAAATCAACCTGGTTCCGTGAGGTCCCCGCGCCGATGATCCGCCTCCTCCTCGTCATCCTGTCGGTTGCCCTGCTCGCCGGCTGCGCCACGCGCGCCGCCGGCATTCCCGCTGCGGCGGACGACATCGGACCGCTGCCGGCCGACATGAAGCCGCTGACGGTGGAGCAGGAAGAGACGGCGGCGGACAGTTGACGAACGCAGAAAGCCTTTGGAAAACAAAGGCTTTCCTGCTTGCCGACCCTTCGGTTTCGTGATGTATGCGAATCAGGCGGTGGGAGGCTGCCGAATTTCCAGCTTTCGACAGCGCATCGTGGGACGAGCCTTGGCCTGTAACATCCGCACACCCTATGTGATCACGTCATTGCCCCCGAGGCGGCATTGATCTGGTAGTAGACGGCCATGTCGGCAGTCACTTCTCAGAGCGATATCGCGGTTGACGCAGGATCGCTGGTCCAGGGCACGGCGCGCGAAGCGGTCGCGCATCGGCGCGTCACCATCATCTGCAACGATACGGACTATTTTCTCCGCCACCGGCGGATCACCGCCGACACGCTCGCCCGGGAAGGCCACCACGTGCGGGTCGCGACCGGCGGCGCGGCCATGCCGGCGCAGGCGATCGGCAAGTGGGATTATCTTCACCTGCCGGTCGAGCGATTTTCCTTCCGGCCCGGCCGCGACACGGCGCTGATGCTGCGCACCGTGGCAGAGGTGCTGCGGCACCGGCCCGACACGCTCCATCTCATCACGCTGAAGCCGATCGTCTTTGCGGGGCTGGCGGCGCTGCTGGCGCGGCGCATCTCCGGAAGGCGGCTGCGCATCGTGGCGACGGTGCCGGGCCTCGGCCGGCTGATGTCGCCACGCAGCCGCATGAACGGACGCAGCGCAACGTTTTCCCGCCAACTGGTCGAACGCGCAGTCCGCATCCTGTCCAGCCGGCACGACGTCCACTTCACCTTCGAGACTGCGGCCGATCACGCGGTGTGGCTGGAGAAGGGCCTCGTGCGGCCCGAAGGCTCCACCGTCATCTGTGGGGCGGGCGTCGACCCGAAATGGTTCTATCCGGCCGAAGAACGCGCGCCTTCCGGAAGGCTGCGCGTGCTGTTCGCCTCGCGCCTGCTGGGCGCCAAGGGGCTGGACGCCTTCCTCGAAGCGGCGCGCGCCTTCCAGGGCAACCCGGATGTCGAGTTCCTGGTGGCCGGCATGGTGGAGCCGAACGATCCCGACGGGATCACCGCCGACGAGTTGGCCAGGGAGCCGGCGATCACCTTCCTCGGCGAGCGGCGCGACATGCCGGAGCTCCTACGCTCCGTCGACGTCGTCTGCCTGCCGACGCGCTATGGCGAAGGCATTCCGCGCATCCTGATCGAGGCGGCGGCGACCGGCATCCCTTGCATTGCCAGCGACATTGACGGCTGCCTGGAGATCGTCGAGGACGGTGAAACCGGCGTCATCGTCCCGGAACGGCCGATGCGGTCAGCCGCCGACGGCATCGCCAGAGCCGTGCGCGGCTATCTGGACGATCCCGAGCTGCTGCGGCTTCACGGCGAGAACGGACGCATCAAGTTCGAGACCGGCGACTTTGCCGAGGACAAGGTGATCGCGCATTTCCTGCGCCTGATCGCCGATCACTGAGGCGCCGCACAGCACCGCCGCACGAATTCAACGGCCACCTGCGCCACGCCTGGCCCAGACGCCGGTCCTTGACGCAATCGCCTGTCTTGGACGACAAGGCGGAAGCGCCTGTTTGTCGGATTTGTGGGGGTCGCACGTGAGCCCGTTGGGCCTGATACTGCTTGGCATCTCGACCGCGATCTTCCTGGCCGCCGCGAGCATGGCGAAATCCTGGGCGCTGATGCCCTCGGCGTGGAAGCTGGTGGTGACGCTGCTTCTCTATACCGCCGGCAACCTGATCATGCTGCGTCTGGTGCGGGAATTCGGGATGGCCGCTGCCTTCAGCCTGTCCGCCGTGATCCAGCTCGTCGCGGTCACCGTCATCGCGTTCACGTTCTTCGGCGAGCGGATGAGCGCGATCCAGAACGTCGGCGTGGTGCTTGCCGTCTTCGCCGTGGGCCTGATCACGCTCGGCCCCTGGATCACGGGGCGCTGAGGGAGGGCTCGCCATGAGTGCCTCCACCGGCCACAAGCCAGCCGCCCCCACCTTCGCGGAACTGTTCACGCCCAAGCTCGTCACCGTCTTCCGCGAAGGCTACGGCATGCCGCAGCTGCGCGCCGACGCGATGGCCGGGCTGACCGTCGCCGTCGTGGCGCTGCCGCTGTCGATGGCGATCGCCATCGCGTCCGGCGTGTCGCCCGACCGCGGCCTGTGGACGGCGATCGTCGGCGGCTTCCTGGTGTCGCTGCTCGGCGGCAGCCGCCACCAGATCGGCGGGCCGGCCGGCGCCTTCATCGGCCTGATCGCGTTGACCGCCGACCGACACGGCATCGACGGGCTGCTGCTGGCGACCACGATGGCGGGCGTGTTTCTCATGGCGCTCGGCTATCTGAGGCTCGGCACCTACATAAAATTCATCCCCTACCCGGTGACCGTCGGCTTCACCGCCGGCATCGCGGTCATCATCTTCGCCAGCCAGCTCAGCGAGCTGTTCGGGCTCAGCCTTGCCGGCAAGGAGCCGGGCGAACTTATCCCCAAGCTCGTGGCGCTCTGGAACGCCGCGGGCACGGTCAACCCGTCGGCGATCCTGGTCGCGCTGCTCACCATCGCCACGATACTCGTGCTCAGGCGTTGGCGTCCGGGCTGGCCCGGCATGCTGATCGCGGTCGGCGTGGCGACGGTGGCGGCCGTCCTGCTCAGCCTGCCGGTCGAGACGATCGGCTCGCGCTTCGGCGGCATTCCGCGCACCATTCCGGCGCCGGCCTTGCCGGCCTTCAGCCTCGAAAAGATGCAGGCGGTGCTGCCGGATGCGATCGCGTTCGCGCTGCTCGGTGCGATCGAGTCGCTCCTGTCAGCCGTGGTCGCGGACGGCATGAGCGGCCGCCGCCACCGCTCCAACTGTGAGCTGGTCGCGCAGGGCGCAGCCAATATCGGCTCGGCGATGGTCGGCGGCATCTGCGTCACCGGCACCATTGCGCGCACCGCGACCAACGTGCGCGCGGGCGCCTATGGGCCGGTGTCGGGCATCCTGCATTCCGTGTTCCTGCTCGCTTTCGTGCTGGTGGCCGCGCCGCTTGCCCGCTTCATTCCGCTTGCGGCGCTGGCCGGTGTGCTGGCGATCGTGGCCTGGAACATGGTCGAGCGGCATGCGATCGCCGCACTCGTGCGCTCCTCGCGCGGCGACGCGCTGGTGCTCGCGGTGACGTTCCTGCTGGTGATCTTCCGCGACCTGACCGAAGGCATCGTCGTCGGCTTCGGCCTTGGCGCACTGCTCTTCATCGGCCGCATGAGCAGCGCGCTGGCGATCGAAAGGGAACAGCCCATCGTCGAGGAGGACGTCGCCGATACCTCCAACGGCGACCGCAGGGAGTACGAAGCCGCATCGGCGACGGATCCGAACACCGTCGTCTACCGCATCTCGGGCGCCTTCTTCTTCGGCGCGGCCTCCGCCGTCGCGACGGTCCTCGACCGCATCGCCGACCAGCGCCGCAACTTCGTCATCGATTTCTCGCACGTGCCCTTCCTGGACTCCACCGCCGCCAACGTGGTCGAGGGCTCGATCCGCAAGGCGGAGAAGGCCGGCGTGCGCGTGGTGGTGAGCGGCGCCTCCCCCGCCACCCGCCGCATGCTGGTCACCCATGGCGTCAAGCCGCAGCGGGTGCAGTTCGCCGAGAACATCGAGGTGGCGCGAAAGCTGATCGAGGCGGAGCATGCCGGCGTCGAGGAAAAGCCCGGCCACTGAGAGTTTTCTGGGCGCAGGAAGGCTCTTAGGGATATTTCGCTAGGATCTCGGCGAGGAAGGCGTCGCGCAGGCGCTCGAAGGTCTGCATGCTCATGCGGATCGTGTCGCCGACCGCGAGCCCGGTGACGGACCTCGCGGGATCGTACCGGATGGTCCGGTCGGCCTGCAGAACGCCCGCGTTCGCCATGATGGAGTTCGCCAGCATCCTGACTTCGTTCAGCGGGTTCCCGTCCGTCCTTTCGACGGCGCGCAGCCGATGGACGAAATGGTGGTCGAGCGCGAGCACGAGGTTGTTGAAGAGGGCGGCCTCGAAGACGCCGACGGCCGCCACGAGGTCGCGGCTGCTGATCGTCGACGCCGCGATCGTCATCATGTCGAGATAGCTTGAGAGCTGCGCGGCGAGTCTCGCCCGGCAGGCTTCGACATAGGTGGCGGGATAACTGCTGATGGCAAGCATGTGGTCCCTCCTTCGCAGGTTGCACTGCCCTCTCTCATGATGCGGATCGCCCGTCGGCCTCGCCATCCTTGCGCTGGACCTCCGATCGATCGGGCACCGGATGTGCCAACTGTTCGGAACGCGGTTCGTGCCAGGTGACCTGGCGATAGTCGAAACCGTATTCCAGCGTCGGCTTCACGATACGGAAATACGGCGACAGGTCGAAGTCGCGCGGCGTGTAGAGCGAGTGGTGCCGGATGTGCATGATCTCGCGCCGCGAGAACGCCGACTGGGCCGACGCGCGGCCCGGCGCGCGCGTGATCTCCGGCAGGATGGGGTAGCGGATGTGCTCGTAGGCCTCGGCGATCAAGCTGGAGCAGATCGCGCGCGTCGGATCGCCTGAACCGAAGGCGATCATGCGGCGGCGCCAACGCACCGGGACCGGCAAGGGGAACGGCAGGAAATAGCGCAGCATGTCGGTGATGTTCTTCAGGTCGTATTTCAGCCCGAGCTTGCCGACCATGAAGTCCACCACATAGGCGCGGTCGTCAGGGGACAGGCCGTTCGCCCGGCAGATGCGGGTGTTGTAGGTCTTGTACTTGGACAGCGGCACCGCCACGCAGCCGTCGCCCAGATTGACCTCGATGAGGCGCGGGCGCTCGGAGCCGTCGGCAGGCGCAGGCAGGGCGTCGCCGACATAGAGCGCGGAATGCGACCAGGTCGACTGCGTCAGGTACTTGATCACCGCCGACACGCGCTGGTTGCCTTCGATCAGGAGGACGTCTCCGGGCTCGAGTGTCCGGCGCAATGTGTCCGGATCCGACGGCGTATAGGGCTCGTAGCCCGACGAGGCGGATTCGAGTTTGCGCGCCATCAGGCGCCCAAGCCGGTCGAGCAGCGTTTCGGTGGTCTCAGTCATCTTGCTCCTCTCCGCCTGCAACTATGTACCAGACGGGCTCTCTCCAAAAGTCCAGCTGGCGGCGGTGATCGGTCCAGAGAATTGACATTAATCAATCGATTGATTAAATTCAATCAATGAGCACCATCGAGAAAGTGCCCCCGACACCCCCAAGGCAAGCCGCGAATTCGGCCGACCAGACGCGACTGGCCCTCATCCATGCAGCACTGCAGCTGTTCGGCAGCCGCGGCTTCGAAGGCACCTCGACGCGCGAGATCGCAGCCGCCGCCAAGGCCAACATTGGCTCGATCGCCTATCACTTCGGCAGCAAGGAGGGTTTGCGCCAGGCCTGTGCGGAGCACATTGCGCAGACGATGACCACACTCTCGGCGCACGTTCTCGCCGCAGCCCCCGATCCCTTCGAACTCTCTCCGCAAGCAGCGCGCAAGCTGCTGAAGGACATCCTCGGGACGATGACGACCTTTCTCGTCAGCCGACCGGAGTCGGGGGAGTTCGTGCAGTTCATCCTGCGTGAGTTGGCGCATCCGACCGCGGCGCTCGACACCATCTACAACCGCATGTTCGCGCCCATGCACATGCGGATCTGCCAGGTCTGGGCGGCCATCACGGGCGAAGATGCCGAGGCGCCAGCAACGCGCATCGCCGTGTTCACGCTGATCGGCCAGATCGTCTACTTCCGCATCGGCCGCGAGGCGGTGCTGCGCCGGATGGAGTGGACCGACATCGGCGCAGACGAAGCACGGCAGATTGTCGAGGCGGTCACGGCGAACCTCGACGCCATCCTGGCCGCACACGGTGCTCCGCCGCAGGACAAGGTCAACTGAGATGAGCCTCCTCTGCTCGATCCCCCTGGCGGCTTCGCTGTTCTCGGCCTGTGCGTCGCCGCCGCTCGCCGTCGGCTATGTCGAGGGCGAATTCGTGTTGCTGGCGCCGATCGAGACGGCGCAGGTGATCGACGTGGCGGTCAGGCGAGGCGACCGGGTGGAACCAGGTGGCAAGATCGCGACGCTTGACCGGGGAGACGCCGAGATCGCCGTTGCACAGGCAGAAGCCGCACTCGCCCAGGCCGAAGCGCAGCTCGCCGACCTGAAAGTGGGAAAACGGCCCGAAGAGATCGCGGTGCTGGAGGCGGCGGTCCGCTCCGCCGAGGCCGAGCAGCAGGAGGCCGAACGGGTCCTCGTCCGCGTGCAGGACCTTCACGAGAAGGGCATCGCCACGCGCGCCTCGCTCGACGAGGCGACAACGCAGCTCCAGGTCGCGCAGGCCGCGATCGGCCAGGCGCAGGCCAACCTGGACGTGGCACATCTTCCGGCACGCGCCGAGGCGATCAAGGCGGCAGACAACCAGGTGCGGCAGTCGCGGGCGGCACTCGACCAGGCGCGCTGGCGGCTTTCCAAGCGCGACATCATGGCCCCCGCCACCGGGCGGATCGATGACGTCATCCGCAATCCCGGCGACCTGGCGGGACCGACGTCCCCCGTGGTCTCGATGCTGCCCGATGGCGCGGTGAAGCTGAAGGTCTACGTGCCCGAAGCACACTTCTCCTCCGTAGAGGTTGGCACCCTCCTCAATGTGCGCTGCGACGGCTGCGCGGACGGGCTGACGGCCAGGGTGAGCTACGTGTCGCCCGACCCCGAATTCACGCCGCCGGTCATCTACTCGCTCGAGACCAGGCAGAAGCTCGTCTATCTCGTCGAGGCGCGGCCCGAGGGCGACGCGCGGGCGCTTCAGCCGGGCCAGATCGTGGATGTGAGTTTAGGGGAGTAGGGGAGTAGGAAGCAGCCAGCGGGAGGAACTCGCAAGCCAAATCAAGCGAAGCATATTTCCCCTACTCCCCTACTCCTTACTCCCCTTGCGCGGACACCAGCATGGACGTCATCAACGTTACCAATCTCGTGAAGCGCTACGGCGCCAAGACCGTCGTCGACCATGTGACGATGACCGTCACCGAAGGCGAGATCGTCGGCTTCCTCGGTCCCAACGGGTCGGGCAAGACGACGACGATCCGCATCATGTGCGGGCTGCTCACGCCCGACGAGGGCGACGGCAAGGTGCTCGGCTACGACCTCAGGACCGAGAGCCTGAAGATCAAGCGCGAGGTCGGCTACATGACGCAGAAGTTCTCGTTCTACGAGGACCTGACCATCGCCGAAAACCTTATGTTCGTCGCCCGGCTCTATGAGCTCAAGCCGCCCAAGGAGCATGTCGACCGCACGCTTCAGGAACTCGGCCTGACCTCGCGGCAGGACCAGCTTGCCGGCACGCTGTCGGGCGGGTGGAAGCAGCGGCTGGCGCTGGCGGCCTGTATCATGCACAAGCCGAGGCTCCTGCTGCTGGACGAGCCGACGGCGGGCGTCGACCCCAAGGCGCGCCGCGAATTCTGGGACGAGATCCACCGGCTGGCGCGCGGCGGGCTCACCGTACTGGTCTCCACCCACTACATGGACGAAGCAGAGCGCTGCCATCGGATCAGCTATATCTCCTACGGAAAGCTGCTCGCGACCGGCACGGTCGAGGATGTGATCCGCAACGCGGGCCTCTCCACCTTCGTCGTCAGCGGCGACGGGCTCAACGAGATCGCCGAGGAGCTCCAGGGCCGCCCCGGCGTCGAACAGGTGGCGCCATTCGGCGCGACGCTGCATGTCGTCGGCTCCGACCGGGCGGCGCTCGAGGCATCCCTCGAGGACATCAAGGCGAGGGAGCACGTCTCCGTAGAGGCGGGCGAGACCAGCCTCGAGGACGTCTTCATCCAGTTCATGGCCGGCTCCAAGGACAACATGGCATGAGGAGCGTCTTCTCCTTCCCGCGGCTGGGCGCGCTCCTCATGAAGGAGTTCATCCAGATGCGGCGCGACCGCATCACCTTCGCCATGATGCTCGGCGTGCCGCTGATGCAGCTCGTGCTGTTCGGCTTTGCCATCAACAACGACCCCAAGAGCCTGCCGGCCGCACTGGTGGCGACCAGCAACGACAACTACACGCGCGCCATCGTCTCGGCGCTGCAGGTGACCGGCTACTACCGCTTCGATCACATCGCGAGAAGCGCCGCGGAGGCTGAGGCGCTCCTCGCCCGCGGGGATGTTTCGTTCGTCGTTACCATCCCGTCGGACTTCGCCCGGCGGGTCGTGCGGGGCGACAAGCCGCAAATCCTCATCGAGGCCGACGCCACCGATCCGGCCGCCTCCAGCGGCGCCATCTCGACGCTGTCCACGCTGGCCTCGCAGGCGCTGCTGCGCGAACAGGGGATGCAGCAGGCGGCGGCCGAGAACGCCGACAGCGCGCTCTCGGTGGTCGTCCATCGCCGCTACAACCCCGAAGGCATCTCGCAATACAACATCGTGCCCGGACTGCTGGGCGTCATCCTGCAGATGACCATGGTGATGATGACCTCGATGGCGCTGACGCGGGAGACGGAGCGGGGCACCATGGAGAACCTGCTCGCCATGCCGGCCAACCCCGCCGAGATCATGCTCGGCAAGGTGCTGCCGTTCCTGGGGGTGGGCGCGGTGCAGGTGGCGGTGGTGCTGGTGGCGGCAAAGCTGCTGTTCGGCGTGCCCTTCATCGGTTCCCTGGCGATGCTCCTGTCCGCCGTATTCGCCTTTGTGCTCGCGCTGGTGCTGCTGGGCTACACGATCTCGACGGTCGCCCGTACTCAGATGCAGGCCATGCAACTGACCTTCTTCTTCTTCCTTCCCTCGATCCTGCTCTCGGGATTCATGTTCCCTTATCGCGGCATGCCGCAATGGGCCCAGTATCTCGGCGAGATCCTGCCGCTGACGCATTTCCTCAGGATCATCCGCGCCGTGATGCTCAAGGGCGCCGACTTCGCAGCCATCTCGACGGAAGTCGTGTGGCTCTGCGGGTTCATCCTGTTTTTCGCCGTATTGGCTCTGTTGAGGTTCCGACGCACGCTCGATTGAGGGAATAGAGCTGGGGGGCATCCGTTCATCCTATCCGTGCGTAACGGAACTTGATCACGCCAAGTTCACGAACGTGAAACTGAATGCTTGCGGCCGCGTTTTGCCGCAAACGGAGACGAGACACATGCGCAGACTCCTTATCTCTTCCGTGCTGGCCGTAGCGACGGCGGTCACCGGCTTGCCACTCACCGCGACCACCGCCTCGGCCCAGGATGTCGAGTTGAGAATCGATCGCGACGGGCCGCAGCTGAGGCTCCGGGAGGGCTGCAATCCAAACTACGAGGATTGTTACGACCGGGGCCGCTATGACCGACGCGACTACGATCGCCGAGGCTACTACGAGGTCGAGAATCGTGGGTGCACGCCCGACCGCGCGTTGCGCAAGGCGGACCGCATGGGCATCCGCCGCGCCCGCATCGTCGACGTCGATCGGCGTTCTATCGAGGTCCGCGGCCGCGACCGCAGGGGTGACCGGGTCTACCTGACCTTCGGCCGCCGCGACCGCAGCTGCCCGGTCTGGTAACCGCCTGCGAACGGGACGTCGGAGGCCATCAGGCCTCCGACAGCAACCTTGCATAGACGCTGAGGTCGACGTTGCCGCCCGACAGCACGACGGCCACGCATCTGCCGCTCAGGTCGATCTGACCGGACCCGACCGCCGCAAGGCCGACCACCCCTCCAGGTTCGACGACCAGCTTCAGATGCGACGCGGCATCGCGCATGGCGGCCGCGGTATCTTTCTCGGAAACGGCGACCGCACCGCTCAGCGCTCTTCGGTTGATCTCGAAGGTGATCTCGCCCGGCTCGGGCGTCAGGATGGCGTCGCAGATCGAGCGGAAGCCGGACGCGTTGGCGACGCGCCTGCCTTCGGCCAGCGAGCGGCGCGTGTCGTCAAAATTCTCCGGCTCGGCAGCCCAAACCTCGGTGCTCGGCAACAGCGCCTTCACGGCAAGCGCGATGCCGCTGATCAGCCCACCGCCGCCGCAAGGCGACACGACGGCGTCCAGCTTCGCTCCCAGGTCGGCGGCCTGCGCAACCAGCTCCAGTCCGATCGTGCCCTGCCCCGCGATGATCATCGGATCGTCGAACGGTTTTACAAGCACCCGACCCGCATCGACGTAGGACTTCACCACCGCGTCGCGGTCGTCCTTGAAGCGGTCGAAGGTGATCACGGTGGCGCCCATCGCATCGACATTGCGGCGCTTGATCGCCGGCGCGTCGATCGGCATCGCGATCACCGCGTCGATGCCGAACAACTTGGCCGCCGCGGCGACGCCCTGTGCATGGTTGCCCGACGAATAGGCCACGATGCCGCGCGCCCGTTCCTCCGGACTGAGGGATGAGATCTTGTTGTAGGCGCCACGGAACTTGAAGGATCCGGTGCGCTGCAGCACCTCGGGCTTGAACAGGACGCGGCCGCCGACGCGATCGTTGAGGGCGGGCGATTCGAGCAGCGGCGTCTCGATTGCGTGGCCCTTGATGCGGGCCGCCGCAGCGTGGACGTCCTCGATGGTGGGCACGGCTGGGGCGTGGATGGTCATGGGGCAATCCGTTCCAGAGTTTTCCCGGATGGTGCATGGAAGAGCACGGCTTGCCAGCAAAAAGATGTCATCGCGACAATCGTCAGTTCGTGCGTCGCTCTTTTCGCGGGGGTGGCATTGCGGCCTGGCGCCACTTGTCCGCCAGTTGTGCATGAGGCCGGCATGGGACCTTTTGGTGGGCTGCGCGGATAGCGCGGCATGGGTCCTAGGGTCTCCGCAGTTCGCTTCGCTCCTGCTCCGCCCTAGGATGACGAAGTTTGAGAGGACAGCCGCTAATCACCAACGTTGGTGCTTAGCGGCTGTCCTCTCCCACTTCGTCATCCCAGGGCAAGCGCAGCGAAGCGGAGCGCGACCCTGGGACCCATGCCAGAACGCTGCGGACGCACACTTACCGTGCCCATGCCGCGAGGTTTAGGGCGAACGCCAACCGTGCTGCTCGCGTCTATGCCGCCGCCGGCCTGGTCACCCGCCTCAGCGTGAGGTTTATGCGGCCGCCATTCTTCAGCAGCGTGGAGGTTTCGGGGTAGATGCGGTCGACCCCGTGGAAGGCGAGCCGCCCTTCCCCGCCGAGGATGACGGCGTCGCCGCTCTCGAGCCGGAACGAGACCGTATTGCCCTGGCGCGTATTCTCGCCCACCCGGAACAGGCAAGCGTCGCCGAGGGAGAGCGACACCACCGGCGCGTCGAAATCCTGCTCGTCGCGATCCTGATGCAGGCCCATCTTCGCCTCGGCCGTATAGAAATTGACCAGGCACGCTTCCGGCGGATGCGGGTAATCCGAAAGCGCGCGCCAGACGGCAAGCAGGCGCTCCGGCATTGCCGGCCACGGCCGTCCGGTGACCGGATGGGTGGCCTGGTAGCGATAGCCGCGGTCCCGGTCGGTCACCCAGCCGAGCGATCCGCAATTGGTCATGCGCACGCTCATCGGCTTGCCGGTCTTGGGCATCGTCGGCACGTAGAGGGGAGCCTCGGCGACGACGGCGCGGATATCGGCCAGCAGCGCATCCTGCGCGGCGGGATCGAGATAGCCCGGCATGTGACGGATGCCTTCCGGCAGGACCAGCATGAGCGACTCCCTGTCTGTCGCAACCAAGATAGGGCCTGCGGCACGGCTTCGTTAACCCGAAATTCACCATGACTTCGCAGCATGTCCGCATCGGTTGCGAAAATGGGGAACGCCGCATGTGCCGGTGGGCGGCCTATCTGGGCGACGAGGTCTTCCTCGAGGACATCGTGACCGCGCCATGCCATTCGCTGATCGCGCAGAGCCACCACGCGCTGGAGGCCAAGACGCCGACCAACGGCGACGGTTTCGGCGTCGCATGGTACGGCGCGCGGCCGGAACCCGGGCTCTATCGCGACATCCTGCCGGCGTGGTCCGATCCCAACCTCAAGAGCCTCTGCCGGCAGATCCGCTCGCGGCTTTTCCTCGCCCATGTGCGCGCCTCGACCGGAGGCGCCACCAGCCGCGCCAACTGCCATCCCTTCGCCTTCGGCCGCTGGTCGTTCATGCACAACGGCCAGATCGGCGGTTTTGAGAAGATCCGCCGGCGGCTGGAAGCCTCCATCGCCGACGACCTCTACGACCTCATGGAGGGGACCACCGATTCCGAGCTGCTGTTCCTGATGATGCTGCAGGAGGGACTGGATGAAGACCCGCAAGGCGCGGCGGAGCGCGCCACGGCGCGTGCCGTGCTTGCGGCGCAGGAGGCGGGCATCCAGTCGGCGATCCGCCTCACCGCGGCATTCTCGGACGGCGAGGCGCTGCACGCGATCCGCTACGCCACCGACGCCTTCGCGCCGACGCTCTACACGGCGCAAGTGTGCGGCGCAGGCCGCTGCCTGGTCTCGGAACCGTTCGACCGGGAAGGGCCGAACTGGCAGCCGATACCCCCCGCGAGCTTCGTGACGATGACGCGGGAGCGAGTCACCATCCGGCCGTTCCAGCCCGGGACGCAGCCGGCGGCGGAGCGGGAACTGGTGGCGTCCTAGCACCGATATGATCGCTTGATCAGAGCGAGACGACCGCGGAGGTTCTTTCCTTCCGACAGAAGTCTCCCGGGTGATGGAAAAACACCTCCCGGGATCTTGCGCTAGAAGCGCACCATGTGACCGCGCTGGCCGGTACTCAGGGGACGCCTCAGGCCAACGTCACGCAAAAGGTGGTCGTCCATCACCTCGAAGGAGGCGAACTCCCGGTTGGCGCCGCGCGCGGCCGACGCGCTGCCGCGCCAGTTCGTCAGACGGCCGAGGAGCCCAGCCCCGGCGCGTCCATCGGTTCTCGTCAAAGTGCTCATGATCAGGCTCCATGCTGCAGCGGAGCGTTCTCCGCCGCGGTTGGCTTTTCAGTCTGCCTCGTCAGGCGCTGAGCGCCATGGGAGGCAGGCAGGCTTCGCATATGGCCGCCATGTGGCGGTGGTCGGTGCCGCAGCACCCGCCGAGGATGCGCATGGCGGGGAACGACCGCATCAGGGCGTGGTAGCGGCGGCCGAGGTCGGCCGGATCGCCGGCGTCGAGCGTCTCGGATTCGTCGAGTTCCTGATGGCTCTTCGCCGAGGCGTTCGCTCGGATGCCGTGAATGCGCTTCATCCAGGGCGCATCCCTGCGCAACGCACCCTCGAAATGGCTCGGGTGCGCGCAGTTGATCATGAAGTAGAGCGGGTACCCGTCCGACTTCTCGTCAACCGTCTCGATGGCTTCCTGCAGGGTGGCCCCGCCAACCAGTCGGCCGTCGGTCTCCACCGTGAAGGCAACCACGCACGGCATCCTTGC
Organism: Mesorhizobium shangrilense; assembly: GCF_028826155.1. Taxonomy (NCBI): domain Bacteria; kingdom Pseudomonadati; phylum Pseudomonadota; class Alphaproteobacteria; order Hyphomicrobiales; family Phyllobacteriaceae; genus Arvimicrobium; species Arvimicrobium flavum. Next base: position 183,494 of record NZ_JAQGPN010000001.1, read on the forward strand.
CGCCTTCGCGGCGCGTGCGACGCCGAGCGCCTCGTCGATGCTGTTCATCGTGATCGCCGACACCATGTCGGCGGCCGTGTGGGCGAACAGCCCGACCTGAAAGGCGTGGTAATCTTCCGCCTCCGCCGCCCCCATTCGGCCGGCCTTGTAGCCGTCGCCCCTCGGGCCGATGGCGCCGTTGATGACGCAGGGCGTTGTCGGTGTTTCCCACACGTCCCGAAGCGCCTCGACGAGGTCGACCGAAGTGCGATTGACTCTGCGCAGTGCATCCGGCGAGTAGCCGAGCGTGGCGCCCCAGTCGGGACTTGCCCGCCATGTCGCAGTGTCCAGCACAAAGCCGAGCCGGTTCTGCTGGGCGAGCGCCAAGTACTTCTCATAGTAGTCGACCAGATGCGAGCGGCCGGAAGCGCTGTCCAGCAGCACGAAGGATGCGAACTGCGGCAGATCGAGGCCTTGAAGAAAGATGAGCGAGGTCTCCATTCCGCCATCGCTCAAAAAGAGGCCACCCTGCATTTGCGGCAGATCGTGACGATATTTCGCCATTATGGTATTCCTCTCGTTGATAATACCATCCGCCTCATATGTGGGCGGGATCGGATCGACCGCAGATTTGCCGATCTTTTGCCCCGCGGATAGAAATCTCGCGGTCAGGTGATGCCGCCGTTCGCTAAAGCGAAACAAATTCATACGCTTGCGCGGCATGTGGCATCTTGACCGATTTATGTTGGATTGTGTGGCAATTCGAAAACCGTACCGCCGGTACAGCAATTCGAGGGAATTTGGACATGCGCAAGGGCGAAGCGACGCGCGAACGCATCCTCGAGATCGCCGAGGCATCGGTGCTGGCGAAGGGATTCGCGGCGACCTCGATCGAAGAGTTGATCGCCGAGGCGGGCATCACCAAGAGCGGGTTCTTCTACCACTTCCGGGACAAGAACGAATTGGCGCACGAGATGCTGCGCCGCTACGTGGCCTCCGACATGAGCATCCAGGACCAGATCTTCGAGCGGGCCGCGGAACTCTCCGACGACCCGCTGCAGCGCTTCCTGATCGGACTGAAGCTTTTCGCCGAGGCCATGGCGGACCTGCCCGGCGTGCATCCCGGCTGCGTGATCGCATCGATCTGCTACCAGGAGCGACTGTTCGACCGCGAGGTGATCGATCTCAACCGACAGGCGGTGGAGAACATGAACACGCGGTTCCGCGGTTATCTCGAGGCGATCGCCGCGACCTACCCGCCGCGCGAGCCCATCGACCTCGAGGCGATGGCGGAGATGGTGTCCTGCATCGTCGACGGCGGCATCATTATGGCCAAGATCCTGGACGACCCGACGCGGCTGGTGCGCCAGGTGCTGGCCTACAGGGCCTTTGTGAAGCTGCAGTTCTCGCCTGCCGACTCGCTCACCAGACCGGCTCCGGCGCGCGCTGCCTGAACCGCGCGCGCCAGCAAGATCGCCAGTCTCATCAAGCTTCGGCGAGCGGCTTCCACCACTTGAGGCGCAGGGCGTTGCCGAGCACGAAGACCGACGACAGCGCCATGGCTCCGGCCGCGAAGATCGGCGACAGCAGGATTCCGAAAGCGGGATAGAGCGCCCCTGCCGCCACCGGGATCAGCGCGGCGTTGTAGGCAAAGGCCCAGAACAGGTTCTGCTTGATGTTGCGGATCGTGCCCCTGGAGAGCGCGATGGCGTTGGGCACGCCGACAAGGCTCCCCGACATCAGCACCACGTCCGCCGCCTCCACTGCAATGTCCGTGCCGGTGCCGATGGCGATGCCGACATCCGCCTCCGCGAGCGCCGGAGCGTCATTGATGCCGTCGCCCACGAAGGCGAGCGCGCCATGCGCGGCCTTCAGCCTTTTGACCGTCTCGACCTTGCCTTCCGGCAGCACCTCGGCGACCACCTCGTCAATACCGAGACGCCTGGCGATGGCGTGCGCCGTGCGCGCGTTGTCGCCGGTGATCATCGCCACCTTGAGACCCAGTTCGTGCAGGGCCGCGATCGCCCTGGGCGTCGTTTCCTTTATCGGGTCGGCGACCGCGATGATCGCGGCAAGCTTGCCGCCAATCGCGGCATAGAGCGGCGACTTGCCCTCGTCGCCGAGCCGAGCAGCGGTTTCGGCGAATTGAGCAACGTCGAGGCCCAATGCCGTCATGTAGCGATCGGCGCCGATCTCGATGCGCTCGCCGCCGATCGTCGCCGCAACCCCAAAGCCAGTGACGGATTCGAAACTGTCGATGGCGGGTAGGTCCAGGCCATCGGCTTCGGCCGCCTCGACGATCGCCCGGGCAATCGGGTGCTCGGACCTGGCCTCGACCGCCGCAACGCGCGCCAGCACGCCGGCCCGGTCGAAGCCCGCGGCCAACTCAAGATCGGTGAGCGCCGGCCGGCCTTCGGTCAGCGTGCCTGTCTTGTCGACGGCGACCACCTTGGCGTCCTTCAGCAGTTGCAGGGCCTCGCCCTTGCGGAAGAGCACGCCCATCTCGGCGCCGCGACCGGTGCCGACCATGATCGAGGTCGGCGTCGCCAACCCCATGGCACAGGGGCACGCGATGATGAGGACCGCGACGGCGTTGACCAGGGCAAAGGTGAGCGCCGGAGACGGACCGAAATAGAACCAGGCAACGAACGTCGCGGCGGCCATTGCGATCACGGCGGGCACAAACCACATCGTCACCTTGTCCACCATCGCCTGGATCGGCAGCTTCGAGCCTTGCGCCTCCTCGACCATGCGGATGATCTGCGAGAGCACGGTCGCAGCGCCCACCGCGGTCGCGGTGAAGGCAAAGGCGCCGTTCTGGTTGACGGTGCCGCCGACGACCGCGCTGCCGGCCTTCTTCGCCACCGGGATGGGTTCGCCGGTGATCATGGATTCGTCGACATAGCTCTCCCCCTCGACGACCTCGCCGTCGACCGGCAGACGCTCGCCCGGGCGGACCTCGACCAGGTCTCCGGGCACCACCTCGCCGATGGCGATCTCGACGGCTTTCCCGTCGCGCCGGACCCGCGCCGTCTTCGCCTGCAGCCCAACCAGCCGCTTGATCGCTTCGGACGTGCGCCCCTTGGCGCGCGCCTCCAGGAACCGTCCGAGCAGGATGAGCGTCACGATCACCGCCGCTGCCTCGTAGTACACGTTGACCGTGCCGGCCGGCAGGAGCGAGGCCGCGAAGGTGGCGACCACCGAATAGGCATAGGCCGCCATCGTACCGACGGCGACAAGGGAGTTCATGTCAGGCGCGAGCCGGAAAAGGGCCGGGATGCCCTTCTGGTAGAAACGGATGCCCGGTACGAAAAGCACCAGCGTGGTCAGCGCGAACTGGATGTACCAGTTCCACTGCATGCCGATGGTCGCCATGATCAGTTCATGTGCGCCGGGAATGAGATGCGAGCCCATTTCCAGGACAAAGACCGGCAGCGTCAGCACCGCCGCGAGGATCAGGTCGCGCCGAAGTTCCGCCTGCTCGGCCTGCTTCTTCGCAACAGCCTCGTCCGTATCGAAGGCGGCGCGATCGATCAGCCTGGCGGTGTAGCCGGCTGCGTCGACAGCCGCCAACAGCGCGGCCGCGTCGGCAGCACCCCGGATGCTCGCCCGTTCCGTCGCAAGGTTGACGCTGGCTTCGGTCACACCGGGAACCGCTTTCAACGCGCGCTCCACGCGTCCGACGCATGACGCGCAAGTCATGCCGTCAATGGAAAGCTCCATTACCGTTGACGGCACCGAATAGCCGGCGGCCTCCACCGCCTCTGCCAGCGCGGCCCTATCGAGGGGGCCGTCGACGCTGATATCGGCGCGTTCGGTGGCGAGGTTCACATTGACCTTGCCGACGCCGGCGACCTTCCGAAGCGCGGCTTCGACCCGCCCGACGCAGGAGGCGCAGGTCATCCCCTCGATCGGGAGACTGAGGGTCGCGGCAGCCCGCGGATGATCTTTCAGTGGGGCGTTCATCTTGGCTTCCATGCACGTTCGAATGGTTGTTGATCGCAGTCATGCACCTTCCCATCAGTGGAAGGTCAAGGGGATATTTCCGGTCGATCTTTTGGCCGCCGACCAGACCCGCGGTTCTGCGCACCTGCTAAGGGCGACCCGACAGTCCACGGAACCGAACCGCCCTCCAAACGCTTATCCATACCCGTACGGGGTATTGAGACAGCCATGTGTGAAAAGAACAGCAAAACCATCTGCACCAGGCTGAACAGGATTGCCGGGCAGGTGAAGGGCATCAGGCAGATGGTCGAGGACCAGCGCTACTGCGTGGACATCCTCTATCAGATCCATGCGGTCAAAGCCGCGCTGGCGAGGGTCGAGACAGAGGTCCTCAGGTCACACGCCGCTTGGTGCGTGGAGGAAGCGATCCTTTCCGGCGACGCCGCCCAGCAGCGCGAGAAATTCCATGAACTGGTGGACGTCTTCGCCAAGGCGAAGCTCTGATCGCGGGCGACGTACGGTCGAGCCCGCATGCATCGGGCCCGGAAACCGAGCAACAACAGGAGCTTCGACATGGAGCATACTTCCCACGCGACAGGCGCCCATCACGCGACGAGCTCCGGCCGTCCCTACCTGATGTTCTGGATCAACATGGGTCTCGGCCTGGTCGTCATGTATGTCGTGATGTTCTCGATGATCGATGGCGTCCACGATTTTCGCAACAACCTCAACATGTTCTACATGGCCGTGACGATGTGGGCGCCGATGGGCGTCTTCATGCTGGCGACGATGCCGGGCATGTATCCCAACAAGCGCCTCAACGTCGCACTCCATGTGCTGTTCGTGATCCTCACGGTCGGCTCGTTCGCGGCAACCCGGGCGCAGACGTTGATCGACGACCGCCAGTTCATCGCCTCGATGATCCCCCATCACTCCGGCGCGATCCTGATGTGCCGGGAGGCCGACCTGACAGACGCCGAGCTGGTTGCCCTCTGCCAGGACATCGTCGCCGCGCAGCGCGCGGAAATCGATCAGATGGAACGGATTGGAGCGCGCCTGGGAGAGGCAACAAACACCCCGCAATGAGGCAGTTCGCCGGCATGGGAACGGCGCGCCAGAGGGCGCGCCGTGTATTCATTTCGGCCGGCCGGGATCAGGCCCGCATGGAGTCGAGCTGTTCCTGGTTCTTCTCCACGTCCTGCGCCTTCAGGTAGCTCTCGATGAGCAACTGATAGGCGGGGAAGATTTTCGTGTAGACGCCAGCCCATTCCTGCGCGTCGTCGCGGTGCCAGGTCTTCTGCAATTCGGAGGCAACCGCCGCCGTGTCCATGGGCACCACGCCGGCCTGCGTGATGCGGGCGAGAGTGATCTCCTGCGCCATCTTGGAATAGGTGCCGGACGCGTCGACCACGGCAAACACCTTATAGCCGTCATAGACGGCGCTGATCGCCGGGAATGCCATGCAGACGCTGGTGATGGTCCCGGCGATGATCAGCGTCTTGCGCCCGGTCGCCTTGACCGCGGCGACGAAGTCCGGATTGTCCCAGGCGTTGATCTCGCCCTTGCGCGCCACATACCGGGCATGCGGGGCGTTCTCATGGATCTCCGGGATCAGCGGCCCGTTCGGCCCCTGCGGCACGGAGGCCGTGGTGATGACCGGGATCTTGGCGAGCGTCGCCATCCTGGCAAGCGCGGCGGCGTGGTTGCGCAGAACCGGCATGGGCATGTCGGCGACGGTCTGGAACAGACCGCTCTGATGGTCGATCAGCAAGAGGACGGCGTCGTCGACGTCAATGACGGGACGCTTGCCGTTGAAGTTGGCAATGTGGTTGCTCATTTCGTTCTCCGTGGTTCGTCCGGTGGGTCGGGCAGGCAGGCCGCCTGCCCAGTCGGCGAAGGCCGCTACTTGGCCGCCTGCAGCTGGGCGTAGCTGGTCATCAGGTTGCGATAGTCCGGGATGTGGTTCGCAAACAGCGTGCCCAGCCCCTCGACGTCGTTGCGCCAATCGCGGTGCAGCTCACAGGCGACACCGAACCAGGTCATCAGCTGCGCGCCGGCTTCCGTCATGCGGTCCCACGCCGAATGGCGGGTGAGCTCATTGAAGGTGCCCGAGGCGTCGGTGACGACGAAGACGTCGAACCCCTCGGCGAGCGCCGACAGTGCGGGGAATGCGACGCAGACCTCGGTCACCACGCCGGCGATGATGAGCTGCTTCTTGCCGGTGGCCTTGACCGCCTTGACGAAGTCCTCGTTGTCCCACGCATTGATCTGGCCCGGACGCGGAATGAAGGCGGCATCCGGCAGCGTCTCCTTCAGCTCGGGGAGCAGCGGGCCGTTGGGCCGTTCTCGAAGCTGGTCGACAGGACCGTCGGCAGGTTGAAGTACTTTGCGATATCGGCGACGGCCAGAACGTTGTTGCGGAACTGGTCGGGGGCGATGTCGCGCACCAGCGAAAGAAGACCGGTCTGATGGTCGACGAGCAGGACGGCAGCGTTGTCCTTGTCCAGGCGGACGTAAGGCTTGGTCATTTTCTTCTCCTTGAGTTCCGCAGATTATATTGATGCGGACCCGCTGCGGACTTTCGGGCCCGCATGCGCGGTCAAGCGGCGATGGCGCCGAACTTGCCCGCGCGGAAATCAGCGAAGGCCTGCTGCAGCTCTTCCTGCGTGTTCATGACGAAGGGACCGCGCATGGCTACGGGTTCGCCAAGCGGCTCGCCGCCCAGCACAAGCACTGTGGCGTCGCTTTCGGCATCGAGCGTGAAGGCCCCGCCCGTTCGGTCGAGAAGCACAAACTGCCCCTCGCGCGCCGCCGACCCGCCATTCACCCGCACCGAGCCGCGCAGCACGACAAGGCCGGCCGTGTGACCTTCCGGCAATTCGAGCAATGCCGACTTGCCCTGCCTCACCTTCACGTCCCAGAGATCGATCGGCGAGAAGGTGCGGGCCGGGCCCTTGCGGCTCTCGTGCTCGCCGGCAATGACCCGGAGGCTTCCGGCATCGTCAGGCAGGTCGATCGACGGAATGTCGTCGCTAAGCAGGGTCTGGTAACCCGGCGCGGCATTCTTGTCCTTCGCGGGAAGGTTGACCCAGAGCTGCACCATGTCGAGCGTGCCGCCGCGCCTGGTGAAGGCCTGCGAGTGGAATTCCTTGTGCAGGATGCCCGCGGCAGCCGTCATCCACTGCACGTCGCCGGGACCGATGATCCCGCCCGCTCCGGTCGAGTCGCGGTGCTCGACCTCGCCCTCATATACGATGGTCACCGTCTCGAAGCCACGATGCGGATGCGCACCGACGCCGCGCGGCCGGTCGGCCGGCGGAAAAGCCGTCGGCCCGGCATGGTCCAGATGCAGGAACGGGCTGACATGCTCGCCGTGCGTGGCATAGGACAGCATGGAGCGGACCGGGAAACCGTCGCCCACCCAGTGCTGCGCAGGGCTGCTGTAGATACCGAGGACTTTTCGCATTGCGGTTCTCCTGTTCGCGCCGTTTCGAGCAATCACGTTGGGATAAACCTATGACTGCAACAAAACTCGCGGAAGCCATGCGAGCGTGCTAGTCTGTCCTGGAAACAGGACAATCGACGGCTTGAACGCCATGCTTGATCTCAACGACCTTCGCTTTTTCGTTGATGTTGTGGAACAGAACGGCTTTGCGGCAGCTGCGCGCAAGCTCGAGATGCCCCGCTCTCGCCTGAGCCGCCGCATCGGCATGCTGGAGGAAAGCTTGGGTGTCCGCTTGATCCAACGGTCGACCCGCCACTTCGCAGTGACCGAAATCGGTCAGGAGTTCTATCGCCATTGCCTGGCGATGGTGGTGGAGGCGGAAGCCGCCGAGGAGGCGATCGCCCGCATCCAGGCCGAGCCGCAGGGACTGGTGCGCGTCAGCAGCCCCTCGCCATTGATCTATCTCCAGCTGGGGGGAATGATCGCCCGCTTCATGACGAAATGCCCCAAGGTGAAGGTCCATCTGGAAAGCACAAATCGACGCGTCGACCCGATCCGCGAAGGCTTCGACCTGGCCATCAGGGTGCGCTTTCCGCCGCTCGACGACAGCGATCTGGTGATCCGCAAGCTCGGCGACAGCAGGCAGCGGCTGGTGGCGAGCCCGATGCTGCTCGACGGCTGCTTTTCCAGGCCGCTCGTGCCGGCCGATCTGACGGCGATGCCGAGCCTCGCCTGGGGGCCGTCACACTCCGATCACGAATGGCGCCTCGACGGCCCGGAAGGCGCCACCGCCGTCATTCCGCACGCCCCGCGGCTGATCACCGAGGATATGGTGGCTCTCAGGGAGGCGGCTCTTGCCGGGATCGGGGTCTGCCAGTTGCCGACGATCGTCGCGAGGGAAGACGTGAAAGCGGGCAGACTGGTCGACATCCTGCCGCAATGGGCCCCGCGGGCCGGCATCGTCCACGCCGCCTTTCCCTCCCGCCGCGGCCTGCTGCCGTCTGTCCGGTCGCTGGTGGACTTCCTGGCAGAGGAATATGCAGCCTTGAGCAAGGCCGAGCAGGATCAGCCGTTGGGGCCCGACAAGCCGCTGCCGTGACGGCATCCTCCCGCAGCGGTCAGCCCGCGCACGCGGCCAGCTGAGTATTTTGCAACCCCCATACGATGTTTGCATTGGAGATGGTCCGCGGCTTCGGCCATGCTTCAGGCGTGTCGGGTTTGGGGGAAAACATGAAGCAGCAGGAGCCGCCTGCGCCGGTGAGGAGTCTCACGGTGTCGCGCGATCACGGACATGTTCTGCATGTCGAAAGCCACGGCAACCAAGCCGGCATTCCCACGGTAATCCTGCACGGCGGACCCGGAGCCGGAATCTCCTATCGCCAGCTGCAGACCGTCGATCTCGCGCGCCATCAGGTTATACTTTTCGACCAGCGCGGTTCCGGGAAGTCTACGCCGACCGCCTCGCTGGAGGCGAACACGACCGCCCATCTCGTCGGTGATCTCGAAGCAATTCGCGAACAATTCGGGTTCGAGAAGTGGATCGTGGCCGGCGGGTCGTGGGGGAGCACGCTTGCGCTGGCCTACGCCCAGAAACATCCAGATCGCGTAGCCGCCCTGCGATTGTACGGAATTTTCCTGGCAAGCCGCGAAGAGGTCGACTGGTGGTTTCAAGGGATAAGCACGGCCTATCCCGATTACTGGGAGGACTTCGCAGCGCACGTGACGCCGGCAGAGCGCGGCGACCTGTGCGCCGCTTATCATCAGCGCTTGACGTCGAACGACAACGAGACGTCGATGTCTGCATCCTACGCGCTGCGGCTTTTCTCGGCCCGCACACAGACGCTGGAGCCATCCGAAACCCATGTGCACGACGTGCTTGCGGCGCCCGAGAAGGTTCTCGCCGTCGCCCGTCTCTTTACGCACTATTGCAGGAACCGCGCCTTCATGCGCAGCGGCGAACTTCTGCAGGGCATTGATCGCATCCGGCACATACCTGCCGAGATCGTCCAGGCGCGCTACGACATGGTCACACCCATGCGGACCGCCTGGGCTTTGCACCGGGCGTGGCCGGAGGCCGGATTCCGGATCGTCACGCTGTCCAACCACACATGCAGCGAACCGATGCTGGCTGAACTCAGAGCAGCAATGGATCGATTGGGAGCCTTGTCCGGCCTGTAGACGGCCGGAACGCCGGCGCGTCGTCCATGCCAAGCTCGCACTGCGTAGGCGTGGCAGAGCGGCGCGTGAGAACGAAACCGAACAAAGGGGGAGACAATGAAGTATTTTCAGAAAGCCATGCTTGGCGTGGCCGCGCTTGCGTTCACGGGTTCAGGGTCTGCGGCGGTCGCCGACTCGCGGTCCGACGTTATGGTCATGGCCTGGAACGTGGATGCGATCGCCAGCTTCGACCCGGCACAGGCCGCAGACACCGTGACGGTCGAACTGCTGCAGAACCTGTGCGATCGCCTTGTCGATATCGATCCGAACGACGAGACCAAGGTGGTCCCCGGATTGGCCGAAAGCTGGGAAGTCTCGGACGACGGACTGACGATCACCTTCCGTCTGCGCGACGACCTGAAGTTCCCCAATGGCAAGGCTGCGACGGCAGGCGACATGGCCTGGTCCCTGCAACGCGTCGTCCAGATCGGACTTGGGGCTGCGACGGCGATCACCGAATACGGCTTCAACAAGGGCAATGTCGAAACAAGCATCACAGCGCCCGATGACCGCACGCTGGTCCTCAAGCTGGACAAGCCCTATCCGTCGTCCCTCGTCCTGCAGGGCCTCGGTGCCTACTATGTCGCCGCGCTCGTCGACCGGGAAACGGTCCTGGCCAATGCGGTCGAAGGCGACCTCGGCAACAAGTATCTCTCCACGCGCACCGAATGCGTCGGTCCCTACAAGCTGGCGCGCTGGAACCCGGGGGAAGTCGTCGTCTACGAGCGAAACGACGTCTACCATGGTCAGAAGCCGGCCATGCGCCAGATCATCATCCGCCATGTGGCTGAAACCGGTACGCAGCGCCTGATGCTCGAGAAGGGGGACGTCGACGTTGCCCGAGATCTCATGCCGGAGGACATCAGCAATCTGGCCAAGCAGCCGGATGTCCGGATCGAAACCACCTACCGACCGACGATCACCCATCTGACGCTGAACAACGCGCATGAGGCGCTGGCCAAGGAGGAGGTGCGGATGGCTCTGCGCTATCTCCTTGACTACGACGCCATGCAGGACAGCTTTCTCAAGAATATCGGCGTGATGCGCGGCGCGCCGGTTCAGCTTGGCGCCTTTGGCGCGCTGGACGAAAAGGAGGGGCAGCCGTTCCATCTGGATATCGACAAGGCGCGGGAACTCCTCGCCAAAGCCGGATACGCCGATGGTTTCGAGATCAAGATGGTCATCGGTACGCATTCCTATGCGATGCCGATCGCTCAGCACTTCCAGCAGAACGCCGCCAAGGTGGGGATCAAGGTGTCCATCGAGCGCATGGCGAACGCACAGCTTTTTGCCAAGGTGCGCGGCCGGGAGTTTGAGCTTGCGATCATGAGCTGGACGACGTCGGTGGGCGATGCCCACGGCATGCTCTCGCGCCAGGTCTACAATCCGGACAATTCGGCAGAGGCCAAGTACACCCAGTATCCGAGCTGGCGTTCGTCCTACTACTCGCAACAATACAACACGCAGGTCATGGACGCCCTAATGGAGAGGGACCCATCCAAGCGCGAGGAGATGTACAAGCAGATCCAGCGCGACATGATGGAAATCGGCCCACAGGTCTACATTTTCCAGACCACGCAGGCGGTAGCGGTGCGCAACACGCTGAAGAACTGGCGGTTCAACAGCTATCGCGCCTACTACAACCTGGCGTCGAAGTAGGCGGCGCCTTCCCCCGAGTCTTAGGAACACCCCAATGGCTGCGCCCATCCTTTCGCGTCCGCGGACGCGGAGATTGCTCCGCCTGGCCGGCAAGGCAGGCGTCACGGTGGCCTCGATCTCCGTGACGCTGCTCGGCCTGATGCTGCTTACATTCCTCATCGGGCGCATGCTGCCGCTCGATCCGGTCATCAAGGTGGTGGGCGAGAACGCCACGCAGGAAGCCTACGAGAAGGCTTATCGACAACTGGGGCTCGACCAGCCGCTGATCGTGCAGTTCCTGAGCTATCTCAAGAGTGCGATCACGCTGGATCTTGGCAATGCGCTCACCTCGGGCCGCCCGGTTGTCGAAGACATCGCACGCGTGTTCCCCGCCACCGTCGAATTGGCGACGGTGGCGATGGCCATCGGCGCTGCACTCGGGATTCCGCTCGGTGTCTACTCTGCCATGTATGCCAACAGCCCTCTCGACCATCTGGTGAGAACGCTGTGCCTGATCGGATACTCCACGCCGAATTTCTGGCTCGGGCTGATGGGCCTGATGGTCTTCTACGTGGGCCTCGGCTGGGTCGCAGGACCGGGCCGCATCGATATCAGCTACGAGTATTCGGTCGAGATGAGGACCGGCTTCTTGTTCTACGACACGCTCAGGGCGGGGAACATGGAAGCCTTCCGCTCCGCCGTCTCGCACATCGTATTGCCGGCTTCGATCCTGGCATTTGGGGCCATGACATATATCAGCCGCATGACGCGCAGCTTCATGGCTGCCCAGCTTGCCCAGGAATATGTGATAACCGCCCGCGTGAAGGGACTTTCCTGGCGGCGCACCGTCTGGGTTCACGCTTTCCGAAACATCGGCGTCCAGGTTCTGACCGTGTGCGCGCTGTCCTACGCCTTCCTGTTCGAAGGGGCGGTGCTGACGGAAACGGTGTTCGCGTGGCCCGGCTTCGGCCGGTATCTGACGACGGCCCTGATGGCCGGCGACATGAACGCGGTGGTCGGCTGTACCTTGCTCGTGGGGTTGATCTTCGTCCTGATCAACTTGCTTTGCGACTTTCTCTACAAGTTCCTCGACCCGCGCACGCGATAGGAACGCGTCGCATCGTCCCCTCGTTTCCAGGATAGATCATGAACCTGCGAGACTACATAGACGCCCCGGTTCCGGCTTCGGCGCGGCAGGCCCGTGTCCAGCAATTCGTCCGCGCCGGCAGGCGGTTTGCACGCAACTCATCGGCGCTGGCGGGGCTTGTCTGCCTGGTTCTCCTCTTCTTCATCGCTATCTTCGCACCGTGGATCGCAACCCACGATCCCTACGCACAGGCATTGAGCGAGCGTTTGCAGCCCTTTTCGGCCCAACATTGGCTTGGTACGGACGAACTGGGGCGGGACATATTCAGCCGCCTCGTTCACGGCACCCGCATCACGCTTTACATCGCGTTCCTGACAGCGGTCATCGTCGGACCGATCGGGCTCGCCGTCGGCACCGTCGCCGGGTATTTTGGGAAATGGATCGACGTCGTTCTGATGCGTGTGGTCGACGTGTTTCTCGCGTTTCCGACCCTCGTCCTCGCCCTGGCCTTTGTGACCGCGCTCGGTCCCGGCCTTGAAAACGCGGTCATAGCGATCTCGCTTTCGGTCTGGCCTCCGATCGCCCGTCTTGCCCGCGCCGAAACGCTGACGATCCGCAACTCGGACTACGTGGCTGCCATGCGCCTGCAAGGGGCATCGTCGTGGCGGATCATATGGTCGGACATTGTTCCGATGTGCCTGCCGTCCGTGGTTGTGCGCGTCACGCTGAACGTCGCCACCATCATCCTGACTGCAGCTGGGCTGGGATTTCTCGGTCTCGGCGCGCAGCCGCCAAGCTCCGAGTGGGGCGCCATGCTGTCGACCGGGCGGGAGTACATGATGGGAAGCTGGTGGATCGCCGCCGTGCCGGGGGTGGCGATCCTGGTGACCAGCCTTTCGGTCAGCCTGGTCGGCGACGGACTTCGCGATGTGTTGGACCCGCGCCATGACTGATCTCCTACCCGTGGAAAACGATCCGCTCATCGAGGTCCGCAACTTGCGGATCCGCTTCGAAGGCAGCGCCAACGGCGTCGAGGCCGTGCGCGGCGTCTCGTTCAAGATCGGGCGGGAGAAGGTGGGCATCATCGGCGAAAGCGGCTCCGGCAAGTCGCAAACCGGCCGCGCCCTGTTGAAGCTGACGCCGAAATCGGCACGCCTTTCGGCCGAAAAGCTGGCATTCCGGGGGGAAGACCTTCTAACGGCCAGCGAAAAGCGGATGCGCGAGATCCGGGGTCGGGGAATCTCGATGATCTTGCAGGATCCCCGATTTTCTCTGAACCCCCTGATGCGCGTCGGCGATCAGATCGTCGAAGCGTTTCGCCTGCATCACAGAACCGATGCGGCCACCGCCAGGGCACGCGCGCTGCAAATGCTCGAGGCAGTGCAGATCCGGGATGCGGAGCGTGTATTCCGCCTCCTGCCGCACGAGATCTCGGGCGGCATGGGACAGCGGGTGATGATCGCCATGATGCTGATACCGCAACCGGACATCATCATCGCCGACGAGCCCACATCCGCTCTCGATGTGACGGTCCGCTTGCATGTGCTCACGATCCTCGATGAACTCGTCGCCAGCCGCGATACGGGCCTCATCCTCATCAGCCATGACCTGAACCTGGTATCCGGCTTCTGCGACCGCATCCTGGTGATGTACGCCGGGCGCATTGTCGAAGAGATTGCCGCCAGCGACCTGCGCAACGCGCGACATCCCTATACGCGCGCGCTGCTGGGAAGCTTGCCGCGCCTCGATCTCGCTACCGACGAACTGACCGTACCTTCCCGGGACCCGGCATGGCTGCATGGGCCGGTCTATCGCTATGGGATTGAATATGACTCCTAGTCCAATCCTTGAAGCAAGAAATCTGAACATCGCCTTCGGTACCGACGAACGCCGGCACAACGTCGTCAACGACGTGCGCTTTCAGGTTCCGCGCGGGGGTGCATACGGCCTCATCGGCGAGTCCGGTTGTGGCAAGTCCACGATCCTGCGTGCGATCGCCGGGCTGAATACCGACTATGAGGGTGAGATCCTGTTCGACGGCAAGGTGCTGGGGCCCCGGCGGACCCCGGAATTCCGACGCCAGGTGCAGATGGTGTTCCAGGACCCGTACGCTTCCCTGCATCCTCGCAAGATCGTCGAGAAGACCCTGGCGGAACCGCTCGCGATACACGGGTTGCGCGATGCCGGGAAACGGATCGACGAGGTTCTGTCGATGGTGGGTCTCGAATCCGGGTTCCGGTATAGATATCCGCACCAACTCTCCGGCGGCCAACGACAACGCATTGCCATTGCCCGCGCGTTGATCACGCAGCCGCACACCTTGCTGCTGGATGAGCCGACATCGGCATTGGACGTCTCCGTACAGGCTGAAATTCTCAACCTGCTCAAGCGGATCCGCAGGGAGCAGGGGTTGACCTACGTGCTGGTCTCCCACGACCTCGCGGTGATCGCGCATGTCTGCGAGATGATCGGCATGATGGAGCGTGGCCGCATCGTCGAAGAGATGACCCCGCAGGATATCCGGACAGGTCGCGCGAAGGAGAAGTACACGCGTGAGTTTCTTCACGCGAGCTCCGCCTTCGCCAATGCCCTCGAAGGGCAACCTCGGCCAGGTCTCGCGGCGACCCCGGAGCAATCGCCTGGATGAGGTGCGATCAGCAGGGTCCGATGCCCTGCCCGACAGCCCCAGGCCTGTCTGCAATGACCGCATCAGCGGCTTGTCATCACCTAGGATAAACGATGAGCACAATACAGTTCGACGCCCGGCGAATGCTGGCGGATCTTGACGACCTGCGCCGGATCGGCGCCGTCGGCAGCGGCGTGCGCAGGCCGGCCTACAGCGACGACGACATCGCTGCACGCAAATGGCTGGCGGGTCGCATGGCGGACGCCGGGTTGCGACCAGTCGTGGACGAATGGGGAAATGTGTTTGGATTGCCACTCGGCGACGAGCCGTGCCTCTTGATCGGATCCCACACCGATACGCAGCCGCTCGGCGGATGGCTGGACGGTAGCTACGGCGTGATCTGTGCGCTGGAAATTGCCCGCGCCGCCCGCGAGTGCGGCGGGCCGCGACTGGCTGTGGTGTCCTTCCAGGATGAGGAAGGACGCTTCTGCGGTCTCACCGGCAGCGCCCTGTGGTCGGGCGTCATGGACCGTGACGTTGCCGACCGCGTCCGTGATGCGGATGGCCTTTGCCTGCTGGAAGCGCGCCAGCGCGCGAAGGAGATCGCCGAAGTCGCCAACGTCTCGCCAGCCCGGTTCAGCGGTTATGTCGAAGCACATATCGAGCAGGGACCGATACTGGAGACGGCGGGCGAAAGCCTGGGCGTGGTAGAAGCCATCGTGGGTGTACGAACCCTGACGCTCGCGCTCACCGGCCTGGCAAATCATGCCGGAACCACGCCGATGAAGATGCGTCGCGATGCATCGCGCGGAATGGTGGCGCTGGCCTTTGAACTGGAGCGCGCGCTTGCATCGGCCGCCGGGCCAAGCACAGTGTGGACCTTCGGGCGCATTGTGGTCGAACCAAATGCGCCCTCCATCATACCCGGCTTTGCGGCCCTTACCGTCCAGTTCCGGGACCCATCTCTGGCAAAGCTGGAGGAACTGTCGTCGCTGGTTGAAAGACACGCCCATGAAATCGCCAAGGCATCACATCTCGACCTTGAGATAACGTCGGGATTCAGTGCTGATCCGGTGCGGATGAATGAGGGCTTCGTCGCTGCCCTGGCAATGGCCTGCGAGGACGTGGTTCCGGGCAAATGGCGGTTGATGCAGTCCGGCGCGCTGCATGATGCGTCGTGTGTCGGGCGCATCATGCCCGCCGCAATGCTGTTCGTGCCCTCGATCGGCGGCATCAGCCACAACCCGGCGGAGGATACGGATCGCGCTGATCTTGCGTTGGGACTTGCCGCCCTCGCGCGTGCGGTCGAACGGCTGTCCTGACCTATCCGATTTCCGTTCGATCCGGTCCGGGTTGAAACGCGCCGGGCCCGTCTGCGCCGCAGAAGGCCGGGGCGGCCGCGTGGCGTCAGTTGAGGCGCTGGCCTCGTTCGGCAGCAGCCGCTTCGGGCGCAGTCGCGGTGTATTGCGCAGCCCATTGCGGCGCTTCCAGAAGCGCGCCAAGGGATTTCCAGAAGCGCCGTGCGTAGGGTGGCAGGCTGATGCCACGGTAGATCCGGATATCGATATCGATCTCGGTTTCCGGCCCTCCGATGGCCATGAGCAGGCCGCTCGCCAGTTCGGCGCGGATGTTGCTGAGGGGCAGCCAAGCGACGCCTTCGCCCGTCATCACCATTGATTTGAGCATGATGACCAGCGAATTCTCCCAGACGGGAGTGAGCATTGCTGCGTGCTGCTCAAACCGGGAGCGAACGGCCTGCCCCAGGAAACTGGCCGCCGAATAACTGAAGTAAGGTACGGTGCAGTCGTCACGCAACGTCCATACGGGATCGCCGCTTTCGTTCCGGCGCGTCACAAGAAGCACCTTCTCCTTCATGATCGGATGGTATGCGTTGTTACGTATCAGCGCCATCTCGGCGACAGATTGGCTCCAGAACGTGATCAGGAAGTCCGATTTTCCCTCGACGAAGATCTTTACGTTGTTGGCGAAGTTCGGCTCGGTGTCCGACAGCCTGATATTCCAATCCTCGCCCTGCGCCTTGAACTCCGCCATCAGAGGCATGAACACAGGGGCGACCAGCGAACTGAGCACCAACATGCTTATGGATTTTTCCTTATCCGGGTTGCCGCTCGATGCGGCGGCGCGGATCTCCTCAGCGGCCTCGATGATCCTGATCGCCATCGGCAAGATCTGCTCCCCCGGTTCGGTCAGGGAGATCGGGTAGGTCGCGCGGTCGAAAAGGCGCGCACCCACCCATTCCTCCAGAGCCGAGATCCGTCGGCTGAGGGCCGACTGGGACACATTGCGCGCCAAAGCGGTTTCGACGAATGAGCGGCTGCCCGTGAGATGCACGAAATCTTCTAATACCTTGATGTCCAAATGCGTTTAATCCCGTAACAGGCGCGCGCAGGCAGTAGCGGTTCGAATAATAGGTCGGATGCAAGATCTTCGTTCGTAGAGCACATGGCGTCGCAATTTGGAGCATGACACCTTTGCTGTTTCAAGGGTGCGTCTCGACCGGCGCCCTGGATGACTTCCTCGTGATCGGATTTTCCGCAGCCGTGCAGCGCCAAGGCGTGATCTGCTCGAGCGCTATCGACCTTGAGCGCTCTCAGGGTCGCAGCAAGCGTTGATCTGATGGACGGCGACAGCCATCTGGCGTGTACATGTCGGTGCGCAACAGAATTGAACTTGGCGCCACAGGAAACGCCAAAGCCGCGGCAATTGATCGAGGAATACCTTCTCGGTCTCAACGCAACGCGAGCTGCGTTTCCGACTGCTGCGACTGTGCTGAACTCAATCGGGCTCCAGGTCACTGGAGTCGCATCAACGACAGCGATGTTATTTTTATCGTGATTTTGGCGCGCCGCACCGGGTGAAGATGACAACTATATCTACGCCATAGCCCTCTAAATCGGCATCAAAAAAGGATAGAAGCCCTCTCAAAAGACGGAATCAATGAGTGTATCTGCAATGCGATATCGGTGGTGACGGAGTTGAGATATTCGCTATGCAGGTGACGCGCCTTGAGCTCTATAAACGGGTCTGTGAGAGGCCACTTAGCAAAGTCGCACCGGAGCTCGGAATTTCCGGCACGGCACTCGCCGCTATCTGCAAACGATACCAAGTGCCTTATCCCGGATCGGGATACTGGACCCGCAAGTCCCTAGGACTTCCGGCAGCGTTACCGACTTTTCCAGAAGCGTCCGATGAGACCATCGATATCCTGCCCCCAGTCGTCAAACCGCGCAAAAAGCGAACAATGGAGGAAGGAGCCGCGCGCAAGCCAAAGCTCGTTGCGAAAACTCTCCGTCCGGTTCGTCACCCGCTGCTTTTTGGTGCAGAAGAGCATCTGCGGAAAACACGGGAGGTCAAGAACGGCGAGTTCCTCAGGCCCTATAAAAGGATTCTGCCGGACCTGATTTCATCAGAAGCGGCGCTTCCGCGTGCTCTCTCCATCGCCAACGCTCTGTATCTTGCGCTTGATGAGCGAGGTTACCGCGTTCACATCGCGCCCGCCGCCGACAATCTGCTGCGGATTCATGTCGGGGAACAAGAGGTCGAGCGAAAGGATCGCAAATACGGTCGCTACCACTCAGGAAGCATTTGGGCTCCTGACAGGCCGACTGTTTTTTATATCGACATGGTGCCAGTCGCGCTCGCCATCACCGAGATGACCGAGCGCGTAACGATGCGCTATTTCAATGGCGACTATCATCGTGAGGACAGCAAGCTCATACGCTCAGCCAAATCTTGGCAACTGACGCACTCGTGGACAACCGAGCAGGATATGCCGTGCGGGCGTTTTCGGATCGTTGCCTACTCACCCAAAAAGGGCGTCAAGTGGTCTCGCAACTGGCAGGAAACGGATCAGCAGTCGCTTGAGCGTCTGATCCCAGAAATTGTCGAGACGTTAGGTGCGTCCAAAGTTGATCTGCAACGCCTTATGGAGGCCGAAGAAGCGGCGGAGGAACAGAGGAAAAAAGAGCAAAAGGAGCGGTGGGAACGCTACGAACGGGAGGAAGATGCGCGAAAGACGGCCCAGGCTCTCGCTGACAGCCGGCAGCAGTTGGCCGAGATTATCGAGAAGTGGGGAAAAGCGATGACCGTAGAGCGCTTCTTCGCGGACGCAACAGAGCGCTTGAACAGCGCGGATGACGACCGTCGGCAGCGTTTAGAAAGACGTCTAGCGCTCGCCAGATCAGTGATGGGAAGCGTTGATCCGCTGGATTTCATTGAAAGCTGGCTTGCCCCGGAGGAGAGACACCGTTCGAAATTTTCAAGGGGATCATAAGCTTGATAAAACGCTCGCGGTGCGCACATTCGGATCAGAGCTTTCGACGACAGCAACGTGGCTGTTTCCGCCAGCCCGGTTTCAGCAGAAGTCGGCGGCCATCTGCCGTTCAGCCAGCGGCCAGAAGAAAATGAGCGGATGGAGAATGGGCTTGAGCCCGCCAAATTCGTGAGCAGATAGTGTGCGTTTTTTAACGGAATACTTGATACGGCCGCTCATCTGTAGGTAGTCTGGCCCGATATTTACAGGTGGGGGAATGATGGGTAGCAGTGGATCGGGAAATTTTAGTGATTATTCTGGCAAGCCGAAAACGACATCAGGCAGCGGATCGTCCGGTGGGGCCAGCGGCTCAGATAAGTGTGGAGAGGCATTTTCTGCGAGTCTGGAGGACGTTGCCAGCCATGATTTCTATGTGAATCACGGTTTTGCGCCTGCGGTTGGAACCCAGCTTACAATTGAACTCAGGGGCCGAGTTGTAGCTGTTGCAGGTACGGATTCGATTGGCTCACTACCAACCCGGCTCAACTATCTTGCACGTTGCTTGCAGGATGGTTTCACCTACACGGGTATTGTGACCGTATCCTCAAACGGCAGCAGTCCCCAAGTCCAAGCTGATTTTGTGTCTGGATAGATGCCAGAGACAATTCCGATACTGATCGGTGAAGTCACGGTTGACTTCACGATGCCGACGCGCACGACCGACGCAAAAGTGAGGCTTGGCGGGGTGGTACATGCAGCTCGCGGCCTATGGGCTAGTGGGCGAAACTACTCCGTGGGAGCATTCTGCCCGGCGTACTTGGTCGAACAAGCGAGGAATTACCTTAGCCAGCACGGCTGTCAGGAATTTGTCCTCCTGGGAGAGGTAACCGGTGCACCCAACGTTATCGCGATTGCTGACGTAAAAGAGGTGGGACACCAAGGTTACGAAGACATCCTCCGCGACGAAAGGAGAGTTGTGCCAAGTTGCGACCACGTCGATTTGAGCCGGTTTGACCCCGTCGTTATCTTCCCGGGCCGCTATGACTTGGGGGAAGTGATCAATCGACTCAAGCCAGGGGCTCGCGTCACGATCGATGCCGCCTACGATGTGGACGGCGCGGATGTCCTCCGATCGCTCGCGGGTCGGATCGACTCCCTAGTGATCTCAACCTCCTCGACCTTGTTCTCGAAACTTGCATTGAGCGATGTTGCTCCGCTGCTAGATTTAGCAAAGAGCATTGGCGCAAAGCAGCTACTTCTGAAAGAAAATCGTGGCGGCAGCAGGCTATTCGATATCAGAACCGGCGCCATTGAGTATATTACCGCCACACTAGATGTAACGATGAATTCGGTTGGTGTTGGAGACGCCTTCACCGCCGTATTTGGTACTTTCGACGGCAGCACCCGAGATGCCGCTTGGCGGGGCATGCAGGTTGCGACGGTCTATTCTCAGACTACGTGGCCGGATGATCTTCAACGCGATATCGAGCGAGAACTCCGGATACCAATCGAGGTTGTTCGCGGTCTGGGCGGCGTCACCCTGCCGTGGCATGTGCGTCCGGGTCTGCAAATTTACCTGGCCGCACCAGATTTCTCATACACAGATCATATAGAGATCAACGCCGCCGTAGCTGCGTTGGAATACCATAACTTTCGAGTCAGAAGGCCGGTTAAGGAAAACGGCGAGGCAAAACGCGAAGCACCCATCGAGTCCCTTTCACCCTACTACTTTAGTGACGTGCAGTTACTTCGAGAATGTGCAGCGGTCTTCGCAATACCCATAGAACGCGATCCAGGAACTTTGGTCGAGATCGGCCTTGCAATCGAAATGGGAAAGCCAGTCGTTACCTTCGATCCTCGTAACGAGAACCGGAACACAATGGTGGTTAGGGGAAGCACCGCTTATTCGTCCGATCTCGACGTCTGCTTGAACGGCACGTTTGACGCCTTATCGAAGCTTGAGAGGGGCGCCGATAGATGACCAAGAAAGTGATTCTTCTCGCATCTGGTGGCTTGGACTCTACGACCGTGGCTTTTGGGTTGCATGCGGAAGGAACGAATGTGAGCCCGCTGTTTTTTGACTACGGGCAACACTGTGTCGAGACTGAATGGAGCCGGGTGAATGAAGTTCTGCCCGCAGATATGAAGCGTCCGGAGCGGGTCAACCTTTCAGATCTTTTTAGGGGATCAAAATCGCGACTGATCGTTGAGGCCGACCTCTGGAATGACGATGTTCGCGATGATGATCTGTACATCCCTTATCGAACCCTTCTGTTTTACGCCGCCGCCGCTGCAAAAGCGCAAACACTCGGTATCCTCGAAGTCTACACAGGCTTTATCAATAGCAACCATGCCAAGGAGATCGACTGCACCGCCGAGTTCATGAACAAGCTCGACGGACTCACCGACGCCATCGGACCGGTGCGATTCACGTCACCCTTTCGGTACTCATCAAAAACAGAAGTCGCCCAAGAGGCCATCCGCCTCGGAGTACCCATCGGTAGGACATTCTCCTGCCAAGCATCAAGCAAACTTCCGTGCGGAGCTTGCCCAAACTGTGTTGAGCGCCTAGAGGCGCTTCGGCAAACAGGACTATTATAATGACGCCATCTCCATCGGATCGACTTGAGCTTTTGAAGGCGGCACGCCGAGTGGCGGATTTCGCCTCATCGCAGGGCGTTCCTGCTACATATGCTGTGCGGCGCTCAACATATAGACACGCTGGAGCTCTTCTCGCGGACGCCGTGCTGCAGGCAGGGCTTAGCTATCATTCGGTGGTCATGCCGCGCGTAGGGCGCATTCTAAAGGAGTTTCCTGATGCGGATCGCATAAGTGCGCTCAGCAATCTCGTTGAGAAGGGCAGTACGGCGCATCTGCTCAACTGGCAGCATCCGACCAAGATAGAGCGCTTTGAGCGCCTCGTCCGCTTTCTGCATAGGGCAAAGGTGGACACCACAGACGACATGCGCACAGCGCTCAAGTCTGAGCCGTTCTGTGCCGACCTCCAATCATTGAATGGTGTAGGGCCCAAGACAATCGACTACATGGCTTGTTTGGTAGGAATTGAGTCAATTGCAGTGGATCGCCATATTAGAACCTTTGCGTTAAGATCGGGAGTTAATAACGACGCGTATGACTTCTTAAAGAACGTGTTCTGTTTTGCAGCGGACCTGCTTTCTATTTCTCGGCGAGAATTCGACGCGTGGGTGTGGTCCCGCGAGGCCAGCAGACAGTCGCCGCAGCTGAATTTCGTCTTCTAGCAGCATCTCTGGGAAAAGAACGACTTGAAGCCGATGATCTTCGACCCCAACGCCAATATCTGGGGAGCGCGTCGCGAGGGGTGGAAGCCGAGCACGTCCGACGCTCGCGATGCGGCCGCTACCGATTATGGGCGCATTATCCATTCGTCATCGTTCCGGCGCCTGCAAGGCAAGACCCAAATACTCAATCTTGGCGACTCTGACTTCTACCGGAACCGGCTTACACACTCGATCGAGGTGGCTCAGGTAGCGGGCGGAATCACGCTCCAGCTGAAGAAAGACTTCCCCGACCACGAGGCCTCGCCGTGGATTCCTAATCTTACCATGATCCAAGCGATCGGCGCGACGCATGACCTCGGCCATCCCCCTTTCGGGCATGGCGGCGAGGTCGCGCTCCACTACGCCATGCGAGGCGATGGTGGGTTCGAGGGCAACGGCCAGACCCTGCGCATCCTCAGCCGCCTTGAGAAATTCTCGGCCAGTAATGGCGCCAATCTTTCCCGCCGATCTCTTCTTGGCGTGCTAAAATATCCGGCGCCGATGAGCGCGGTCCGCAGCACAGACGAAAAGTTGACGCCAGCGCTACTAGGCGGCGCATCGGTAGTGCGCCTCATCAACCGGAAGGCCTGCCGTCCGCCCAAGTGCTATCTCAACAGCGAGTCGGATGTGGTGGACTGGCTGCTCGACCCTGTGCCCCGGGTTGAGCGGGACCTGTTCACGGCCTGGGAGCCGGTTGAGGGCGACCATGGCAAGACCAAGCACAAGTCGTTCGATTGTAGCATCATGGACCTCGCCGACGATATCGCCTTCGGGGTGCACGACCTTGAGGACGCACTAACCATGGGTCTCATGGACGCCGACGACCTCGCTTCCGCTTTGCCCGAGGAATCTTGCAGGAGTTTCCTCGACTACATCCAGACTCGCGAGGACTTCGGCAATGACGTCTATGCCGGCCTTGTTAAGGCCCTGAGTGACGATGCGACGCGCAAGCGAAACATTGGCAGGATGGTGACACACCTCATCACCTCGGTCCGGATCAGGGCGGAAGAGGGCTTCGAGACGCCGCTTCTGCGCTATCGGGTGGATCTTCCCGAGCCGCAAAGCACCTTCCTCAACACTCTGAAGAAGGCGGTGAAGGAGAAAGTGATCAGGAGCGCCCGTGTCCAGCAGCTCGAATTCAAGGGCCAGAACATGGTGGTAGCCGTGTTCGAGGCGCTGGCGACCGATCCCAAGTCACTGCTTCCAGAAAGCACCAAGGCTCGCTACGAGGCTGCCGACGAGAAGATGCGCGTGATCTGCGACCACGTTTCCGGAATGACCGACGGTTTCCTGCTGCGCACATACGAACGGCTCTTCAGCCCGCGGATGGGCTCGGTGTTTGACCGCATCTAACCGATCGGGTCGTCCGCACCTGCCGTGTGCGACCGCGAACCGAAATGAAGACTCGCCCCCCATACCAAGCCCCTACGCAATGTTCTTGTAACGATAATCATTCGACCGGACGAGATACGAACTTTTTCACCGCCGAACGCCGCCGTTTCTACGCGCGGGCCGTCCTCTGCAAGATGCAAGGGCGTACGCTCGGCGACTATAGCGTATTTTAGAGGGTAATCGGCGGTATTTGGCGCGCCGCACTGGGTGATGATGACAGTTACATCTACGCTATAGCCGAACAGCGCTTCTACAGGTAAAGCATTGAAAAAAGACATATTCTTATCTATTAGAGCGTGAATGCGACCTGAGCCGTCTTTCACTGATCCGCGATCCGTGCTTGACGGCCCAGGTACGACTGGGAGACGCCTGTGGACTCTCGTTGCAGTTCGGCGCGCCAACGCCCCACTCTGTCTCGGTCGCATGTCTATGATCGGTGGCCTTGGCGCGGGGACCGGACTATCTGGTCTGAAGTACCAGAACTATGAAAGCAGGCGCTTTCCACTCGCTTGAAGCATTCCTGCCACCCTCGACCCCATGATTGTCGCGCGCCATCGCTAGACATTATAAAGCACCCCGATAATTCGGCGCGCTTGCCGAACCCGCCTCATTCCGGTTTGCTCGCGGCCAACGGCAAAAACCTGGGAGACACCCAAGCCTCCAATACTCTCAAACTGTCGCAGGTGCGCTAACGGCGCAGGCAACGCCGCGCCGATCCGCTTGAAAACGCTCGATCCGTCCTCGAGCGAAATCGCTACAAGCGCGCCGACATTGCTGGCCAAATGATCCAATGGGATCGTCGGCCCACCAAGAACGACTTGTTTCTCGAGTGCTAGTGGAACCGCGCTTTCATCTACAACCCGGAACGCGATTTCTATCTGCTCGATCACCGCAGACGCATCAACTTCAACCGCTTCGTCTCCGCCAGGTTCGACTAGAATGTGATGGTCAAAAATGACCCCAACTACCCGGTGGAGTGCAACTCTTGCTTCTTCGACAAAAATCGACTTCGGACTTCTCACCCGCGGATCAGGAATCTCCGCCGTAAGGCCCACCATATCGCTTCCTTGCGATCTTAAAAGGCGGCGTGCGTAGATCGCTTGTTCTCGCCGCGCGACAACGAGCCGACGATCATCGACGGGCGAAGGATGAGAATCGACGATCGCTATCGCTCCCTGTGGAGCGGCGAAGCCAAAATTGTCCCGGCGCAGGAAGAAGGCTGATTTACCGTCGAATACGTCACGATTGAGAACGTCAGGTGCCTCTTGAGTCTCTCCCACAGTCTCATGCGTGAAGGCAGCGAGATCGGGGCAAATCAAAAAATCGCGCTCGAGCGATCGCATTGATTGAAGCGGTAGAGGTAACACAACTGCTTCGGTAGGTTGCGGGGGCGCGTCGCGCTGGCGCCAACGGCAGCATTCTTCGAACAGCCTTTCGACCTGCTCAACCAAGAAAACGAGATCGGCCGCGCACTGATCAACCTCGGCCGCCCTGATCTCATGGCGTTGGCCATGATGCGCCTTGTTCATCAACTGAAGCACCGGCGAGTTATCAGCGAGCGACGGATGATCCACAAAACGCCTGAACACGTTGGAAGCAAACATACCTTGCGGGCTTACTTTCACCAGCGGGCGCAGTCGCGTCACGAAGCTTGCGAGCGTGGGATGGGAATTTTGCCGAGCCCACGTCGAATGCGCTGGGTCGTCAAACAGATCACCCAGCATTGCTTCTAAATAAACTCTGCATCCATCCGCGAAATCTCGCGCGGGTTCTTCTTGATTCCGATCCACTTCGAAAAGTTCGTGCCTGCGTGCAATCTCCGACTGCGAGGGCGTTGTCCTGATAACCGGTTGAAGGACAGTCGCCGGTTGGACTGAGAAGTGCTTGATACCCGCAAGACTAGGCGCGCGGATGACAAAGCTCGCGAACCGGGGATCATAAGATGTTAAAATGAGCTGAGCGCTGCCAGCGAGGTTTGCCAGACCGCTTGCCAAGCGTTGACGGTTTTCATCGTCGAGCAACTCTTGCGCGTCGTCCAGAATCAAAGTCCGAAGCCCGCCACGATCAGCGATAACATGTTCCCAAAAGGCCAAATAAAACCCGACCAAGCTTGCGCGCAGAGCTGAGGCGTTCACTACGTGTTGCGCTGGAGCCGATACGCCATCGCTCTCTACAAAGAGATCGATCTCGCCCTTCCGCCCCATCGCTGTGCCTACAAGGCGATGAGCAGTACTCGGAAATGCGCCGAGATAAATGCGATTCCGCCAAGCTGCCGCCTTCTCGCTGAGTTTGTTCCGAAGCTGATCTATCTGCTTGTCGGCCAGCGTGCCCAGCTCAAGCAGATTCCCAATCGCTTCAGAAGCGATGGCGTACTCGGCCAACCGCTTCTCGCAACTTCGCCTTGAATCGAGCTGACGCTTGATACGGGTGCAGAGCTCAAGAGCATTGGTAATGGGCGACGCTTGCCGCACGATAGCGTCGAGTTGAAGAAGCTTTCCGGTGAGATTGTCCGTCTTGATGGGTTCGCCCTGTTTTGGGCGTTTGCCCAACACGCTCTGGGCAAGGTCGCGCAGGAACGATCCGCTCTCTTGCCGCCACTTTGCAAAGCGCAGCGCGACATCAAGTTTCTGGAGCGCGTTCGATAAATCTTCGCAATGCGGAGGCAATGAGAATTCCCGCGCTGCCACAAGCTCGGTCCGACCCTCGACTGCCTTCTCAAGTGAGGCTGCAGTTTCAGAACGCAACGCGTCGAGAACGCCCTTAAAGGCCCTAGCCTCGAACAACTCATCAAGAATTGCCATGCGAACGAGGTCACAAGGATGATCAGGAAGGTCTTGCGACAGCTCGGACTGCAACGAGGGTGGCAGGCTCTTTATCAGTTCGGCATGGGCTGCCTTGGCCCACCGAGCCAACGTCTGGGCGAGCAAAGTCGCGTTACCCTGCGCATCATGAAGATGCTGCCCCACAGGATTGCCGCTTACAGGATCGATTGCTTCTCCGATGGAGTGGCCACAGACGACACATAGATCATCATCGCGGTTCGGATCGGGATGATCCGCAAGCCATGACGCAACATGTGCGTACAGCCGCGCCCTTGCCGCAGACGATGGATTGGCATCAAGTTCGGCGAGAACCTTGGCGTCATGTACAATGTTCTCAAGCTTGTCTTCCGCAGCTTTCAACTCCTCAGCAGCAAGCGCACCAAGTCCCTTCAGGCGCGAAAACGACGGCAACAAGTTGAGACGCTCCAACTCGCTGAGAGCGACGCTGATATTCTGTTCTAGTTCGACTTGAATCTTGCGATCGTTCGGATCGAACTGCTCGCCAAGGATCGCTTGTGCCGCTTCGAACGCCTTCGCTTTGGCAGCGTCGAAATGACTGACGGCTCCCGTAATTGCTTCCTCAATGGATTTGTCGTTTGACGGCGACGGGATAGCCTGCGGAATAGCGAGATCGGGCTGATCCTCTAGAACCTTGGCTAAGTCCGATCGAGCGGTTTCATAACTTCGATCGAAGCCCTCAAGCTCAGCGGTCTTCGCCTTGACGAAATCCTTGCCGATCTTCTGTTTTGCCCGGCGAGCATGATCAGCGAGATCGATTAGAGAAGCGAGCCCAGTCAGTTCGCCGACAGCGCGGCCCAACTCCGATTCACCGCCTACGCGAATGACGGACAATAGTCCTGGCATAACCGTGCCGATGCGAACCGCAATTGGGTCCAAGCCGAGAAGTGATAAGTCTGGCGGAACTTCGTTCAGTCGTCCTTGGGTAGACCTCGACTGCGTTCGCCGGATTGGAGGCAATTCGGCGCCAGTTTCATCAACGAAAGTAAGCTCCACCCACGTATCGGCGTGGACGAAATCTCTATCTGGTCGATGGCTCTGCGCGTCAGGCAACGGCGTTACCGGAGTAATGCGATGCATCGTGGCTTCAGCGCCGGATTCCGCCGGGCCTACTTTGCATTCAAATTCGACTTTCGCAGACTCCGGCTCACGCTGCGCGCGCAGTAACTCTCCAGTAAGCACCCAGATTATCGCGTTGGCGAGCGAGGTTTTCCCCGATCCGTTTCTCCCCTCGAACAATGTGAAACCCGGTGAGAATTCATGGATATAATTATCTGGCGGGTCAGAGGGCGTTCCAAATTTGTGAAGCCCGGCAAACCGATGAGCTTCCAGCTTTCGTAGGGTCAGTCGTCTAGCATTCGCGTTGAGCGGGCGAGCCGGGAGAGCTTCAAGTTCGATCGGCTCCCCTTGAATGGCATCAACCAAATTCTCGGCATGAGTTGCGGACACAGCGGCGCCCCAGTTTGCCTCGCCGCGTTTGCGATACCAATCTAGCGCGCTTCGAGTGCGATCGTCGGGTAGCGCGTAGAGTTGGTCATCGCCAACAACGATCGCGCGTCCGCTAACGAGGTCGGACAACAGTGAGTCCAAGGTGTGAAGGTGCAGCGATCGCGCTTCGAACTCGGCCGTCGTCTTTATTGTTGAATGATGTCCACTACTCATCGCTCCCCCCTCTGCCTGCGAAAAGGTCCCCCTGATCTGCGTCGATTTCGCTAAATGCACCCAAAACCGCAGACAGAGCATTATCGTCTAGAGGCTCAGACAAGGCATCGCCATTGAACTCTAGAACGCGCAGAACCCTGATATTCTTGGGTGAATTGGCCTTTCCCTGAAAAGCCCACTGCACCTTGATCGTGTCCATGATGTGGATATTGAGCTGTTCGGCTTTCACCAGTCCCCAGAACTGCTCATCTTCAATCCGGAAAAGCCGCTCGCGGCCCTTGGCGTCCTTCGCCTTCCAAGCACGCTGACGATCTTCCCTTTCCCAATTCGGGGACGTGACCTTGAGGTCAACAATGGCCGTTTGCCACGGCTCGTCGTTCTCGTCCTTCACCGGCGGGAGAACAACCTGTAGGCGTGCGAAGTCGCTTCGGTCGATTGGGAAAACGGGCTCGTCCTCGAACCCAACTGCACGGATATCAGGTGTGGCGGCGCAAGCTTCGTAAAACTCGTTCCGTGCGGCGAATCCATCGCGGAAGCGCGTCGTGGTTATCCCAACCGATTCCAATTCGCCGACATTTGTTTGAAGGAAGGATTTTGTCGTTTCGACAAGGAATTCAGCGGCGGCAAGGCATTTCGCTTCGTCGTCTTCTGGCGCTTCGTCCGCTTTCCCGATGGCCTCGTCATCCTCATCAGAAACGATCTGCTCCCTGATCGGCGAACCTGCCTGCTCGCCCCAATGCGCCGGTTCCTGCAATGTCAGCCCACGGATGAAGGCCTGACCGATATCGCTTTCCGTGAATGTCCAAACAGCGATCCAGCCGCCAAGCAAATAGACGCCGATCCTGCTTTTGAAGGAGCCTTCCTGCGGCGAAAGTACCAGAATTTCGTATTTCAGCCTTCCATCAAAGAGCTCTCGATTCAAAGAGGCGATGATGGTTTCCGCCTGTTCGGCGGTGCGCACAAACGTACCGAGAGGTATGGCATGTGACGGTAGGTCAAAATGGATCGGCAGGATGGCAATTGCGCCATCCCCACTTGATTTTGACTGCACCATCCCCGCGCCCTCCCGACACAGCCGATTGCGGCTGCTTACATTTGAATTGCCTCCAACATGACGAACATAGTCATTCGCCGATATCCAACGCCGGAAGGCTGCGGACGATTTTCATCGTCTCCAAGCTGACGGTGATGACGCGCTGGAAAAGTTCCAGCGGATAGGCCGGATTGCCAACGGTTTCGATGGCATAGCGGTTAGCATCATTTTCGATGCCGCTGTCCTTGTCCGTCTTTACGCACTGACGTTCCATTACCCATTCAAGGGCAGACTTACCGTTGACGACATAATCGTACGCCTCAAGCGGGATGTCCTGCATGGTGATGTTGGCATTGTAGATGACGGTACTCTTATCGATAGAGCTTCGCTTTCCACCAAATTTCATGCCGGTTACACGGAAGAACGCTTCTGGGTTCCCGATGTTAGCAAATCGTAGATCGCCCTGTTTAAATGTTACAGGGTATGGCTCCACCCCATCAAAATTCAGATGCAGGACGCCAAGGGCGCGCCCTGCCTCCCTGAAAGCGTAAAAGTCACCGGCCATAGGCAGGCGCGGATGGACCTTTTGAAGATCGGATTGGAAATTCTGCCGATATTCCGGCGAATGAAGTATGCCATACGTGTACCAGAATATATCCTCTTTGCTGATCGACTGATCGCGAAAGTAGCTCTGGAACAGGTCGAGCGACCAGTCGGAAATTCCATCACGACGCCCATAGGCTTCGTCCGCGTTACCTTCGAAGAGATCGCCGTTCGCCTTGTTTCGCTCTTCATAATAGTAAAGCGGATAACACATGCCCGTGTCAGTCAGGTGCATGCTTGGCACTTGGTCGGTGACGAGGCAGGAAAAGCCCTTACGGTCAGTTACGCCGGTACAAGAAATGACAACATTCTGATGGGCGGCGGTCG
Organism: Mesorhizobium shangrilense; assembly: GCF_028826155.1. Classification (NCBI taxonomy): domain Bacteria; kingdom Pseudomonadati; phylum Pseudomonadota; class Alphaproteobacteria; order Hyphomicrobiales; family Phyllobacteriaceae; genus Arvimicrobium; species Arvimicrobium flavum. Next base: position 213,860 of record NZ_JAQGPN010000001.1, read on the forward strand.
GGAACATCCGTTTGGTCAGATTGACCATCTCGTTGAGGCGGCGATCAAAATACATAAACTGCCGTCCGAACGGCCTGTGTGCAGCGGCGATGACGCTTCCGGCATTGAACTCGATAAGCTTACCTCTTTCAGCATCCTTCTTAAGCGCGCGCGACCAACTGATGCGCTTTGGATCGTTTGACACCACATCCGCGAGCGCGGGCCAGCTCTCTTTGGCAAGACCGTCGCATGCTTCTCGGTACTTTTCGCTCTCTTCGTTGAACGCTACGACGAGACGGCCAACCGACGCTTCAAGGGCAGGAATAGAACTGTTGTACACCCATGGATCGCGGTTGGTGACGACCCCATAGGAGTTTGACACGAAAACAGACTGACCGCTTTGACCATCGCGTTCGGCCAACGGCAGGAAGCTCTGGAAGGCCGGGTCTCGCTGATTGATCCAATCCGCATTTTCGTTGGGAACAATCCGCTTCCAGTTGATACTGGCGATCGAGCCTAAGCCATCGATGACTTTTAGCTTTTCCTCCCGGCTTAGATAGTCGCCGATATCATAGTATTTAAGTTCGCCAGCCGGTGGCATCTCAGGGCTTTTAATCATCAGCGTGATAGCAACAGGCGTGCGTGAACCTGATCCAAAGACTTTTCCACCCTCACGACGGGACGCTTCTCCGGAAGTTCTCTGGTCGCCGCGCAGGTCAAAGACATAGATATTGCCGAACTCGTCGGTCAAAGATTTACGCAGACCGTCCATGTTCTTGGCGTCGATAAAAGAGCCGTTGGTGACAAATGCAACGACACCCTTGTCCTTGATCCTATCCGAAGCCCATCGAATGGCGCGAACATAGGAATCGTAATTGCTCTTCGCGAGCTTCGAACTGGAAGCCTTGGCGTAGGTGTCCCGAATTCGCGCATCCAAACCGGGATAGACGGTATTCTTATTATTCTCGTTTTCGCTACCTTGCTGTCCCGAATACGGCGGATTCCCCACGATCACGCGAATGTCCGTGGCCTTCTGCCGCTTCCGCCGTTCCGAGTTATCCGGCATGTAACGCGATATCAGGTCATCACTCTCGTACATCTGGAAAGTGTCGGTCAGGCAGATGCCCTCGAACGGCACATAGTCGCCACCCATGATGCCGTGATAGACCGCTTCGATGTTGATGGCGGCGATGTAGTAGGCCAGCAAAATAATCTCGTTGGCATGGATTTCATGCCGGAACTTATGTTCCATTTCCTCCGGCGCGATCAGGCCGGATTGCAGCAAGCGCGTGATAAACGTGCCGGTCCCCGTGAACGGGTCGATGATGTGGACGCCTTCCGAGCCAAGTGTCTGCCCGAATTCCTGCTGCAAAACCTCATTCACCGAATGGATGATGAAGTCCACGATTTCGACCGGCGTATAGACGATGCCCAATTTCTCGGTCGTGCGCGGGAAGGCTTTGCGGAAGAACTTGTCGTAAAGCTCGACAATCAGCCGCTGCTTGGCCTGCGGATCGGTGATGCCCGACGCGCGCAATCGCACACTGGCATAGAATTTTTCGAGGTCTTTGGATTCCTTGTCGAGATTGGCTTCGTCCAGCACGTCCAGAACACGTTGCATGGCGCGGGAGACTGGGTTTTCGCTGGTGAACTGATGGCCTTCAAACAGCACCTCGAACACCGGACGGGTGATGATGTGCTGCGCCAGCATTTCGACGGCATCATCTTCGGTGATGCTGTCATTGAGGTCGTCTTTCAGCTCGCCGTGGAATTCATCGAAGGCACGGCGGGCTCCGGTGTCCGGATCGGCAAGGATGCCTTTCAGACGACTGATATGGTTCTTGGCGATTTCGGCGATGTTGGTCGCCCAATCTTCCCAATAATCACGGGTGCCGCACTTCTTGACGATCTTCGCCATGATGGCGCGGGAAAATTCGTCAACGGAGAAGGCAAGCTCGCCCTGCACCTCGCCGGTGACGATCGGGTCGCGCCCCGGTGTGCCGATGCCCGACCGTTCGGGCTTCGAGCGCGTCGGCAGGTCTTCCACAACGGCAGTGACTGCCTGCAATTCGGCATTCTGGGTGACGCCGATGATCTCGATCGCGTTGCTGACATCCTGCCCAAGCGATGCCTTGTTGATGGTCGCATCGAACCGATCATCATGGGCGCGCAAGGCGTTGAGGATTTGCCAGACAACGCGATACTTCTCGTTGTCGTTCAACGCCTGTTCCGCCGGAACGCCTGCGGGGACGCCAACAGGTAGGATGACATATCCCATCTTCTTACCCTCGGCCCGGCGCATCACGCGCCCGACCGATTGGACAACATCAATCTGACTCTTGCGCGGATGAAGGAACATGATGGCGTCGAGCGCCGGAACGTCCACGCCTTCGGACAGGCAGCGCGCATTGGTCAGGATACGGCAGATATCGTCGCCCGCGTCGGCTTTCAGCCAGTCGAGTAATGCGCCACGGGACTTGGCGTTGAACGTGCCGTCAACATGTTCGATCTCGCACCGCAGGGGCAATCTGCTTTCGGCGCCGTCTTCGTCGGTGTAGTCGAGATATTCATCGACAACCGTGCCGAACTCGTCACGGATCAGTTTGGAGCTGCGGATGTCTTTGCAGAACGCCAATGCCCGGCGCATGGGATGTGGATCGGTGGTAACATCGGCTTTCATGTCGGCTTTGGTCAGGGCTTTGTAACAGCCGATGATCTTGGTCGCGTCATCAAGGACAAGCTCGGAACTACCGTCACCAAGGCGCTTCTGGATCGCCGAGCTGACAAGCCCTTCATCCATTGCCAGCACGACAACCTTGTAGTCGGTCAAAAGGTTGTTCTGCACCGCCCATGAGAAGCCACGGTAAAACAGTGTTTTTCCGAACAGCTTCTCGTCATCCATGGAAGTCAGAACAGCATCGGCTTCATCGGCACGGCTCTTCACGTTGTCGCCGAAGATGCGCGGCGTGGCCGTCATATAGAGGCGCTTCCTGCCGCGAATGATGTCGTTGGAATGGACTTTGACGAAATTGGATTCGTCCTCGCCCGCCAGAGTTGCGCCCGTGGTACGGTGCGCCTCGTCGCAAACGATGAGATCGAATTCCGGCAGGCCGTGCTTCTGCTGCGCGTCCGCGACAACCTGAATGGATTGGTAGGTTGCAAACACCACGGTCATCTCGTCCGGCACGGCCTTGCCCGCGCTTTCGGAAAGCTTGGCAGCATTGGTCGTGGCAGGGAACGCGAGGTCCAGCACGTCGATTTCGGCAATGTCATCATTGCTCTGACGGCGCTTGCCCACCTGCGTATCGGAACATACCGCGAAGGATCGCAACGGGGTTTCGGTGTCCGCTGTCCACTCGCGTACCGTCTGCGACATCAGGGCAAGGGACGGCACAAGGAACAGGACAAGCTTTCCTTCACCGGCCAGGTCTTCGGCGATCTTGAGGCTGGCAAAGGTCTTGCCTGTTCCGCAGGCCATGATGAGCTTGCCGCGATCGGCTTCGGCCAGTCCGGCGCGCACCTCGCGCAAGGCATCCTGCTGATGTTCGCGGAGTTTCTTTTTGTCCGCCAGCACCACTTCGCCCTTGGCGGCGAATTTTTCCCAACGGATCGGACTTTCCTGCATTTCCGAAAGGTTGATCCGAAGGACGGGGATGGCCTGCCCACGGATCATGGTTTCGGCGTTTTCGCTCCAAGCCTTTTCAGTGCTGTCAATGATGACGCGACGTCTAAACGGGGCCTTGCCCGATGCCGATATGAAGCTGTCGATATCCTCTTTCCTGATGCGGTAGGCGGCATCGTAAAATTTGCACTGGATCGCGGCGAAGCCATCTTCATCGCGAAGCTTGGCTACAAGGTCGATTCCCGTGTCGCGGGCATCCCAGCCATTGGCGTCAGCCCAATCCTTGAAAGTCTGAACCTGCTCATACTGTTCCAGCTGGATCGGATCATGGGTGAGGTAGGCGATGGCGAAACGCTCAAAATACGTTCCCTTGTCGCGCTCGGTACGCGCTGCATCACGGTAGGTCTGCAAAAGCGATTGCAGTGTCTGTTCGGCCATGTCTTCCCCCAAGCCCCTGTTCGGGCATTCACCTGCTGCGCCGGAACCGGCTTTCGTGCGTGTTCCATCAGCGCGTCGTCGCGTTCGGTTTCGTTGCGGGTTGCGCGTCCGACGACGCGCTGTTCCTACGGACAAAATCGCGCATGAACTCCCGTATGACCTGCGCGGCAGGCCGATCCAGAACCTGACAGGCTGCAAGGAATTCATCCCGCAGCTCGCGCTCGATCCTGATTCGCATCCCGGTGTCTTTTTTCATGAATTGCAGTGTATCCGGTGGATACACAAAAACCAGCCCTGAGGATATGCTTACCGCCAGCAAACACCGTGAATTCGTCTAGCGGCCGTCCAGCTCTCTACCACTCAATCCGTGAGCGCGTTCGCCTGCGGGCCGGCGCGGCTTTCGCCGCGTCCCATCTGATAGCTATTTCTAAGGGCGCTGCCCTCGCGCGGCGCAAGAAAACTCACCGGCCTTTCGCGGCATAAACGGCCCGCTCCCCGCAAGCGGGTCCCCTCCATTTATTCCACGGTGCCAAAGAGTTGTCTGGCACCTTACTACCCCGGTCTCGCCGACGGGCAAGGGTTCAAGAGCGGCGCTTCGCTGCTCTGAACCCGAAACCCGAAGGAACAGAGACATGACCAACGCAGCCGACAGCAATCCTCGCATCTATATTGCCTGCCTTGCCGCCTATAATAACGGCTATTTGCATGGAGCGTGGATCGACGCGGATCAGGACGTGGACGAAATCAGGGACGAGATCTCGGCCATGCTCGCACGGTCCCCCATCGAGCACGCGGAGGAATATGCCATCCATGATTATGAGGGCTTCGAGGGCGTCGCGATCAGCGAATATGCGGGCATCGACACCGTAGCACGCATGGGCGCTTTCATCGCAGAACATGGCGCACTTGGCGCGGGCCTGCTGGAGCAGTTCAGCGGCGACATGGAACAAGCCGAAACCGCCTTGCAGGATTGCTATCATGGTCAGTTCTCCAGTCTCGCCGACTACATGGAGGAATTGACCACCGAGAGCGTCACGATCCCCGAGGCGCTACGCTACTATGTCGATTGGCAGGCGATGGCGCGCGACGCTGAGATGGGCGGCGACCTGTTCACCATCGAAACTGCGCACGGTGAGGTGCATGTGTTTTCCAACAGGTGAAAACATGACTGCCTGTTCGTGCTCATACGGGCACGCGTCGCGAAATCACCGGCTGTCGCCAAGCCAAAAATACCAAAAATGATCGGGTTAGCCGCTCAAGGTATCTGCTTTGAGCGGCTTCTATATTTCCCATGATCCTTGAACCTCTCTTTGCCGGGCGCTGCCCAGCATCCCGGCTTGGGGAGGTGACGCCATGCTCAGCATCGATTGGCGATCACCGGCGGCATACGGGCATACAAAACACGTCCCTGCCGCTGGTTTCGCTTGGGAATACCTGCGCCGCAACGACGAATATCGTCATGACTTCCAGACCATCGCATTGACCGGCCAGCCGACCGGGCGCGACCTTGAAGCGTTCGCGGATCGCTGGGGGTTGCGATTTCCCCTGCGATCCAGACGCGCCGCATGACCGGCAATCGCCGATCTGGTGTCCGCGCCTTCAACCGCAAGCCGTGATGTTGTCGCCGGTCGATCACAAGGATGACCACACCGAACCGATATTGACGTTGGCGCATCTCGACGGTCTTGACATGCGCCGCGCTGCCGATGGTTGGCACGGTATCTGGCTGGTGGATGGCGTCGCGCATCAATTCTGGCTGCCCGAGGCGGTGCCGGACGCAGCCGCGTTCTATGCCGTTACGCTGCCGATGGATGCTTTTCTGGAGCTTCGCGCTCATGCTGCCCGCCGTTTCTGGCGATCCCTCAACGGCCGCGCGCCCGGTCCCGATTTCCGGGCCGTTCCCGACCAGCTCCGGCAATGGTACATGCTGTCGCTGCGCGCGCTCGACGCCCGACTGCGCGGCGAGAGCTATCGCACCATCTCCGAAGTCCTGCTCGGCTTTCGCGGCACCAAGGAGGATTTCGAGAACGATCCGCGCAAGAACAAGGCCCGCCGCCTGGTCGCGCATGGCATCAAGATGATGCGGGGCGGCTATCGCCTACTGCTCCACTATCCGATCAAGCCCGGCAAGCGTTGATCGGGAGGCATGGCCCTCATGCCTTGTTGGCTGCCGCCTGCTCCAAAATCTTCCGATAGCCTTCACGCGATAGCCATTGCGCACGTTCTAGGTGGCTTTGCCAGCAACGATAGGTCCGAAGTTCCTCGGCCACCGGATCGCGGTGCAACACGATCCGCGCGACTTCCTTCCAGTCCGCATCTTCGGCCTTCGCATCGAGAAGGCGCAGATAGGTGACGTAATGCTGTTCGTCATAAACGGTTATGGTGTCGCCGATCGGCGCTTCGTCATCCACATCGGGATCGAGTTCGACGGGCACCATCATAGTCATTCCCCGCATCCGAGAGACTTTGTCTGCGGTGCGCCCCCGCAAACGATTCTCTCTGACTCTTGGTGATCGGGGAGTTCGAAACCGCTGTTACACGGCCCCATGGCCTTTAGCTCGGAAAGCCTGTTGTATACGCCACAGGCTCCCCGACCATAGGTCAAGGAGTGCGGTGCCGTAACGGCCGGCACCAAACGGTAACAGAGGGGTTTCGACGCCCCGGAGCAGCGCGTCTGCTCCACCCACATTCTTAGCCGAACCGCGTGCGAATGTCTTCGCCTATTCGGCCCGGCAGGCGATGAGCCGCTGAAATCCTTCATTTATTAGCCCGAAACACGCCCGCAGGGGGTGCCGTCAGCGCATAGGCGCAAATGCGGCACGCTACGCGCCGCCGATCCCTCGCCATGCTTCGCCACAGTCCGCTGCCGCCCTCCGGCAGCCCAATCCCGACTGGAGGTGATCCATGCCCAACCCGCTTGCGGGCCTGCCGCCGCGCCTGTTGCGCACCAAGGAAGCCGCGCGCTTCCTCGGCATATCCATCCGCACCCTTGAGAAACATCGCACCTACGGCACCGGCCCGACCTATCGCAAGGTCGGCGGTCGCGTCCTCTACACCGTCCACGATCTGGAAAACTGGAGCGCGGTCGGCGAGCGCAAATCGACCCGCGACAAGACCGCCGGCACCGTCTTTCCCGCGCGTCCGCTCACCCCCGAAGAACGGGACGAGTGCTAGATGCTGCGCGAGGACGATCACGCCCCCGCGCAGCCGGCCGAGGACAGCGAGCGCAGCCGCCTGGACCCCTTCGTGGTCGCAACGGGCGATGCGCCGCCGCGCGACCAGCGCGACTTGATGGAACGGCCGTTTTTCTCGCTGGCGAAGACCCCGCGCACCAAGCCGATTCTCTACAAGGCCGCCGACATAGAGGTGCAGGTGTTCGGGATGCCCGAACACGGCATGGCGACGATATGGGACGCCGATGTGCTGATATGGGCGGCGTCGCAGATCGTCGCGGCCGAGAACAATGGCCTCCGCACGTCGCGCTTCGTCCGGTTCACGCCCTACCATCTGTTGCGCGCCATCGGACGCCCAACCGGCAATCACCAATACCGGCTTTTGAAAGCTGCGCTGGCGCGGCTGCAATCCACCGTCATCGCCACCACCATTCGCAACGGCCCGCATTGGCGTCGCCGGCAATTCTCTTGGATCAACGAATGGGAGGAAATGACGACGCGCGCCGGCCGCGTCGAGGGCATGGAGTTCGTCCTGCCCGAATGGTTCTACAACAGCGTTATCGACCGCTCGTTGGTGTTGACCATCGACCCGGCCTATTTCCGGCTGACAGGCGGCATCGAGCGATGGCTTTACCGCGTCGCCAGAAAGCACGCCGGGCACCAGCGCCATGGCTGGATTTTCGAGGTCGCGCACCTTCATCAGAAATCCGGCAGCCTCGCGCGGCCGTCCGACTTCGCACTCGACCTTCGCCGGATCGCGGCCCGCCAGAAACTCCCCGGCTACCGCCTCCAGATCGAGCGGGAAGACGGCCGCGAGCTGCTGCGCATCCGCCCCGATAATTCGTCAACAGGCACTGTTGATAACCCTGTTAATGCCATCGGCAGATCAGGCGCACGGGGTATCGGCACATCGGGCGCACGACTATCGGCAGATCAGGCGCACGAACCGCAGATAACGCTTTGGCCTGAAACGCGGAATCCGACCGCTAACTTATCTAACAGAGAATCTAACTCTTTTTCTTTGACGCGCGCGCAGGCGAAGCGTGGTGCCGGTTCTGCCGGGAACGGCGAGCCATGACGCCCGCCGTTGACGCAGCGCACGCGCGCAATCCCCACCAGCACATCGCCGGAGACGCACAATGACCCGTCGCGCCCATCGCAGCGCGCACGGCCGTCCGCTGCCGGACGGGCCTGCGCCCTTCACCACATTGGTCGAGCTGACTTTCGAGAAACGCCGCATCGAGCATTGGATCAGGTTCGGCCGCAAGAGCTATGAACAGATCATCGACCGCCGCCGTAGCGTCGTCGGCTTCGCGCCGGGCAGCGTCTTCGCCTTCGTTCGATGGGCGAACGGCGACCATGGCACGGTCGTTTCCCGCATTGACATTGTGCGGGCAATCGGGCGCGGCGAGCCGTTCCAGACATTGCCATTCGTCCGCCCCGGTGGCGAAATCCTGTTGCGCCTCGATAGCTGGCCGAGGGTGCAGCGCGGGCTTGCCGCCATCGACGCCGTGGAATCGCTCGGCCTAGACCCGGCCGACGCCGCGCCCGAGCATTGGCGGCATGTCCACAACCGTTTGACCGCCAATCTGGAGCCGCACGCTTACACGCGCGAGCGACATGCCGCGTGGCTTCACCGCCGAAGGATCGAGCTATGACGCGCCGCTGCACCATCGCGGTGACGGCGCTCGCCGTCATCGGCATCGCCGCCGCCAGCACCGTCGATTGGCCCGTGAAACTCATCTGGAACGCGACGGCCAGCGCACCCATCGGCTTCTACACCGTCGAGCCGGCCGAGGCGCTCGACGTGCCCGAGCTGGTCGCCGTCGTGCCGCCCGAGCCGCTCGCCGCCTTCGTGGCCGAGCGCGGCTATGTCGCGCGGGGCGTCCCGCTGTTGAAGCGCGTCCTGGGCTTGCCGGGACAGCGGGTTTGCCGCTTGCGGTCCACGATCACGGTGAACGGGATCGAGATCGGCGAGGCGCTGGAGCGCGACAGCCTCGGCCGCGATCTGCCCGTTTGGCAGGGCTGCCGCGTCATCGGCGACGACCAGCTTTTCCTCATGAATTGGGAACTCCGCGACAGCCTCGACGGCCGTTATTTCGGACTCATCCCCGCAGCTTCCGTCATCGGCCGGGCGGTCCCGCTCTGGACCGATGAGGAAGGAGTCGGCCGCTACGAGTGGCGCGCGCAGACGCACTGAAACCATGCCCCGAAAGCCAATCACAGGAGATTTCCCATGGCAGAGATAGGCACGTTCACCCGCACCGAAACCGGCTACGCCGGGAAGCTTCATTCGTTCGGACTCCACGAAAATCTGTTCATCGTCCTGGCCAAGCCGAGCGACATGAAAAACGCGCCCGACTATCGCCTGCGCCTCGATAGCGAGGACGGCCCGGACGCCGGCCCCGCATGGAAAGACTCCAGCGAAAATGCCGGCGACTTCGTGTCGATGAGACTGGAAGGACCGATCTTCCCGTTCCCGATCCGCGCCAAGCTGTTCCAGTCCAACGACGATCCTTCGGTCTGGACCCTGCGTTGGAAGCACCCCCGGAAAGTCGTGGATGAGGAATGACGGCCGCGCTCGTCCGGCCCGCCGTTCGGTCCAAGATCGTCACCCCTTTGTTCGCGGAAAAGCCGTCTCATCCCTTCGTCCCGCTCGAAGACCGGACGGCCGGCGCGCGCAGCGAAGGTCAGGGGCGGCCATCGGCCGGCGCTTGCGCCTTGCCCTTGACCGCAGCGCGCACGCTGGCAGGCTGGCGGCGAAGCGGAGACAGGCAGGCATGGCGTTGTGCCGTCCTGCTGGCCGGCGCGCTTTTCGTTTGCGTCGGATCGGGCATGGCGGTCGCGCAATCCGCGCCCGTCGAGCGTCCGGCCGCCGCCCATCCCTACGCAGCCCATATCGCCGAGGCGTCGCAGCGTTTCGGCATACCGGAACATTGGATCGTCGCGGTGCTAAGCGCCGAGAGCGCAGGCGATGTGCACGCGATTTCGTCGGCCGGCGCGATGGGGTTGATGCAGGTGATGCCCGCAACATGGGCGGGCCTGCACATCCGCTACGGCCTCGGCCGCGATCCCTACGACCCGCGCGGCAACATCCTCGCCGGCACGGCCTACCTGCGCGAGATGTGGGACCGCTACGGCAATGTCGCGGCGATGCTGGCGGCCTACAATGCCGGTCCCGGCCGCTACGACGAATATCTTGCGACCGGCCGCAACCTGCCGGCCGAAACGCGGGCCTATGTCGCCGCGCTCGCGCCGATCCTCGGCGGCGCGGCTGCAACCGAACCGCCGTCATCGGCACCGCCACCGCCGCCAGATTGGCGCGAGGCACCGCTGTTCGTTATGCGTCCGGGCGACGCGCGGGCTGTCGCCGCGCCGCCGTCCGACGCACGATCCGGCGATGGCCGCGCGACCGTTCCGGCGCCCGATCCCGTCGATGCGGAGTCGCAGGACGGTAGCATTTTCGTGGCGAGCGCCAGCGACGGGGGAACGCCATGAGGGCGGCGTTCCCGCGCTCGGCGGCTTTGGTTTCGGCATCCGGTCGGGCAGGTTTGCGCCCGGCAGGATTCCGGGCTGGAGAGGCAGAAAAGACAGAAAGGGCGGAGGGCAAGATTAAAGAAGACGGCACCATATCGGGCCGCTTCTGGAAATTGTTGTTGTCTGCACACTGGTTAGGTCGCCGGTTCCGGCACCATGGTTTTGAGGGGCCGGGTGCCGCGATTTCGCGCAAAGCCTTAGCTTTGCATGGTTTCGAGCGGCACCATAGGCCCATATCGGCCTGTTTTCGGCGGTTTTGGCTGGAGCCGCGCCCATGAGCGCCGACGACGAAAACCGCTTCCGTCCGAAGCCCGGCCGCATCCGATCCGACACGCCGAAGGCCGGGAGGTCCAAGAGCTTTTTCACGCAGGTTAAGAAGATCACCCGCCAGCATCAGGCAGCGGCCTCCCGCGATCCTTCCATGCCGTCATCCGCTCGCCCGTCATCGCCGGGGCGGTCCCGCGCCATGGTCGCCAGCGGCAAGGGCGTGAAGCGCGGCCGGGGCGCGAGCTTCGTGCGTGCCCGCAACATCTCCGGCCAATGGCATCATCGCCAGCCCGGCAGCCGCCGCGTGATCGTCAAGCAGCGTAGCGTCCGGGCCGCGTGGAAGGGCGGCCGCGCCCGCGCGCATCTGCGCTATGTCCAGCGCGACGGCACGTCACGCGACGGCGAGCAGGGCCGGCTCTATTCGGCGACCGAGGACCGCGCCGATGGTGACGCCTTCCTTGATCGCGGCAAGGACGACCGCCACCAATTCAGATTCATCGTCTCGCCCGAGGATGGCGCGGAGCTATCGGACCTCACGCCCTACACCCGCGATTTCATGAAACAGGTGGAAGCGGACCTCGGCACGAAACTCGATTGGGTTGCCGTCAATCACTACAACACCGGCCATCCCCATGTGCATGTCATCGTCAACGGCCGCGACGATACCGGCGGGGATCTAGTCATCAACGGCGACTACCTTTCCGCTGGCCTGCGCGAGCGCGCCAGCGAGCTTGCCGGTCTGGAACTCGGCCCCGTCACCGAAATCGAGCAGACCCGCAAGCTGTCGGACGAAATCGACCAGGACCGTTTCACCCGGATCGACCATGCCATGACCGAGGAAGCCGATGCCCGTTTCCTCGACCTGCGCCATGAACCGGCAGAGCCGAAGCGGCAGTTCGAGCGGGCACTGCGCCTGCGCCGTCTCGGCAAGCTGGAGAAGATGGGGCTGGCGACCGAGCACGCGCCGGCCGTTTGGGAATTGAGCAAGGACATGGAGCCGGCCCTGCGCGAGCTTGGCGAGCGTGGCGACATTATCCGCACCATGCAGAAGGCGCTCGGCCCGCAGGGCGGCGAACGCGATCCCATGAGCTTCCAAATCCATGACGGAGCGCCCGAGACGCCCATCGTCGGCCGGGTCGTGGACAAGCACCTTTCCGACGAGTTGGGCGAAGACCTGACCATAGTATTGGACGGGATCGACGGGCGGACGCACCACATTGCCGGCATCGCGCCCGAGCGGTTGGAGGACACCCGCATCGGCAGCATCATCGAGATCGGCCCGGCCGAGGCGGCAGCCCGGCCGTCCGACCGCACCATCACCGCCATCGCCGAGGACGGCATCTATCGGCCGAGCCGTCATCGGGAGCAGGCGAAATTCGAGGGCTGCGTTCCGGGCGGCGACTATGAGGGCTATGTCGATGCCCATGTCCGGCGGCTGGAGGCATTGCGCTGGGCCGGCATCGTCGAGCGCATCGACACCGATCAATGGCGCATCCCCGATGATCTGGTCAGCCGCGCCGCCGCCCATGACGCCGGCCGCGACAGACAGGCCAGCGTGCGCGTCCTTTCCCCGTTCGATCTAGGCAAGCAGATCGGATCGGACGGCGCGACATGGCTGGACCGCCGATTGATACATGGCGAAACGGCCGACCTTGCGTCGGTCGGTTTCGGCCAGCAGGTGCGCGAGGCGATAGACCAGCGCCGCGAGCATCATATCGAACAGGGCGACGCCACCCGAGCACGGAACGGCCGCATCTTCTATCGGCGTAGCCTTCTCGCCACGCTGCGCGAGCGCGAGGTTGCCCGCGTCGGCGCGGAGATAGCCGAGAGCAAGGGGCTGCCGTTCCGCGCCGCCAAGGACGGCGAGAATGTGAGCGGGAAGTTCACCGGCACCGTGCAGCTATCGGGGGGCAAGTTCGCCGTGGTCGAAAAGAGCCATGAGTTCACACTTGTCCCGTGGCGGCCGGTCATCGACCGTCAGCTCGGCCGCGAGGTCATGGGCGTCGTGCAAGGCGGATCAGTGTCGTGGCAGTTGGGAAGACAAAGGGGACTAGGAATATGATGGCGAGACGGGAGGCGGCCGCGCGATTGGCGAGGCACCGCTTTTCGTCATGCGTTCGGGCGACACGTGCAGTGTCATCGCGCTACCATCCGACGCATATCCCAACGACGCCCGCGCGACCGTTCCAAAGCGCGATTCCGCCCGATGCAGAGCCGCATGACGGGACCATTTCCGTCGCCGACGCGAGCGGTTCGAGAGGGCGGCCCGGCCGGTTTCATTTGCAACATCATGATCTCCACCATTCCATCATCCTAGTGGTCATTGCGGTTTCGCTTGTGTCAGGATGCCGATGACTCCCTCACGGAGGTCCTCGAACACTTGAGGGTCCGCAGAGGCATTGTAGAGCAGGGCTACGCCCAGCTCCTCGTCGGGCAGAAGCATCAGATCGGCCCGAAACGACTCCAGATCGCCCCAATTATTAACGACCAAGGGTGAGGCGTCGGCATCAAGCACCACCCAGCCCATCGCGTAGGGGCTAGCAATGCCACGTGCCGGCGTGTGCATTGTTGTGATGCTTCTGGGGCTGGCCAGCGTATGGTTGCCGAAAACGCCATCCTGGATCTGCATAATCAGGTAATTTCCGAGATCCCGTACAGTCGAAACGATTCCGCCCGAGCCGCCCAGGTAACCCTGCTCGTGAACCTGTATCATCATGCCATCGTGGAACCGATAGCCCTGCGCGAGAGCTTGGGCTTCACCAGGTGCATCCTCAGCCCTCACTACGGAAAAGCTGTCTTTCATCTCTAGCGGCGCAAACACGTTGGATTCGAGATAATCCTCGAACGTGGACCCACCAACCACTTCTACGAGCCGCGCGGCGATCCCGTAATTGGGATCGAAATAATCGAACTGTTCGCCCGGCGCGCTCGTTGGAGTGACATCCTTTATGAGTACCAACAGCTCTTCCGTTGACCTCGGCTGCTGCTGAGGTGCCACAGCGGCAAACCCTTCATAGGAGAGGCCGCTGGTCTGGTTGAGCAGATGGCGAACGGTCACTTGCTCGGCATGTCCCGATGCCACCGTTTCGAAATCCGGAATATAGTCGACCACCGGCGTATCGAGTCCAACCGCACCGGCCTCTACGAGCTGCATCACCGCGAGAGCGGTGAACGACTTGCTGACCGAGGCGACGTAAAATTGCGTGTCAGGCGTAACGAGCTCTCCTTCACGTGCCTCGCCGTAACCGGCCAGATGGACGATCTGTCCGCCATGGATAATGACGAGCGCGGCGCCCGGAAGCCCAGTTTTGTCGAGTCGCTCTCTCATAAAGGTGTCTATTGCCGGGATATTGAAAGCGTGCTGGTGTTCGGTTCTCAAAGGACTCGACTGGGCAAGAGTGGCTGGCGCATATGCTATGGACGCCCCCATCATGCTCAGAATTACAAGGGCGAACGATGCTGGGTGTACCCCCGGTTTTGACGTAATCATCGCGTCTCCAGATGAAGTTATAAATTAAAAAAAAAGGCTTGTGGCAGGCGATCGCAAGGGAGCCAACAGCGCTGTGAAAACCGTCAGGCGTTAAAGTACGCCACTTAACGGCGGAAGCGGGGAACATGGAAACTAGGCCAGCTTCGCCCTCAATGCCTCAAAGCTTGGCGAGATAATTCACGCTCATTTCCGTCTTGCCAGAGGGAACAATCTCCGGTCGGGCCATGCCCACCTGCTCAAACCCGGCTTTGAGAAGAACTATTTCAGATGCAGGATTGTCTTGAACCGTTCGAGCACGGAGCCTTTTCAAGCCGAGCTTGCGAGCCATTTCCATGGTAAGCGAGAGCGCCCGGCCCGATATCTTCCGGCCGCGATGCTCGGGGGCGACCCAATAGCCAATCTCCGCGTCATCCGGCTTGACGTCAAAGACTACTAGACTTCCAAGGAACGAGTCCGAGGTCGCATCCGAAATTGTCAGGACTGCCAAGGTCCCGTCACGCAATCCATCTGCAATTACGCCCCGGATCATGTCCCGAACGATCTGCGGCGTATATTCGTCCAACGGCAGGTGAGCGAAGTGCTTGACCGAAGCATCGTTCGTCCCGGCAGCATATGCTTCCGCATCTGCATCCGACATGGCTCTGATCGTCACCACGCCATCGGAGATCGGCAAGACGGCGAGGAATTTTCGATCTGCCAAGCCGCCAAGGGTATCGTTTTGATTGCTCATTCTTGCTTCCACTCTTTTCTCGATTGCTTCCATCTTCGGCGCAATGCAGCGCCCGCCATCTGTGGCGCGGCGTTCCGATGGACCCGCCACACAGCGCAATAGATCAATGATCGTTGACTCGAACAATGTTCGATTGATAGAGTGATGCACTAGGACACGCTCGACTGTCAAGGTTGTAGGAGTTGGAATGGCTAAGAACGGACCATCGCAGGCGGAGCGCGGTTCCTCGACGATTTGGCTGAAACCAGCCAAGCGAGTACGCGACGTTCCCGCGCTGACGCGGGATCGCATCGTCCAAGCCGCTGTCGAGATACTAGACATGCGGGGCCAAGACGGCCTGACGATCCGCAAACTGGCGGAACATCTGAACGCTGGTGCCGCATCCCTCTACTGGCATGTCGAGACACGCGACGATGTGCTTGAACTGGCACTGGACAACGTTCTCGGTGAAATCCCCCTGCCAACAGAACCGTTGAAATGGGACAAGGAGTTGGTCCGCTTCCTGACAAAATGGCGGCAGACGCTTCTACGGCATCCTTGGTCAACCAGCCTATTCGGCTTCCGGCCGCTGCTCGGTCCCAATGCCTTGGTCCGATCCGAACATCTTCGTGTAACCCTCGCAGGGGCAGGATTGCCGAAGGCCGACGTTATCCATGCGGGATACACATTATCGAACTTCATGCTCGGATCGGTCGCGACGCAAGTAGCGTGGCAAGCCGGCGACGAAGCTGCAACCCGTGCGCGCGTCGCCACTTTCCTTCGAAATCACGCGACCGAATATCCAGCCCTTTCCTCGCAGATCGAGAGCGAACCCGATGATTGGGACGAGAGCTTTTCGCATGGGCTAGGCTGGATAATCCGTTCCTTCGCTACCTTATAGGGTGGCGAATATGCGACGGCGGCAACAGTCAACATCACTGACCGACCGCCAATGGGGGATGCCGACCGCGCTTGGATCGCGTATTCCCCTTGCCTCACTCATCCAAACGCTCACCGTCGCCGAATATCTGAACTTCCGCCACGCAGCCAATGCGCTCGGTGTAGCACAATCCAGTGTCAGCGCGCGCGTGAAGGCGCTGGAAGAAGACCTTGGCATCCTCCTGTTCGAGCGCCATGCGCGAGGTGTTCGCCTGACAGAAGCCGGACGCCACTTCATCGAGCGGATCGCGGCCGGCGTCGATCAACTCGACCATGCGGTGAAGACCGCAAGCATGGCGGCGGTGGGCGAGTGCGGCCGGCTTCGTATCGGCATTCATGCTCTGATCCCGCACAGCTTCCTCGCAAAGCTGATCGGCCAATACCGTGAGGACCGCCCCGGCGTTGAAGTCGAGATAACCGAAGGCACAGCCCGCGAAGCGGTGATGCAACTTCGCGCCGACCGGCTGGACGTGGTGTTCGTCGCCGGCACGCCCGAGCTGCCAGACTGCCATTCCCGCCGCATATGGACCGAACCTCTCTTGGCGGTGCTACCGGAGCAGCATTTGCTTGCCGGACGGCCTGCCGTCACATGGGCCGATCTGGCGGGCGAGACGTTCCTTGTCCGGCATGGCGGCACCGGCCCGCAGGTTCATAGCCATATCGTGCTGCGCCATGCCGGGCGCTGGCCTTCGCCGTCGATCCAGCGTTTCGACGTTGGGCGCGGCACTCTGCTGTCTATGGTCGGACAGGGCTTCGGCATCACTATCGTCGGCGCGGCCACGGCGCTGCTGCCCACAACCGGCATCGTCTTTCTGCCGTTCGCCGACGAGCCGAAGCCGATCACGTTCTCGGCGATCTGGTCGCCGTCCAACCGCAGCGCGGCGCTTCGCAACCTGCTCACGCTCGCCAGCGATATGGACCGTCCGTCCCGCGCCTACTGACTTCCAGCAGCGATTCGTTTCCGCCCGCAGGTATAGGCACCAGCATCGGCGACGGTCCCGAGGCAACCCGTCCTATTTACCGCCGATAGTATCCGGCAGCCCTCCGGCATCCCCTTTCCTGTTGCCTGTCCCGATTTTGCCTACTCTCTGGTCGGCTCCGTCTCTTTTGCCGACTGGAGCCTGCATTGCGCGGAGGACGAATCCTTTGGGGCCAAATCGCTGTCGTCTTCGCCATCGTTCTGGTGATGGTGTGGGCAGCGACGCAATGGACAGCGTTCCGCCTCGGCTTCCAGCCGCAGCTTGGAGCACCGTGGTTCGAGATGGCGGGCTGGCCGGTCTATTATCCGCCGGCCTTCTTCTGGTGGTGGTTTTCGTTCGACGCCTATGCGCCCGCGATCTTCGTCGAGGGCGGCATCATAGCGGTATCAGGCGGCTTCCTCGCCATCGCCGCCGCCATCCTCATGTCGATCATTCGGGCGCGGGAGGCACGCAACGTCGCCACATACGGATCGGCGCGATGGGCCGAGGACAAGGAAATCCGCAGCGCCGGCTTGCTCGGCCCCGATGGCGTCGTGCTCGGCCGATACGAACGGGACTATCTGCGCCATAACGGTCCCGAGCATGTCCTATGCTTCGCCCCGACGCGTAGCGGCAAGGGCGTCGGGCTGGTAGTGCCGACGCTGCTGACATGGCCGGCTTCCGCTATCGTCCACGACATCAAAGGCGAGAACTGGACGCTGACAGCGGGCTTTCGCGCGAAGCATGGCCGAGTCCTGCTGTTCGATCCGACCAATGCCGGATCATCCGCCTACAACCCGCTGCTGGAGGTCCGGCAAGGGGAATGGGAAGTCAGGGACGTTCAGAATATCGCGGATATTCTGGTCGATCCCGAAGGCAGCCTCGACAAGCGCAACCATTGGGAAAAGACCAGCCATAGCCTGCTAGTCGGCGCAATCCTGCATGTTCTCTATGCGGAGAAAGACAAGACGCTGGCGGGCGTCGCCAACTTCCTGTCCGACCCGCGCCGCCCGGTCGAGGCGACCTTGCGCGCCATGATGGACACGCCGCATCTCGGCGAGGCTGGCGTTCATCCCGTCATCGCGTCGTCGGCCCGCGAGCTGTTGAACAAGAGCGAGAACGAACGGTCAGGCGTGTTGAGCACCGCAATGTCTTTTCTCGGCCTCTACCGCGATCCCGTGGTGGCGCGGGTGACGGCGCGATGCGACTGGTGCATTGCCGATCTGGTCGGCAGCCGCCAGCCCGTCACGCTCTATCTGGTCGTGCCGCCGTCCGACATAAACCGCACCAAGCCGCTCATCCGCCTGATCCTCAACCAGATCGGCAGGCGGTTGACGGAAGAATTGACCACCTCCGGCAAGCGGCATCGGTTGCTGTTGATGCTGGACGAGTTTCCGGCGCTCGGCCGGCTCGATTTCTTTGAATCGGCGCTCGCCTTCATGGCGGGATATGGAATCAAAGGCTTCCTGATCGCGCAGAGCCTCAACCAGATCGAGCGGGCCTATGGGCCGAACAACGCCATCCTCGACAACTGCCATGTCCGCGTCAGCTTCGCCACGAACGACGAGCGCACCGCCAAAAGGGTGAGCGACGCGCTTGGCACCGCGACCGAGTTGCGCGATTCCACCAACTATGCCGGGCACAGACTGGCCCCTTGGCTCGGGCATCTCATGGTATCGCGGCAGGAGACGGCTCGGCCGCTGCTCACGCCGGGCGAGATCATGCAGCTTCCGCCCACGGACGAAATCGTGATGGTCGCGGGCACGCCGCCGATCCGGGCGACCAAGGCCCGCTATTTCGAGGATGCGCGGTTTCACGAACGCATCCTGACCCCGCCCGCTCTGGTCGCCGCTCCGCTGGCGCCCAGCCCATCCGCCGATGATTGGTCCGGCCGCGTGGTCGCGGCGGAAAGCCATTCCGCGACCGACGCGGCAGACGGGACCGAGGGCGATCCGGCCAATGCCGGCATCCGCCGCGAGCCGGAATTGCCAAGCCAAGAGGAAATCGTCGCCCCGCCGCCGTCGCCCGAACAGGAGTTCGAGTTTCTGGACGACGAGCCGGCCGTTGACGCGGCCAAGGCCCGCGCCATGCGCCAGCGCATGAGGATGGTCGCGCGACAGATCGCCATGAACCCCGATGATGGAATCGAGCTTTGAGGACACGCCCATGACCACGCGCATCCGCCTGAATATCTATTTCGACCCCGCGCTCATCCCGCAGATCGAGGCGATGGCGCTGCGCCGCTCGGTGGCGCTGCGTCGCAATGTCTCAAAATCCGCCATCGTGGAGGCGGCGGTCATGTCCTACCTGTCCGGCGATGCCGGCGACCAGCTTGAAGCCGCCATGTCTCGCCGCTTGGACAAGCTCGGCCGCCAGATCGACACGCTCGACCTAGATCTCGCCGTCCTCGGCGAGACGGTCGCGCAGTTCATCCATTTCTGGATGACCATCACGCCGCCGCTTACGGGAGCCGCGCAATCCGCAGCCCGTGCAAAAGGTGCGGAGCGGTTCGAGGGCTTCATGCAGAATCTCGGCCGGCGTCTGGCGGCGGGTGACTGGTTCCTCAAAGAGATATCACGTGATATGATTCGCTCTGCGGAGGACGCGACAGACTTTGGCAAACATGGCCGGGATTAGCGTCCGAAGCCACGGCGCGCACAGAATTTTTCGGCTTCGATATACATGGAACCTAGGCCGGAGTGTCTTTTGGCCTATTTTGCAGTGAGGACATGAAAGCCGGTACATAGCAGATGATTAGGCAGGGTGCGACCTCAAGCACGGCTGTGGCAGCATTCTACATTGCTCAGCTTTAGAAGTCTGGGCTGGTAGCTGGGGGTATTCGAATTCTGATTACCTTTTGTTCGAATCGGAGAGCGCGAATCGTTTATGTCCAAATTGGATAGAAACGGCGAAGTGCGCACCTGAGACGCGGTACTCTCAACTCTGCGCCCCCAAAATCGCCGACAATGGAATACTTGTATCTGATGGTTGCCACTCCTAGAGTGAAAGTTGTTCCTGCAGAAGTAGACGACATTCTACCCTGGCTAACACTTGCGGGTGAAGTCGAACATCTTTTCGGGCCAATGCCTGGTTTAGACGCTATTTTAGCGCAAAAGGTCGCTCAAAAACGAGCATATTGTGTCCATCATCTGCCGGATCGGCTTGCGGGAGCGATGTTGCTCGGGGGAGCAGAAGGCCAATACTGGATAAGGTGGCTCGCGGTAAGCTTAGACTGCCGAAATCTCGGCGTAGGTACAGCACTTGTCGAGACGGCTTTAAAGACATTCCCCTCCGGATCAATGGTCTACGTTGATACGTTTGCTGACGATACAAAAGATGGCAAAGCTGCACGTGGTCTTTATGTAGCTTGCGGCTTTACTCCAGTTTCTCTTGTATGCGACGGTGGTATAGAGCGATTGCGCCTTTGTAGAAAAGCCCTCCTTGCATAGACTTCCGTACGATTCGAAATGCGCATGACCTCGTGGTTTGGGTTGCGATTAAGTGTGCTGCAGTCTGCCCAACTTTGTTGGTGGCCCTCTATTAAGAATGACCGAAACGTATCCACCTTCAGCAAGTCTATGACTAACCTCGGTCATCTCACCTGCTGTCACACACACCCACCACCCTAGAGACAGTTTTTTTCGAGGCGTATCGGTACGAATACCTAAAACACTCAATTCACTACGGTCTAGGTTACCCATCCTATTTACCGCCGTTCGCCGCCGATCACCGCACGCGGCCAGATACTTGTTGAACGGAACAGATTTCAGCCTCTCTTAATCGACCCCGATCCGGGGATTGCCTGTCGCGTCCCCACCAAAATCCGGGGCCGACATGACCACCAACCACCATAAACCGGAGGCGATTGCACGCGGCGCACGCATGTTGCGCACTGCACTCGGACCCGCCATTGCCCGGCTGCTCGAAGACCCGGCCGTGGTCGAGGTGATGTTGAACCCGGACGGGCGGGTGTGGATCGATCGCTTGTCCGAAGGATTATCCGACACTGGCGAGCGACTGTCCGCCGCCGATGGCGAACGCATCGTGCGGCTGGTCGCGCATCATGTCGGCGCAGAGGTTCACGCCCGCAGCCCACGCGTCTCGGCCGAACTGCCCGAGAGCGGCGAGCGGTTCGAGGGCCTTTTGCCGCCCGTGGTCGCCGCGCCGGCCTTCGCCATCCGCAAACCCGCCGTCGCGGTGTTCACGCTCGACGACTATGTGGGGGCGGGCATCATGTCCGCCGATCAGGCCGAGACGCTAAGCGTCGCTGTCCAGTCTCGCGCCAATATCCTCGTGGCGGGCGGCACGTCCACCGGCAAGACCACGCTGACCAACGCGCTGCTCGCCGAGGTGGCGAAAACGCAGGACCGCGTTGTCATCATCGAGGACACGCGCGAGCTGCAATGTGCTGCGCCGAACCTTGTCGCCATGCGGACGAAGAACGACGTGGCGACGCTTTCCGATCTGGTCCGCTCATCCCTGCGCCTGCGCCCGGATCGGATTCCCATCGGCGAGGTGCGCGGCTCTGAAGCCCTCGACCTGCTCAAAGCATGGGGCACGGGCCATCCCGGCGGCATCGGCACCATCCACGCCGGCACCGGAATCGGCGCGCTCCGTCGCCTTGAACAGCTCATCCAAGAGGCTGTCGTCACGGTCCCGCGCGCCCTGATCGCCGAGACTATCGACCTTGTTGCGGTCCTTTCCGGGCGCGGTTCCGCGCGCCGGCTGGCCGAGCTTGCCCGTGTCGAGGGGCTGGGGCCGGACGGCGACTACCGCATCACGCATCCCATCCCTTCGGCAGCCCCCACCAACACAGGAGAATCTTCATGATCCGCACGCTCACGCGCGGCTATCGCTTCGCCGCGACCGCCTCATCCACCCTTGCCATTAGCCTCGTGCTCGCCCCGGCCGCCCATGCGTCCGGTTCGTCGATGCCATGGGAACAGCCCTTGCAGCAAATCCTCCAATCCATCGAGGGGCCGGTCGCCAAGATCATCGCCGTCATCATCATCATCGTCACCGGCCTGACTTTGGCCTTCGGCGATACGGGCGGCGGTTTCCGTAAGCTGATCCAGATCGTGTTCGGGCTGTCCATCGCGTTCGCCGCGTCGAGCTTCTTCCTGTCATTCTTCTCGTTCGGCGGCGGGACGCTCATCTGATGGCGGGCGGCCTCGAACAGCTCGACGCGGTGCCGGGATTCTCGATCCCCGTCCACCGGGCGTTGACCGAGCATATCCTGCTCGGTGGCGCACCGCGCTCCATCGCCATCATGAACGGGACGCTGGCCGGGGCCGTGGGCCTCGGCCTGCGCCTCTGGCTGGTAGGCATCGCCATTTGGGCCATCGGCCATTTCGCGGCCGTGTGGGCGGCAAAGCGCGATCCCCTCTTTGTCGAGGTCGGGCGGCGGCATCTCCGCATCCCCGGTCATCTGGCGGTTTGAGGGAGGCGCGTCGATGATGAACCTTGCCGAATACCGCCGCACCGCGACCCGGCTCGCCGACTATCTGCCATGGGCGGCACTGGTTGGCTCCGGCGTTGTCTTGAACAAGGACGGCTCATTCCAGCGCACCGCGAAGTTTCGCGGTCCCGATCTGGATTCCGCTGTCGCCGCCGAGCTGGTCGCCGTCGCCGGCCGCATCAACAACGCCGTGCGCCGTCTCGGCTCCGGCTGGAGTATTTTCGTCGAGGCACAGCGCAGCGAAGCCGCGACCTATCCCGACAGCATGTTTCCCGATCCCGCGTCGGCGCTGGTCGATGCCGAGCGCAAGGCCGGTTTCGAGGAAGCAGACGCGCATTTCGTGTCCGGCTACTTCCTCACCTTCCTCTGGCTGCCCCCGGCCGAGGAAGCCGCGCGGGCGGAAAGCTGGCTTTACGAGGGCCGCGAGAAAACGGGCGTGGACCCGTGGGAGCTACTGCGCGGCTTCATCGACCGCACCGACCGCGTTCTCGCGCTGCTCGACGGCTTCATGCCCGATTGCCATTGGATGGATGACGGCGCGACGCTGACCTATCTCCATTCCACCATCTCGACCAACCGGCATCGCGTGCGCGTGCCCGAGGTGCCGATGCACCTTGACGCGCTGCTCGCCGACCAGCCGTTGACCGGCGGACTGGAGCCGCGCCTTGGCGACGCGCATCTGCGCGTGCTGACCATCGTGGGATTCCCGACCGCGACGACGCCCGGCCTGCTCGACGACATGAACCGGCTTCCGTTCCCCTACAGGTGGAGCACGCGCGCGATCCTGCTCGACAAGATCGATGCGACCCGGCTGCTGACCCGCATCCGTCGCCAGTGGTTCGCCAAGCGCAAGAGCGTCGCCGCGATCTTGAAAGAGGTCATGACGAACGAGGCGTCCGCGCTTGTGGACACCGACGCCGCCAACAAGGCGCTCGACGCGGACATGGCGTTGCAGGAGCTTGGTGCGGACGTGGCGGGCATCGCCTACGTCACGGCAACCGTCACCGTTTGGGATGCCGACCCGCGCGTGGCGCAAGAGAAGCTGCGCCTGGTCGAGAAGATCGTTCAGGGCCGCGACTTCACCGCCATGGCCGAGACCGTCAACGCAGTTGACGCATGGCTCGGCTCGCTGCCGGGCCATGCCTACGCGAACGTGCGGCAACCGCCCATCAGCACTTTGAATCTCGCCCACATGATCCCGCTTTCGGCGGTGTGGGCGGGGCCGGAACGGGACGAGCATTTCGGTGCACCCCCTTTGCTCTTTGGAAAGACCGAAGGCTCAACCCCGTTCCGGCTAAGTCTGCATGTCGGCGACGTAGGCCATACCCTTGTCGTCGGCCCCACGGGCG
The DNA here is from genome assembly GCF_028826155.1 of Mesorhizobium shangrilense. Lineage (NCBI taxonomy): Bacteria > Pseudomonadati > Pseudomonadota > Alphaproteobacteria > Hyphomicrobiales > Phyllobacteriaceae > Arvimicrobium > Arvimicrobium flavum. The sequence goes on from NZ_JAQGPN010000001.1 coordinate 237,780, forward strand.
CGGGCAAATCAGTGTTGCTCGCTCTCATGGCCTTGCAGTTCCGGCGCTACGCGGGATCGCAGGTTTTCGCCTTCGACTTTGGCGGTTCGATCCGCGCTGCGTCGCTCGCCATGGGCGGCGACTGGCACGACCTCGGCGGCGGGCTGACAGATGGGGACGAGGTGTCCGTTTCGCTCCAGCCGCTTGCCCGTATCCACGACACCTATGAACGCGCATGGGTGGCGGACTGGATTGCCGCCATCCTCATGCGCGAGGGGCTGGCGATCACGCCCGAGGTGAAGGAACATCTTTGGACGGCGCTGACCTCGCTCGCCTCCGCGCCGGTCGAGGAACGCACGATCACCGGCCTCGCGGTCCTGCTGCAATCTAACGATCTGAAACAGGCGCTTCGGCCGTTCTGCGTCGGAGGTGCCTATGGCCGGCTGCTCGACGCCGAGAGCGAATATCTCGGATCGGCGGACGTGCAGGCGTTCGAGATCGAGGGGCTGGTCGGGACCGGCGCGGCCCCGGCCGTGCTCGCTTATCTGTTCCATCGTATCGGCGACCGGCTCGACGGGCGGCCGACGCTGCTCATCATCGACGAGGGCTGGCTTGCGCTGGACGACGAGGGGTTCGCCGGCCAGCTCCGCGAATGGCTGAAAACGCTGCGCAAGAAAAACGCCAGCGTCATCTTCGCCACGCAAAGCCTGTCCGACATCGACGGCAGCAACATCGCGCCCGCCATCATCGAGAGCTGCCCGACGCGACTCTTGTTGCCGAACGAGCGCGCCATCGAACCGCAGATCACGGCCATCTATCGCCGCTTCGGCCTCAATGACAGGCAGATCGAAATCCTCGCACGGGCCACGTCCAAGCGGGATTATTACTGCCAAAGCCGCATGGGCAATCGCCTGTTCGAGCTTGGCCTGTCCGAAGTCGGCCTCGCGCTCTGCGCCGCATCCTCCAAATCCGACCAGACCGCAATCGCGCGCATCCATGCCGAGCACGGCCGCGACGGCTTCCTCGCCGGCTGGCTGCGCCATCGCGGCGTCGATTGGGCGGCCGAGTTGATCCCGAACCTCACCAATCTTGCCGACCGGCCGGAATCCGCCGCGTCGGCCCGGCTCGATAGCCACCCCACACAGGAGATTCTTCCATGACCTATCCCAAGATCGTTGGGGCCTCGGCCCTTGCACTGGCGCTTGGCGTGCCCGTCGCGCTTTCGCCCATGCTGGCAAGCCCGGCCCATGCGCAGCTTTTCGGCCGGATCGTCTATGACCCGTCCAACTACGCGCAAAACGTCCTGACGGCCGCCCGCACTCTGGAGCAGATCAACAACCAGATTCAGAGCCTCCAGAACGAAGCACAGATGCTCATCAATCAGGCCCGCAATCTAGCGAGCCTGCCGTATTCGTCGCTCCAGCAGCTTCAGCAAAGCGTCCAGCGCACGCAGCAGCTTCTCGGGCAGGCACAGAACATCGCGTTCGAGGTCGGCCAGATCGACCAAGCGTTCCAGAAGCAGTATGGCAATGTGTCGCTTTCGGCGACCGAGGCCCAACTGGTCGCCGATGCGCGCAACCGGTGGGAAAATACGGTCGGTGGCTTGCAGGACGCCATGCGCGTGCAGGCTGGCGCAGTCGGCAATATCGACAGCAACCGGGCCGAGATGGCCGCGCTGGTCGGCCAGAGCCAAGGCGCGACCGGCGCTCTGCAAGCCACGCAGGCTGGCAATCAGCTTCTCGCGCTCCAGTCGCAGCAGCTTTCCGACCTGATCGCGGTCATCTCTGCGAACGGCCGCGCCGATGCGCTGACCGAGGCCGAGCGCGCGACCGCCGCCGAACAGGGCCGCATCCAGCGTGAGCGGTTTCTGACACCCGGCACCGGCTACCAGCCCGGCAACGCTCAGATGTTCAACAACGGCAACAACTGACCGGGAGGCCCGCCATGGACGGCAAGATGCTGGCCCGGCTCGGGGCCGTGGTGTTCATCGCCATCGCCGTCACGGCGACCGCAATCGACATGGCGCGGAAGGACGAGCCTTCCGCGCCACCCTCTGCGCCGGCCTTCCAGCCCCCGGCCGATCCGTTGCGCGAAACCCTGCGCCGTTGCCAGCAGCTTGGCGAGGCGGCGGCGAGCGATACGGATTGCCTCGCCGCATGGGCAGAATCCCGCGACCGCTTCCTCGGCCGTGACCGCAGCGAGGCGCGCTGACCATGGGCAACACGGGCGTCATCGACAATTTCCTTGGGGTATTCACCTCTTACATCGACAGCGGTTTCGGCCTGCTCGGCGGCGAGGTGGCCTTCATCGCCACGACGCTGATCGTCATCGACGTGACACTCGCCGCGCTCTTTTGGGCATGGGGCGCGGATGACGACATTATCGCCCGGCTGGTCAAAAAGACGCTGTTCATCGGCGTCTTCGCCTACATCATCGGCAATTGGAACAATCTAGCCCGCATCGTCTTCGAGAGCTTCGCCGGCCTCGGCCTCATGGCGTCGGGCACCGGCTTTTCCGTCACCGATCTGATGCGGCCGGGCCGCGTGGCGCAGACCGGCCTCGACGCCGGCCGCCCGCTGCTCGATTCCATTTCCGACCTGATGGGCTGGATCGCCTTTTTCGAGAACTTCATCCAGATCGCGTGCCTGTTGTTCGCATGGGCGCTGGTGGTGCTGGCCTTCTTCATCCTCGCCATCCAGCTTTTCGTGACCCTGATCGAGTTCAAGCTGACCACGCTTGCCGGCTTCGTCCTCATCCCCTTCGGCCTTTTCGGCAAGACCGCCTTCATGGCCGAAAAGGTGCTCGGCAACGTAGTGTCGTCCGGCATCAAGGTCTTGGTGCTCGCCGTCATCATCGGCATCGGCAGCACCCTGTTTTCGCAATTCACGGCCGGTTTCGGCGGGGCAACCCCGACCATCGACGACGCCATGGCGATTGTGCTCGCCGCGCTGTCGCTGCTCGGCCTCGGCATCTTCGGCCCCGGCATCGCCAACGGCATCGTCTCGGGTGGACCGCAGCTCGGCGCGGGCGCAGCCGTGGGAACCGGCCTCGCTGCTGGCGGCATGGTGCTTGCGGGCGGCGCGGCGGCCGGTGGCGGGGCCATGCTTGCCGCGAAGGGTGGCGCTGCTGCCCTGTCCGGTGGAGCCGCGGCCGTTCGCGGAGGCGCAACGGCCGCGGGCGCGGCGACCGCTGCCTATAGCCTCGGCTCGCTCGGCCAGACCGGGGCGGCGGGAGTTGCCTCCGGCCTTGGCGGTGTCGCCCGAGCGGCAGGCTCGGCCGCCGTCTCGCCGCTCAAACGCGCAGCCTCCAGCGCAACATCCCAAGCAAGCGAAAGCGTCAAGTCCAGCTTCTCCGCTGGCGCAAAGGCCGGCTTCGGCGCGACTGGCGGCAGCTCGACCATGGGCACGGTCGGCGGCGCGAGCGCCGCCCCGGCCGCCGCGCCGCCGACTTCCCCCGATGGTCCCCCGGCTTGGGCGCAGCGGATGCAGCGCCGGCAAGCCCTCAACCACGGCACCACCATGACAGCCCATGCCGTCCGCTCCGGCGACAGCCACGGCTCCGGTTCCTCTGTCAACCTTTCCGAAAGTGACCGCTCATGAGCATCTTCAAACGACCAGCAACCCACTACGGCAAATCGCCAGAACCCGAGACGCCCTACAGACGAGCCGCGCAGGCATGGGACGAGCGCATCGGCTCGGCCCGCGTGCAGGCGAAAAACTGGCGGCTCATGGCCTTCGGCTCCCTGATCCTTTCGGCCGGCTTCGCCTCGGCGCTGGTCTGGCAATCGGCACGCGGGACCGTGGTGCCGTGGGTGGTGCAGGTCGATAATCTAGGACAGGCGCAGACCGTCGCGCCCGCCAACGCCGACTATCGGCCCAACGATCCGCAGATCGCGTTCCATCTCGGCCGCTTCATCGAGCAGGTCCGCGCGATCCCGGCCGACGCGATCATTGTCCGCCAGAACTGGCTTCGCGCCTATGAATGGACCACGGATCGCGGCGCGGCGGCGCTCAACGACTACGCCCGCGCCAATGATCCTTTCGCGAAGGTCGGCCGTCAGCAGGTCGCCGTCGAAGTCTCGAGCGTCATCCGCGCATCGCCGAACAGCTTCCGGGTGGCGTGGACCGAACGCCATTTCGAGAACGGCCAGCTTTCCAGCACCGAACGATGGACGGCGATCCTCACCATCGTCATCCAGCCGCCGCGCGACGCCGAGCGCCTGCGCGCCAACCCGTTGGGAATCTATGTCAATGCAATTTCATGGTCGCGGGAGATGAGCCAATGAGGACGATCACCCGCATCCCGACAATCGCGGCCATGCTGCTTTCGGCAACCATGCTCGCAGGCTGCGCCACCAACCGGACGCCGCAATTCAGCTATGACTCCAGCGTTCCGCCGCTGCCGACCGTGCAGGCGGCGGCAACCGACAACACGCCCCGGCCGTTGCATGTGCCCCCGGCATGGACCGTCGCACGCGGCGGCACGGCTGCCGGCACGCCGACCGGCCGCGTCGAGAACGCCAATGCAGCCGCTCGCGTCGAGCCGCGCCGGGAAGGCTACTACAACGCGATCCAGATTTATCCGTGGTCAGAAGGCGCGCTCTATCAGGTCTATGCCGCAGTCGGGCAGATCACGACGATCGCGCTGGAGCCGGGCGAAAGCCTGACAGGCGCGGGGCCGATTGCGGCGGGCGACACCGCCCGCTGGATCATCGGCGACACCGAGAGCGGGAGCGGTGCAAATCGCCGTGTCCATATCCTCGTGAAGCCGACACGGCCGGACATTTCCACCAACCTTGTCGTCACCACCGACCGACGCACCTACATGATCGAGCTGCGCGCGCGGGAATCGCTCTACATGCCCGCCGTGGCATGGGCCTATCCCGCGCTGCCAGCAGGCCAGCGCCAGACCGTCCCGGCCGCGCCAATCATCCCGGCCGAGGCTGCGCGGAACTATCGCTATGGCTTGCAGGTGCAGGGCGACAGCCCGCCATGGCGGCCGGTTTCCGTCTTCGACGATGGCCGCCGTGTCTATGTGGTCTTCCCGGCCGGGATCGTGCAGGGCGAGATGCCGCCGATCTTTGTGCTCGGCGCCAATGGCGAACCGCAGATCGTCAACAGCCGCGTCCACCAGAACGTCTTGATCGTGGACCGCCTGTTCGGGGCGGCCGAGCTGCGCCTTGGCAGCGGCAATCGCCAGCAGGTCGTCAGGATCGTCCGCACCAATCCGACGCATGCGGCAGCAGAATCGGCCAGCGCAACCATAGGAGGATCGTCCTCATGAGCGATACCGACACAGCAGCTCCCATGCGGCTTCGCGCCGAACCGCCGCGCGTCACCCGCCTGTCGCGCAAGATGCTGGCGGGCGTCGGCGCTGTCGCACTTCTAGGCATCGGGGGCGCATTGATCTACACGCTCCAGACCCGCGATGCAGGGCCGGGCGGCGACGAACTCTATTCGACCGAGAACCGACCAACGGCGGACGGACTCGCCGGCCTGCCGCGCGACTACACCGGCCCGTTGCTCGGCCCCGCACTGCCCGGCGACCTCGGCCGTCCGATCCTTGACGCACACAACCGGGGGCAACCAGTTGTGCCGCCCGTCATGGCGACGCCCACAGTCGATCCCGAGGAAGAACGCCGCCGCGCCGAGGAAGAAGCCGCGCGCTTGAGCAACGTGTTCTTCCAGTCTGGCCCACGCACGGGATCGCCAGCGGGTACGGCCATGCCCGGCCTTGCCGGCCTTGGCGGACAGCCCGCGACGCAGGACCGGCATACGGCGTTCCTCAACGGGCCGGTAGACCGGCAGACTGTCGCGCCGGATCGCGTCGCGCCGCCAGCATCGCCCTACATCCTTCAGGCCGGGGCCGTGATCCCAGCCGCGCTCATTACCGGCATACGTTCCGACCTTCCGGGCCAGATCACTGCGCAAGTCACCGAGAACGTCTATGACAGCCCGACCGGCAGCCTGCTCCTAATCCCGCAGGGCACGCGCATCATCGGCCAATACGATGACGGCGTGACCTTCGGCCAGCGCCGCGTCCTGCTTGTGTGGAACCGCCTGATCCTGCCGGGCGGACACTCCATCGTCCTTGAGCGCCTGCCGGGCGCGGACGCCAACGGCTATGCCGGGCTAGAGGACGGGATTGATTATCATTGGTGGGATTTGATGAAGGCCGCAGGGCTGTCCACGCTCCTCGCAGTCGGCACGGAGCTGGCGACCAGCGACGAGGACCGGCTGATCCGGGCCATCCGCGACGGGGCGCAGGATACCGTCAATCAGGCAGGCCAGCAGATCGTCCAGCGCCAGTTGCAGGTCACGCCGACGCTCACCATCCGGCCGGGCTTCCCGGTGAGGATCATCGTCACCCGCGACCTTGTGTTCGAGCCGGCAGGAGATTGACTATGATCAAGCTGAAACTCGGCCCGCTGCCCGACGACAAGCCCGTCAAGGTGACGGTGGAGTTGCCTGCGCCGCTTCACCGCGATCTGGTCGCCTATGCCGAGGTGCTGGCCCGCGAGAGCGGCCAGCCTGTAACCGATCCCGTCAGGCTGATCGTGCCCATGCTGGAGCGGTTCATCGCCACGGATCGAGGGTTTGCCAAAGCACGACGCGGCGCAAGTTAATTCTGGCTGGTTTCGACGCAATTTCGGTCGCTCTTGGTCGTTTGGGAGTTGCCGAAAGCTGCCGTTCGTGCTGCGCCTAAGGGCCATTGTAGGAGATCGAAGACAAGGCCAATGTGTTCTGCTGCTAATCTGTGAATGGCCACAGACCAAGGCGCCCAAGCACGCCAGCGTTTTATCGGGGGCTGCCGTCCTGGATGTGGGCGTCACCGCGGACGTCAGGCCGGAGTCATTTAGAATTCCGCCAATTCTCAAAAACATCTTCTAAACGCCAGTCTTTTGCCAAGCGCCGCAATGCAACTTTCTGGCGCTCTTCAATGTCTGCCGGCGTCCATGTCGAATAGGCCCGCACCTCGTTAGTCAGGGTGAATGCGCAGGAATTTCCAGGCGCGAAGTACTGGTTCTTTTTGATATCAAACTCGAAATTTCGGGCTGCCGCGTTTTTTCGAAAGTTAAGCAGCACAAGATTTCCAAGGGTGTGAAGCCTAGAACTGTGCGCCTCGGGATCGGTAAACCATCTTGCCCACTGAGAATTGTCCGGGAGGGTCTGGGGGCATACGTGTTCGACCGAAATTGTCGGATAGTCGTAGATGGCCGACCCGTCCGTTGAGGCTTGTTCCAGCCGGAGCAAGATCGGCTTCACAACCCGCGTTGCGAGATACACATCACCGTCCAATCCGTTGAACAGGGCGAAGGCTTCCGCCTGGGTGAGGGTGAATCCTGTCGAGCGATCCTTCACACTGATCCTTGGCTTTGGCTCCGCAAGTGGTTCCAGTGCGTCCAGTACATCGGCATATCGCGACATACGCGCATTCACGTCCGCACGCACCATGAAGAGATAGTATGCCAGTCTCTCTAGCTGGAACACGATCTCGGGCACGTCATCCCGCTTCCCCTCGTTGTTCTGCCTGAGACAGAGTAAAAGTGGCGGAAGCCAGTCTTTGTTGTCCAGTCGATCCAGGGATCGCACGAGGTCGGCCGTCTGCGATCCAAACCTTTTTCTGAGCTCGGCGTCATTCTGCGACAGCGTGAAGGCGTCGGCATAGGGTTCGAGGACCTTGTCGCGAACCCGACGGGGTCTTGGCGAAAGATCGGGACCTGCTCAGGGAACCCGTTCTCAAGTGCGGAACGGGGTTTGTCGCGCTCGAAAATCATCCGAATATGTGTGAATAGATCGCTGAATTTTCCTCGTTCAAGGGCAACCTCGATGTCTTCCCATCGCTGGGAAAGGTGACGCTCTTTCAGCTCTCCCGCGCGCTCCAAGAGGTCGGCCTTGAGGATATCTGTCGCGGACAGGTCCATCCCTCGCGCGTTGAGCACCGTGAAGATGCGCCGAGCGGCGGTCTGGGTCGGGACCTCCACAACGACGAGGTAACAGCTCTGCAGGAGAAAACGCAAAAGCTCACTCCGCTTGTCTTCGCCCATTTCCACTAGCTTCGCGCGAATGATCGCAGCGTTTTCAATGATCCTGGCCTTCGCTCCGGACTGGCCGTGAGTCGACGGGAGGCTGTCGGTCGCCCTCCGCGTCTGAATGTGCTTCTCGAAGAAGGCTTGATCCTTCTGCCTCAGTTGCAGTCGCAACGCCTCGAGGATGCCTTCGTCCTCGTTGGCGACCTGCTTGATATAGGTCTCGCGGCTGGCTTGTTTCACGGGGTCTTCCGTCAAGTCGCGGATTACGCTGAAGAGGATCGTCAGCGTCGTCAGGCGCTGTTGCCCATCAACGATCCGCGAGTCCGGGCTCCCGTGCATTTTGACGAGAACGATGCTGCCCAGGAAATAAAACCCCTCTGACCGCGACTCCGGCCCCATGGCATCCAAAAGGTCCGCTAGGAGTTCTTCGACCTGGATAGTCTCCCACGCATAGGGGCGCTGATAGGCTGGGATCGTGAAGGCATAGTCCTTGGAGAACACCTCCGCGATCTTCTTGTGGGCGGCCTCAATGCGAAGCTGGGCAACATCCTGCATGATCAGTCCTTCAGGTTCGAGCTATTGGCTTGTGCGTCACGCTTCTCGAGCCGAGGTCAGGCAAGTTGCCGTCTCGCTCAGCCTCCATCGAAAAGTCTGTCTATCACATTCAGACCCCAATCAGCCGTTCAAGGTTAATTCGCAACTTCCGATACTGGTCCCTCGTTGTTCAGGACCGTGCGAACTGCTTTACCGTGGCGGTCGTAGCGGCTCTCATTTAGGCGTCGGCGGATGATCGACCGAAAAATCATAATGCCCTTCGGCGATTTTCCTTTGGGCTTCTTCGAAGGCCCACTCCGGCGGCGTGATGCTGCTGCTTCGCGCGACATCCATCCGATCCATCAACTCGGCCAAAGCATCTTCTGCCGCCTGCAGATCGCTCAATGTGGTGATATTTGCGGTGCGGCGAAAGCGATCCTGTAGCGCCTTATAATTCGCCGCCAGCCGCGAAATTTCATCCGCGCTGGTTTCGAACTTCAAGGCATCAGCTAGGGCCGGGAACAAGCTAGCGATGAATGCCAGAACGGCCACGATCCAATCGAATCCCCAATCCTGCAGAATCGAAAGACCGGCGATGCCCCCGATGACGATCGGCGCCGCCACGAAGAATTGCTTTTGCCGGCGGACCCGCCGAAGCCAAATGTAAAGCGTGGTGGAAGTGTATAGGCAGGATTCCTCCTGCCGTCGGCATTCCGCGATGATTGCCTTTCGGTGGTCTTCTATGAGACGTGTATCGGAATTCGATCCCCGAATATCTTCTGCCATTCTTCGCCCGCCGAGATCGTGTAATCGTTGTATTCATCCGCGCACGCCCGCAGAGCGCGATCGCGCGCGGTTTGCGCCCTCGATAGCCACGCATCCCCTAGATTTGTGGATTCAAAGGTGCCAGGGATGGTCAAGTTCGCCCAAGCCTTGTTGCATAGCCAGGCGAAGAAATCCCGCATGAACCAATCGTACCAATAGTAGTCGCGTTGCCGAAACTCGTAGGTCGTCATGAATTCGGCCACGAGCAACTCGACTTGGTAGGATTTCAGCGGCACGTTGCAATGCCGCTTCCACGTTTTGAGCATCTGCGCCATCGGCCGCACGTTACCGCTTGCGTTGCCATCTGCGGTATCGATGAAGGCGATCTCGGCTTGGGGATCGACGAGCTTCCATCGGCCGCCATCGTTCGTGTCCGGCATATAGAATCGGCCATAATCGTCGTATCGGAACGCCGGCACCACCTCTACGGTAATGGTATTAAAGCCGACGATAACCACTTGCCCATCGCCGCGTATGCTCGTTTGCGGGTAGGTGGTGAGAAGATGCCCGCGAACTTCTTGAAGCAACGCCGATTGCTTGTTGCCCTGATAGGTTTCGATCCGGTGGTAAACTTCGACGGGCAATTCAAAAAAGATATCGATATCGGTTGGCGGGGCGACGGCCGTTCCTTTGCCCCACGATCCTACGATGAACCCGCGCGGGCTTTCGGTGGATTCGTCGTAATACGCCCGGTGAAGCGATTTCCGCACGCCATGTTGCTTGCCCAAGCCATCATCGATCTGATCCTTGGATAAGTTCAAGTCTTCATGAAAGCGTTGGAACCGCTGCCGAACCCCAACCCACATACGAATCGCCCCTTGCTTGGGAAAGTATAGGCGGCGCAAGTTTTAGTTGCACCCGCCGGCTGGCAGCATTCCGCTATAACTTGCGGAAAACGGAGGAAACGAGTGGCCATTGCGGCGCGGATTCAGTGTCCACTGTTGATGGTTACTCGCTTCGCCCATTTGAGAGCGGATAGATGGATGGCTGCTTTCTCGAATATGACGCCACAAGCTGTCTATCCGTTATCCACCCCGAAGGAGATGGGCAGCACCCGACGCAATTGCGGTCATACGAGACGCAGCGTCGCGTTCCCGAGGTCGGTCGTTTAACGGGTTGAATTGCCGCGCCCGCCATCCGCATAGGACGTTTCATATCCTTGCTGTTCTATAAGATAACGCCCGAGCAATGCCATGGACCGAATGCCGTTAAAATCGAACAATGGGATGTGAAATCCATAATTTTGTCCTAGACCTTATCTCATGCGAAAATTACTGAGCCGTATCATAGGGAAGAAGAGCACTTTGGCAGAAGCTGACAAGCCGTTTGCACATGCCGGCCCAGATACTGCTCTCGCGAATTACCTCCGGTATTATTCAACCCTAGGGACTCCAGGGTACGCCGTTTTAGTGACAGGCCCCTGGGGGGTTGGTAAGACACACCAAGTGAAAGAGATTATACCGGAAGCCGAGCGCTATTTCGTGAGTCTTTACGGGCTCGATAGCGTGAATAGCATTCACGACGCAGTTCTAGCGGCGTGCCTTCCGAGCCTGAATGCAGGGGAATATGTATCTACCCTTGGTGAGGTAGGTAAAGCGATGGGCGACAAGTATGCGCTCGCGGGCTTCGCCAATAGCGTCTGGAACGCTTTTCTCCGGCAACGCTTGAAGCCAGATCGCACCATCATTTTCGATGACTTGGAGCGAAGCCCCCTCTGGGCCACTCAAACAAGCGAATTGCTTGGAGCTATCAATCATTACGTGGAACATCGCGGCTTCCGTGTCGTCGTGATCTGCCATGATGAACGCATTGCGGATGAGCTAGCCGAACTTAAAGAAAAGACATTCGGACATACGGTTCAGGCTGCACCGCAGACTGCGGCGGCATTCGACGCGTTCCTTGCTGATCTTCCAAGCCAAACCACCAGAACTTTCGTTACGGAGAGACGATCACTAATCGAAGAAATTTGGGCGCAGTCCGGTCAGTCGTCGCTGCGTATTCTCAAGCATGTCATCAACGACATTGCCCGGCTCAGTGCCACATTCGACCCAAGGCACCTTGCTAATCAGGATGCCATAGACCACGTTCTCCGGTTCTTCTGCGCCTTGGATATTGAGGTGCGCGCAGGGAGTTTGAACCGAGATTTATTGACCGGGCGTATGGAGCGATATGTCTCCGAGAGAATGAATCGTGATGCACCAGAAGAAGAGACGCCATTTAGTGCTATTGTTTCTCGATACGCGTCTTCCGACCTGACCGGAAAAATTCTGAGCGACGAGATCGTTGAGGCGACGCTTATCGAAGGTCGGTTTGATGCCGAGTTTATAACTGCGTGGCTGGACCAAACTCCGTACTTCATTAAAGCCTCAGATGCGGCGCCTTGGCTGATCGTAATGAAGCTTGATGAACTGGACGACGATATCCTCAACGAGGGCATTGTTCGGATGCAGAGGCAGTTTGATGAGCGCTCGGTGACGAACATGGGGGAGTTTCTGCACATAGCCGCCCTTCGCCTCATGATGGCTGAACAGAATGTTTCCGGTCGAAGCATGGAGGAAGAAACCAGCCTTAGCCTGAAATACATCGACGACCTGTTGTCCGATGGCCGACTTCCTGCCAAATCACTAGAGTACGACCCCTTGGAGCGACTGTTCAACGCCTATGGAGGATACGGCTATTGGGTCACTGATGCCGCAAGGCCGCATTTCGATACAATCTGCAAATATGTTGATCGTGCGCGGCACCTTGCATTAGAGGCTACCTATCCAGATCAAGCAACAGAGGTTTTGCGCCAGCTAAAGGAAGATCCGTCATCGATTTTCCAGACAATTTCACCGACCAACTATGGAACGAATACCCTCGCACACATTCCGATCCTGGCTCAAATACCACCGAAATCCTTTGTAGATGCTTGGATTGGCGGGCCACGAAACGGATGGCGGCAAACAACGATGGCGCTCGATAACCGCTATGAACATGGGCAGCTCGATCGACACCTGCGTGATGAGCGGCCTTGGCTGATCGAGCTTGAACGGGAAATGGATGCCCGCATAGATGCTGCGGCTGGGCTCGACGCCTTTCGTCTAAAACGCATCAAACCGAAGATATTCGACGAAGCGCGGCCAGCAAGCGAACCTCAGTGACCGTCTGAACACGAGTCCGCATTCTAAGATTCCTCTCCAAAAGCCGCCAGTCCGCAAGCCACCCCAAACTGGCCCTATGTCTGAACTTCAGGGTGCCGCCAGCGCATCACCGCAAATGCGGCACGCTACAGGCCGTCGACTGCCCTCCATGGTTCGCCTAATTCCGGGGCTTATAGCGCCCCGGAATCCACTAGAACCAAGGAGGATTCCATGTGCGCAGAGCGCCGCCGCGCCCGCAAAGGGCGACCGCGACAGTCGATCCCTGAACCACTTCCCGACGATCTGTTCGATTACGCCGACGACCCCACGCCGGACGGCAGGGCACGAGCTGCCGATGCGCCACTTCTCGGCCCGGACGGCCAGAGGATGCGCGTCACCGACGATTGGCCCGAGGACATTCCCGTCACCGAGGCCGAGATCGACGTGTTCGAGCGTTGGTTCGGCGATGTGTTCGACGAACTCCTGAACCCGAGGAAGCCGAATGACGGCTTGCAGTCCCTATCACAAACTGATAGGAAAAGGTCGTGAGCGCGGATCGTGATCCGGGTCTCGACACACTTCTGGACCTTGATGGACAGATGCTTTTTGTCGATCCCGAGGGCGGTCATTGGGTGAAGTTCGTCGTCACCCGCGTTCCGGCATCGCCGGAAAAGCCGCACGGCGTCGACTACTCGCTCACGCTTCACGGGCCTTCGGGCGAGCGACTGGTCGGCTTTGATAACGCCCATCCGGTCGGCCGAGGCAGACGCGGCGAGCCGATGGACCATCGGCACCGCCTCCAGACCGTGAAGCCCTACGCCTACGAGGATGCGGCCACGCTGCTGGCCGACTTCTGGCAGGCAGTGGACGCGGTATTGAAGGAGCGAGGTGTAAGATGACCACCCTGAAAGTCGGGATTGCCGACTACGAAGAAATGAAGGCCCGTACCATGCGGATCGCTAAAGGTGAGGAAAAGCCTGCGCCCAGCGATCCGAAGGTGTGGTTCACCTCGACCGAATCCTTTGCCAAGGTGCTGTCGGCCGGGAACCGCGAGTTGCTGCGCATCATTGCCGAGAAAGCCCCGGCGTCGCTGGAGGAACTGGCAGAAATCACCGGACGGGCCGGCTCCAATCTCTCACGCACCCTGAAAACCATGGAGAGCTACGGCCTTGTGCGGTTTGAGCCGGGCCACGGCCGCAGGCTTGCGCCCAAGGTGGTGCATGACCGTGTAGAGCTGGCGTTACCCCTGATAGACCGCCCAAAGGCGAAGAAGGCCATGGGAGACCGAGCATGAACATGCACAGCCCAACTACTACCGCCCGCGCTGCGCTCTACCTGCGGGTCTCGACCGCCCGGCAGGCCGAGCATGATATTTCCATTCCTGACCAGAAGCGGCAGGGAGAAGCCTATTGCGAGCAACGCGGCTATCAGCTCGTTGAAACCTATGTCGAGCCGGGCGCCACCGCCACCAACGACAAGCGTCCCGAATTCCAGCGCATGATCGAGGCGGGCACGTCCAAGCCCGCACCCTTCGATGTAGTCGTGGTGCATAGCTTCTCGCGTTTCTTCCGCGATCACTTCGAGATGGAGTTCTACGTTCGCAAGCTGGCGAAGAACGGCGTCAAGCTCGTGTCCATCACGCAGGAGATGGGGGATGACCCCATGCACCAGATGATGCGGCAGATCATGGCGCTGTTCGACGAATACCAGTCCAAGGAGAACGCCAAGCACGTCCTGCGCGCCATGAACGAGAATGCCCGGCAAGGTTTCTGGAACGGCGCTCGGCCACCCATCGGCTATCGCATCGTCGCGGCCGAGCAGCGCGGATCGAAGATCAAGAAGAAGCTGGAGATTGACCCGTTGCACGCCGACACCGTGCGGCTGATCTATCGGCTCTATCTTGAAGGTGACGGCACATCCGGCGCAATGGGCGTCAAGGCTATTGCCACTTATCTCAACGAGCGCGGCTTCTTCACCCGTGATGGTGGCAAATGGGGTCTCGCGCAAATCCACGCCATCCTGACCCGGACCACCTATATCGGCGAGCATAGGTTCAACACACGCTCGCACAAGAGCCGGGAGAAGAAGCCGGAGAGCGAGGTCGCCATCATGGCGGTGCCGCCCCTGATCGAGCGCGAGATATTCGACGCTGTGCAAGCGCGTTTGAAGTCGCGCGATCCTTTGGTAACGCCGGCCCGCGTATCCAGCGGCCCCACCCTGCTGACAGGCATTTGCTTCTGCGCCAAGTGCGGAGGCGCCATGACGCTACGCACTGGAAAGGGAAGCGCTGGGCAGACATACCGATATTACACCTGCTCGACCAAAGCACGGCAGGGTAAGACCGGCTGCAAGGGGCGAGCGATTCCGATGGGCAAACTGGATCATCTCGTCGCCGATCACATTGGGGATCGCCTTCTCCAGCCCAAACGGCTGGAAACCGTCCTCGCCAGCGTCATTGACAGCCGGCAGGAGCGCACCGAGCGCCGCCGCGAGCATCTTGCCGAGCTGAACCGGCGAATCACGGATGCTGACCAACGGCTCGGCCGTCTCTACGACGCCATCGAAGCAGGTATGGTGGACAAGGACGACGCGATCGCGAAGGAACGCATGACAAGCCTCAAGGCATTGCGGGATCAAGCCGCAGCCGACGCCGAGCGCACGCAGCTCGCGCTCGACAGTTCAGGCAATCAGGGCGTCACTCCCGACATGCTCAAGGGCTTCGCTCGCAAGGCCCGCGAACGTATACGCCTCGACGATGGCGGCTATCGGCGCGACCATCTGCGCGCTTTAGCGCAGCGCGTCGAGGTCGCCGACGATGAGGTTCGCATCAAGGGATCAAAGTCGGAACTGCTGCGAACGCTGGTCGCCGCTTCAAGCGTAGAAACGGCAGCGTTCGACGTTCATAGTTCTGTACTGAAATGGCGCACCCGACAGGATTCGAACCTGTGACCTCTGCCTTCGGAGGGCAGCACTCTATCCAGCTGAGCTACGGGTGCACGCCGACGGGATGAACCGCCGGAGCGGTTCGCGCGGGGCGAACCGATGCGGTTCATAGCCGAAGCTGCGGCACGCTTCAACCGATAAGGAGACTGTGCAGCTCTCCTGATGCAGAGATCATAGTTTCAAAAGGCCTG
Source organism: Mesorhizobium shangrilense (assembly GCF_028826155.1). Classification (NCBI taxonomy): domain Bacteria; kingdom Pseudomonadati; phylum Pseudomonadota; class Alphaproteobacteria; order Hyphomicrobiales; family Phyllobacteriaceae; genus Arvimicrobium; species Arvimicrobium flavum. Next base: position 253,406 of record NZ_JAQGPN010000001.1, read on the forward strand.
CACCCTACTTCTGTTGATCCCGGCTAGCCTAGGATCTGTCGGCGGCGTCTTCCGCGCCCTCGGTGGGCAAGGCGGCGTCTGGCGCGATGGGACCGGCGGCCTGCGGCGCAGCCGGCGCGCCGACGCCAGGGAGGTCTTCGTCGACAGGCTGCTCGACGGGCTGCTCGACAGCCGGCGGGATCGCCGGGGCAGCGACGGTCGTCGGCGGCGCCCCGCGCCCTGCCGACGGCAGATAGCGCTCGATCAGTTCCTCGACATGGGCGTCGCGTTCGCGCCCGCTCTTGCCGCCCATGACGACGACAACCAGACGCCTGCCGCCACGGCCGACCGAGGTCACGATGTTGTAGCCGGAGGCGCGGATATAACCCGTCTTGATGCCGTCGACGCCCTCGACACGGCCGAGCAGCCTGTTGTGGCCTTTGACGCTGCGCCCGCGATAGGCGAAGCTTCTGGCGGAAAACTCGTCGAAATGGTGCGGAAAGCGCTTCTTCAGCGCGATGCCGAGCAGCGCCATGTCGCGCGCCGTCGTGCGCTGGCCGTCGTCGGGCAGGCCCGATGCGTTGCGGAACACCGTGTTGGACATGCCGAGCTGGCGCGCCCTGGCGGTCATCATCGCGGCAAAACGATCCTCGCTGCCGCCGCCCAGAAATTCGCCGACGGCGGCCGCCACGTCATTGGCGGATTTCACGGTGAGCGCGTCGATGGCCGTGTCCACATCGATGGTCGAGCCGCGCTTCAGGCCGAGCTTGCTCGGCGGCTGCGAGGCGGCATGCGCCGAAACCGGAATAGCCGTGGAGCGCGACACGCGGCCGGAATCGAGCGCCTCGAACAGCATGTAGAGGGTCATCATCTTGGTGAGCGAGGCCGGGTAGCGGGCGGCATTGGCGTGCGCCTGATACATGGTGCGCCCGCTGTTCCCGTCGACCACGATCGCCGCGTATTTCTCGGATGTCAGCGGCGGGGGCGGCGGCACATGCAGCGCCTCGGTCGCCGTCGTGCAGGCGGCGAGCATGGTGACCAGCCCGAAGACCGCCAGCGAGCGGACGAAGGCCGTGAGGGAAAGGAAGGTGCGCCGCTGCAAACCAGGCCCGCCTATGAACAGAGTGCGGCGTGTCCCCCGCCACAAATGCGAATGCGGCCGCTTTTAGCGCACTTCGCCTTGCCAGTCCATTTACGACGACGTTTACGAAAGCGGCGGTGGGGCCCTGGGCGGCTTGCGCGGAGACCCGCGGGGAGCTACCCCAAAATCGAGATGCCGGGGAGGTTTTTTTCATGGATACGATCAGCTTTGCCGCTGCGGGGATTTCCGTTTCGGTCGATCTCAGGATCGGCCATATCGCTGACCTGACGATCCGGACGGACGGACGCGAACTGAAACCGCTGCATCGCGCCCCCTGGATCGACGAGCCGGAGGCCGCCCTGCCGGATTCGCTGCCGCAAGGCACGCGGTGGCTGTCCGGCGACTTCCTCTGCGCGCCCTTCTCGGCCAGCGACGTGGAGCCGGCCCCGCTGCACGGCTGGCCGGCGAACAGCCGCTGGCATCCGGTCGAGAGCGCGGCCATCCCCGGCGGCTGGCGGGCGCGGCTGAGACTCGAGAAGACGGTGATGGGCGCGACCGTCGAGAAGATCCTGACGCTGCGCGACGGGCATCCCTTCCTCTATCAGGAACACGCCTTCATCGGCGGTGCAGGCGAACTGCCGGCCGCCCACCATCCAATGACCGTGATGAAGACCGGCGGACGCATCGCCTATTCGCCGAAGCGGCTGGCCTTGACCCCGGGCGCGTCGCTGGAGCCCGATCCGGCGCGCGGGCGCTACGTGCTCGCCTATCCCGCAAAAACCACCGATCTCACCGCGTTCCCCCGGACGGATGGCGGCGTCTATGACCTGACCCGCTATCCCGCCGACGGCGCTGCCGAGGATTTTATCGTCCTGGTCGAGGCCGATCATGCCGGGCCGGGCTGGACGGCTGTCGCGCGCGCGGCGGAATCCGACCTCTTCCTGGTGCTGAAGAATCCGGCCGAGCTGCCGGTCACCATGCTGTGGATCAGCAATGGCGGACGGGACTACGCGCCGTGGAACGGCCGCCACAGGGGCGTGCTTGGCATCGAGGACGGACGCACCGCCGTCGGGCATGCGGCCTCGCTGGGCGACAATACGCTCAAGGCGCTCGGCGTGCCGACCAGTTTCAGCCTGAGATCCGGCGGCGCCGTCACCTTTCGGCACGTGCTGGGCGGATTGCCGCTGCAGTCGGGCAGCGATGCGCCGCGAGACGTCGCGACAGAACCGGACTTGCTGCGGGCCTCGTTCCCGGACGGCCGGACGGCGTCCGTGCCGTTCGACGGCGCTTTCCTGGATGGCGTGGGCTAGGCGACATCCGCTCGCACCGGCTGGCTCCTGCCCGAGCCAACCCGGTTGCACAGGCGGAGCCACTTGCTAAACTGACCGTTCACAGGGTCGCACAGATGTCGGAAATCTCTCATCTTGCAGCGGCGATCTTCCGGCGTGGGGCAAACACCCGGCGCATCATCGTCGCGATCGCCGGAGCGCCGGGGTCCGGCAAGTCGACGCTGGCCGAAGAGGTTGCGGCGCTGCTTCCCGAGGGGAGCGCCGCCGTCGTGCCGATGGACGGCTTCCACTACGACGACGGCGTGCTGGACCAGCTCGGCTGGCGCCAGCGCAAGGGCGCGCCGGAGACCTTCGACCTCGACGGCTATGCGAGCCTGCTGAGACGGCTGAAGGCGGCTGATTCAGACGTGGCTGTGCCGATCTTCGACCGCACGATGGAACTGTCGCGCGCAGCGGCCGCGATCGTGCCGAAGGAGACGAAGTTCATACTCACCGAGGGCAACTACCTGCTGCTCGACGAGACGCCCTGGGACCGGCTCGCGCCGCTGTTCGACTTCACCATCTTCGTCGACGTCCCCCGCGACGAACTGGAGCGGCGGCTCATCCAGCGCTGGCTCGACCATGGGCGCACGCCGGAAGACGGCCGCGCCTGGGTGGACAGCAACGACCTGCCGAATGTCGACCGCGTGATCAACAAGCGGCGCGGGGCCGATCTGGTGGTCTGAGGACAATGGTGTGACTGGCGAACCGTCGGCGCCATGCTTGACCGCTCGCGGGCGCATTGAAGTCGGCCGGGAACTGTCCTAACTGCCCCTGAGCCCTGTCTTTGCGCATTCGCCCGAGGATTTTTCCCAGATGACCAAGCTTTCCGACTTCGCCATCGCCAAACACTGGCCGGCACAGCACCCAGACCGCATCCAGCTCTATTCCTGGCCGACGCCGAACGGCGTGAAGGTCTCGATCGCGCTGGAGGAGATGGGGCTCGCCTACGAGGCGCACGGCGTCAACATCGGCAGGAACGAGACCTGGACGGACGACTTCCTCGAACTCAACCCGAACGGCAAGATTCCCGCGATCATCGACCCGAACGGTCCGGGCGGGCAGGCGTTGCCGCTGTTCGAATCCGGCGCCATCCTCGTCTATCTCGCCGAAAAATCCGGCAAGCTCATCTCGAAGGACCCGGCCCGGCGCTACGAGACGCTGCAGTGGATGTTCTTCCAGACCGGCCATATCGGACCGATGTTCGGGCAGGTCGGCTTCTTCCACAAATTCGCCGGCCGCGAATATGAGGACAAGCGCCCGCTGCACCGCTACCGCGACGAATCCATCCGCCTCCTCGGCGTGCTCGAGAAACGCCTGCAAGACCGTCCGTGGCTGATGGGCGACGAATACTCCATCGCAGACGTGCAGATATTCCCCTGGGTGCGCAACATGCGCGGCTTCTACGATGCCGGCGAACTGCTCGGCCTCCACAATTTCCCGAAGACGTACGAATGGGTCGATCGCGCAGCCGCGCGGCCGGCATCGATACGGGGGCTGGAGATTCCGCCCAGAAGCTGAGGCGCGAGCCGACGGGCCTCAACTCTTCGGCGCCGTCTTGCCCCGCGGCTTCTTGGCGGAGGACACCACGGAGGCGGCCATTGCGGCGGCGCTCTTGGCCGTCCTGGTCACCTTGCGGATAACCTTCTTGGCCATCGAAGGCTCGTTGCTCTTTGCAGCCGCCTTCGGCGCTGCAGCCTTCTTGCCGCTTGATGCAGGCTTCGCCGCCTTGGCGGGCGCGGCAGCAGCTTTCGCCGCAGGCTTCTTGGCCGCGGCCGCCTTGGAGGATGCTGGCTTGGCAGCGGGTGATTTGGCAGCGGCAGGCTTCTGAGCAGACGCCGCCTTGGCTGCGCTCTTGGCCGCCGGCTTGGCTGCCGGCTTGGCGGCATCCTTGGAGCGTTCGGCCAGCGCCGCGCCAGCCCCGGATTTCGCAGTCGAGGATTTCGCAGTCGAGGATTTCGATACCTTCGCCATGTTGGGTTCCCTCGGTTGTCGACACGCAACGTGAACGCAAACGGGAACCGAAACATTCGGTTCCAAACCCAGCCAACCGGCCAGCGGCCGCGTTGGCCTTCCTCGCGACGGTCAGTGGCTGACCGAACCGACCAGCGTCTGGCTGCCGTCCTGGATCGAAACCCAGCGACCGGTATTCTCCGAAGCCTGCCGCTTCAGGTAGCGGTAGTCTGTGCGGTCCCACTGCAGGACCTTGGTGTTCAGATTGTCGAGAATGAAATCGCCCTTGTCGGTGCGCACGGTCAGGACGGCGTGGCCCTCGCCATCGCTCTTGCGCACGACCGTGAGCAAGAGATTGGAGAGCGAGATGCCACGCTCACTCAGCTCGCGACGCTTCTCGAGCGCGTAGTCCTCGCAATCGCCTACCCCGTCGGGATAGGCCCAGACTTCATCCTTGCCGTAGATGTCGAAATCATTCATCGCCTCGACGGCCTGGTTGACCGCCTCGTTGATGCTGACGATCTGCTCCCAGATGACTTCGGTCAGCTGCAGCGGTCTCTGGTCGCGCGGCTTGACGGCGCATTCCTCAGGAGCCTCGCGGCAGAACTCGTAGTGACCGATGGGCTGGGACGTGAGGCCGCCGACGACCATGGAGCCCGCCCCGGCCGAGGTCGCCGTCGTTGCGGCCGCAATAAGCGCCACACCGATCACAATCTGCGCACACCGCCGTTTCAGTGACGATATCATCGTCAGCCGCCCTGCCCTTAACGTTTTGTCGTTGTTAACGAAGCGTTAAATATTTGTCGGCTGCTGTCAATTTCGGTGAACCCGCAATCTGCGCAAATGGTTTACGCGCGCGATCAACGCCCGCATCAGGTGTCATTCTTGCAACAGAAAACGCGGCCCCGAGCGCCTTTCGAGCGTTCGGTCAGGCAGGTTCAAGGGAGAATCAGGTCTTGGCGGCGCGCACTGCCTTCGGCTTGGCCGCAACCCGATTCTCGCGGCCGTAGCTCCGAATGAAATCCACCATGCGCGGCACGATCTCGGCGCGGAAGCGCGAGCCGTTGAACACGCCGTAGTGGCCGACCTTGGGCTGCACGTAGTGCGCCTTCATGTCGGCCGGAAGGTTTGTGCACAGGTCCTGCGCGGCCTTGGTCTGGCCGAGGCCGGAGATGTCGTCGTTCTCGCCCTCGACGGTGAACAGCGCGACATTGCGGATGGCCGAGGGATCGACGCGCTCGCCCCGGTGCATCATCTCGCCCTTGGGCAGCAAATGGCGCACGAAGACGGTATCGACCGTCTGCAGGTAGAACTCGGCGGTCAGGTCCATCACCGCCAGATACTCGTCGTAGAACTCGCGGTGCTTCACCACCCCGTCGCCGTCATTCTTGACGAGGTGCATGAAGAAGTCCTTGTGGGCGATGATATGCCGGTCGAGGTTCATGCCCATGAAGCCCGAGAGCTGCAGGAAGCCGGGATAGACGTCGCGCATGAAGCCCGGGTTGGGCCACGGCACCTGCATGATGACGTTCTCGCGGAACCAGTCGGTGCCTTTCTCCTCCGCCAGAAGGTTGACGGCGGTCGGATTGCGGCGAGTGTCGATCGGACCGCCCATCAGCGTCATCGTCGAGGGCGCCATGCGGTCGCCCCTCGCCTCCATCACCGACACCGCCGCCAGGACAGGCACGGACGGCTGGCAGACGGCCACCACGTGGGTGTCCGGTCCCAGTTCGTGCAGCATGTCGATGACGTAGTCGATGTAGTCGTCGAGGTCGAAGCGTCCGGCCGTGACCGGGACCATGCGGGCGTCGGCCCAGTCGGTGATGTAGACGTCGCAATAGGGCAGCATGGCTTCCACCGTGCCGCGCAGCAGCGTCGCATAGTGGCCCGACATGGGCGCCACGATCAAAAGCTTGGGATCGGCCGCGCGTCCGGCAGGAAGGTCACGCTTGAACCGGATCAGGTTGCAGAAGGGGCGCTTCCAGACCACCTCTTCGCTGACGGCGACGGTCTTCCAGTCGACCACGGTCTCGGTGAGGCCGAATGTCGGCTTGCCGTAGCGCCGCGTGGTGCGTTCGAACAGCTCGGCCGAGGCGGCCACCGAGCGACCCCATGCCGTATGGGAGATCGGGTTGAGCGGATTGGAATAAATGAGGCGGATGGCGTCGGCATAGGCCCGGAAGGGCTGCACCGCGGCATGGTTCAATTCGTAGAGCTGGTACATCGTAAGCCCCGTCATCCCTGCTGCCGCCGCGCCCCCGTGACGGTCTGAATCATTGGTCAGACCAAATACGTAGCATTGAATAGGCGCAGCGCAACGTCGCGCCGCGTCAACGAGCCTCATCCTTTGGCACAAAGTGTTGAAAAACCGTTCGGATCGGACACGCCGGCTCAACTGTTGCAGACAAGCAGCACGCGCGACTGCGGCGAGGAACCCGGCGGCACCTCGCGATGGAAACAGCGGACGAGCTCGTCCGCGGCTTCGTGCAGCGGAAGCTCCCGGAAGCCGAGCCGCTCGTAGTAGGGCTGGTTGAACGGCACGTCACGGTAGGTAGTGAGGCTGACCGCAGGAAGCCCGCGCCTGCGGGCTGCATCGCGGACGCAGCCGACGAGCCTCGCCCCGATGCCGCGCCGGCCATGCGCCGGGTCGACCGACAGTTCCTTGAGATGAAGATGGCCGCCGAGCTGGTAGGCAACGGCAAAACCCACGGGCGCATCGTCCCGATCGGCCGCGACCCAGACATCGCAGCCGTCCGTCAGCGTACGGATGGAGGATGCGTCGGAGGCCGGCGCATTGCCGACCTCCGGGTGGCCGTGCGCACTGAACAAGGCTGCGGCGCGCGTCTCCACACCGGCAAGCCGGTCATCGTCCGACTCGCGCCGCGGCCGGATGTGGTAGCGGGAATCCATCGGATGCCGACGTCAGCCGTCGATGCCCTCGACGAGAACGATCTCGCCATCCGCATGTTTCTGCCGGATCGAGGCGGCGTGCTGGTACTCGGGCGAGTGATAGCAGTCCTGCGCGACCTTCAGCGAGGCGAACTCGATGATCACATTGCGGGCGCGGCCTACGCCTTCCACCGCATCGCTGGCGCCGCCGCGCGCCAGGAACCTTGCGCCATGTTTCTCGAAGGCGGGCCTGGCCGCCGCCACATAGTCCTTGTATCCTTCCGGGTCGCGTATATCGACGCGGGCAATCCAGTATCCCTTGGCCATTCCATCCTCCCAGTTTCAGGACGGCAGGCTCAGGCAGCCGCCATCTCGGCTAGGATTGCGCGGGCAGCCTCCCGCCTGTCAACGGCGCCGACGATCGGCCTTGCCACGACGAGGTGGCTGGACCCGGCGCGGATGGCCTGCGCCGGCGTCAAGACGCGCTTCTGGTCGCCGTGCTCGGCGCCTGCCGGACGGATGCCCGGAGTGACGATCGCCATATCGGGTCCGACGATGCTGCGCACCGCGGCGGCTTCCGCGGCTGAGCATACGATGCCGCCCATTCCCGCCTGCCGCGCCTGCTCGGCGCGACGCAGCACCAGCGTTCCGGGATCATGCGCATAGCCCGCATCGATGACGTCCTGTGCGTCCATCGACGTCAGCACGGTGACCGCGAGCAGGCAGAGATCGCTGCCGCGCGCCGCTTCCACAGCCGCCTTCATCGCCTTGGGATAGGCATGCAGCGTGAGCATGGTCATGCCCATCTTAGCGATGTTCTCGACGCCCTTGGCGACCGTGTTGTCGATGTCGAGCAGCTTCATGTCGAGGAAGACCTTGGCTCCTCCGCTCGCAAGTTCCTTCGCGAAGTCCAGGCCGCCGGCGAAGGCGAGCTGGTAGCCGATCTTGTAGAAGCTGGCCGTCCCCTCGAGGTCTTTGACGACCGCCTCGGCCTCCCGCACGGTCGGCACATCCAGGCCCACAATCAAGCGATCGCGCATCTCAGACGACATCGGCAATCCCCGTGAACTGTTCCATCGGCGTCCAATCGCAAAGCAGGCGGCGATCTGCAAGGGCGAACGCATGGATGTTGCCGCCGCCGCCCGGCTGGTCCTCGCGGCGCGAGATCGGCCGCCCGGCGAAATGGCATTTCAGCAACGTGCCGACCGCGCCATGGCCGACGAACAGGATCGGGAGCGACGGGTCGTGGGCGGCGAGCTCGCGCTCGACCGCGCCGACGATGCGGCGCTGCGCGTCGATCGCCCGCTCCCAGCCGTTCCAGCTCGCTTCCGGTTCGGCGAAGAAGCTGTCTGCCGCCTTCTCGAACTCAGGCGGCGCAAGGAAGCCGGTGGAGGATCTGTCGTTCTCTCCCATATCCTGCCCGGTCCCGGGAGCGAGACCGGATGCGTCTGTGAGGATCGCGGCCGTCTCGACGGCCTTGCGCTCCTCGCTGCTGACGATACGGGCAAGGCCGCGTACCCATGCCGCACCGCAGACAGCCTCCACGCGCCGACGGCCGACCGCCGACAGACCCCATTCCGGCACCGGCACCGCCGGGTCGATTTCGACCTGCGGGTGGGTGAGGTAGAGGCCGATCAATGCTCGACCCGGGTGGAGAGCAGCCGGGCATGCTCGATGAGCGTGCGGCAGAGACGCGCCATGCCCTTGCGCAGACGCTCTTCCTTGAAATCGCCGCTCTCCTCGAAGGCCTCGCCGCCGCGGGGCACCGAAACCTGCGGCGAGATCACCTCCATGCCGATGTGGGACAGGACGTGGCGCAGATGCATGATCGCGCGGACGCCGGCGAAATGGCCCTCTGAAGAAGAGCACAGCCCGACCACCTTGCCGGGGTACGGCTTCAGCGGCTTGCCGCCATCCTCCGAGATGCGGCTCACCCAGTCGATGGTGTTCTTGAGGAGCGGCGGCAGCGACCCATTGTACTCGGGCGTGCAGATGAGCACTGCGTCATGCGATGCGATCAGCCTGGCCAGCTTGAAGGCGTTCTCGGGAATGCCCTGCTCCTCCTCGAGGTCCTCGTTCATCAGCGGCAGCGGATAGTCGGCCAGCGAGATGCGCGTGACATCGGCCCCCTGCATCGCGAGCTCGCGCTGGGCGCAGTCGGCGGTCTTGCCGCTATAAGCGCCGGTTCGGATCGAACCGGCGAGAACGAGGATTTTCGGGATCATGCTGGGCTCCGGACAGTGGATCAGTTCGGCTTGCGCCGACGGTAGATCCACAGCTGGGTCGGCGGGATGTTGCGCAGGACGAAGCGGAAGTGCTCGACCGAGTAGCTGCCGCGTCCCGGCGGCACCGGAGATTTCGGACCGTAGGTCAGCTGCACGATCGGCCGGCCGAGGGGCAGGCGATCGAGCAGGTCCTCGACGTACCGGACGCGCGTCGCAACCGGAAAGTTGAGGAGCGGCACACCGGAGATCACGGAATCGAACATTGTCCCGGGCATGTCGCGCAGCGTTTCGTTCAGGTTGAAGGCGTCGCCGTGGATGACATCCACATCCGGAAAGGTTCGCCTGAGATGGGTGACGAACTCGGGCGCGTATTCAACCGTATGGAGATCCTGCGGCCTTACACCGCGCTCCAGGATGGCCTTGGTGATCACGCCGGTGCCCGGACCCAGTTCGAGCACTGGCAGACCGGAACTGGGGTCGATCACCGTCGCCATCTTCCTCGCCGTGACCGAGCTTGTGGGAATGATGGATCCGACCGCTTTCGGTCGGTGCAACCAGCCCTTGAAGAAACGCATCTCGTCGTCGAATCGCTCGGCGAACGCCTTGCGTAGACCGGTGACGCCTGGCATGAAGCCCTTCTCCTCAGCTGTGGACAATAACTTAAATCTAGTGCCCCAGACGCGCAGGCAAGCCTGCGCCGCCCAGGTTAAGAAAAATACGTCAGTCGCTGAACGACTCGAAGAAGTCCTTCATGCGGGAAAAGAAGCCGCTCGACTGCGGGGAGTTTTCCTTGGACGATAGTTGCTCGAACTCTTCCAATAGCTCGCGCTGACGCTTGCTGAGATTCTGCGGCGTTTCGATGGCGACCTGAATATAAAGGTCGCCGACCGCGGGCTGGCGAAGCACCGGCATGCCCTTGCCCTTCAGCCGGAACTGACGGCCGTTCTGGGTGCCCTCGGGGATCTTCACGCGGGTCTGCGTGCCGTCCAGCGTAGTGACCTCGAACGCGCCGCCGAGAGCCGCGGACGTCATCGAGATCGGCACCTTGCAATAAAGGTCTGCGCCGTCGCGCTGGAACAGCTCATGCGGCTTGACGGACAGGAAGATATAGAGATCGCCGGGCGGTCCACCGCGCAGACCCGCCTCGCCCTCGTTGGCGAGCCTGATGCGGGTGCCGTCCTCGATGCCAGCGGGAATATTGACCGACAGCGACTTCTCCTCGACCACGCGGCCCTGGCCCGAACACTTGGGACAAGGGTCCTTGATCATCTGGCCGCGGCCGTGACACTGCGGACAGGTGCGCTCGATGGAGAAGAAACCCTGGCTGGCGCGCACCTTGCCGTGGCCGTGACACATCGTGCAGGTCACCGGCTGCGTGCCGGGCTTGGCGCCGCTGCCGGTGCATTCGGTGCAGGAGATCGAGGCCGGCACGTGGATCTGGGCCGTCTTGCCGGTGAAGGCCTCCTCGAGCGAGATCTCCATATTGTAGCGAAGGTCGGCGCCGTGCTCGCGACCGCCGCTGCGACGACGCCCGCCGCCCATCATCTCGCCGAAGATGTCCTCGAAGATGTCGGAGAAGCCGCCTGCCGCGAAACCGTTGGCGCCGCGGCCCATGCCGCCGTTCTCGAAGGCCGCGTGGCCGAAACGGTCGTATGCCGCGCGCTTCTGCGGGTCCTTCAGGCACTCATAGGCTTCGTTGATTTCCTTGAACTTGTGCTCGCAGGACTCGTCGCCCGGATTTTTGTCCGGATGGAACTGCATGGCCAGCTTGCGGAAAGCGCTCTTGAGTTCCTTTTCGTCCGCGCCCTTCTGGACGCCCAGCGTCTCGTAGAAATCAGCCTTCATGCTGCCCCGCGATCCGAATGATCAATGTCTTCGTGCATTGTGCTCTTGGCGCGTTGTCCGACCGCACAGATTGGATCGTCGCCGATGGATTTAGTAAGCCGAGAGCCTCTATGCCAGAGCTCTCCAGCAATAGGCACAGATTTTCTCATAGAAAAATGCTGCCTCACCTTGCAAAAAGGCCCGGCTCAACACCGGGCCTCCTTGCAATGATCGAACGATCTCAGGCCGACTTCTTCTTGTCGTCCTCGTCGATCTCCTCGAAGTCGGCGTCGACGACGTCGCCGTCCTTCTGGGCATCCGCCTTGGCGTCGGCTTCCGCGGCCTCCTTCTGGGAGGCTTCGTACATGGCCTGGCCAAGCTTCATCGACACTTCGGCGAGCGACTGCGACTTCGCCTGGATGTCGTCGGCGTCGTCGCCCTCGGCCGCGGTCTTCAGCGCTGCGATCGCATCGGCGATCGCGGTGCGATCGGCTTCCGAGACCTTGTCGCCATATTCGCTGAGCGACTTCTCGGACGAGTGGACCAGAGCCTCGGCCTGGTTGCGGGCTTCGACCAGCGCGCGACGCTTCTTGTCGGCCTCGGCGTTCGCCTCGGCGTCCTTGACCATCTTCTCGATGTCGGCATCGGAGAGGCCGCCAGACGCCTGGATGCGGATCTGATGCTCCTTGCCGGTGCCCTTGTCCTTGGCCGTGACGTTGACGATGCCGTTGGCGTCGATGTCGAAGGTGACCTCGATCTGCGGCACGCCGCGCGGCGCCGGGGGGATGCCGACCAGGTCGAACTGGCCGAGCGACTTGTTGTCGGCAGCCATTTCGCGCTCGCCCTGGAAGACGCGGATCGTCACCGCCGACTGCGAATCCTCAGCCGTCGAGAAGACCTGGCTCTTCTTGGTCGGGATCGTCGTGTTGCGCTCGATGAGACGCGTGAACACGCCGCCCAGCGTCTCGATGCCCAGCGACAGCGGGGTCACGTCGAGCAACAGGACGTCCTTGACGTCGCCCTGCAGAACGCCGGCCTGGATCGCCGCACCCAGCGCAACCACCTCATCGGGGTTGACGCCCTTGTGCGGCTCCTTGCCGAAGAACTGCTTCACGACTTCCTGGACCTTCGGCATGCGCGTCATGCCGCCGACCAGAACCACCTCGTCGATCTCGCCGGCCTTGAGCCCGGCGTCCTTGAGCGCCGCCTTGCACGGCTCGACAGTCCGCTGGATCAGATCGTCGACCAGCTGCTCGAGCTTGGCGCGCGTCAGCTTCAGCGTCAGGTGCTTCGGGCCGGTCTGGTCCGCCGTGATGAAGGGCAGGTTCACTTCGGTCTGCGCCGAGGACGACAGCTCGATCTTCGCCTTTTCCGCAGCTTCCTTGAGGCGCTGCAGCGCGAGCTTGTCGTTCTTCAGGTCGATGCCCTGCTCCTTCTTGAACTCCGCGGCCAAGTACTCGACCAGGCGCATGTCGAAGTCCTCGCCGCCGAGGAAGGTATCGCCGTTGGTGGACTTCACCTCGAAGACGCCGTCGCCGATCTCGAGCACCGAAATATCGAAGGTGCCGCCGCCGAGGTCATAGACCGCGATCGTCTTGCCTTCCCTCTTGTCGAGGCCGTAGGCGAGCGCGGCAGCGGTCGGCTCGTTGATGATGCGCAGCACCTCGAGGCCGGCGATCTTGCCGGCGTCCTTGGTGGCCTGGCGCTGGGCGTCGTTGAAATAGGCCGGAACCGTGATGACGGCCTTCTCGACCTTCTCGCCGAGATAGGCTTCCGCGGTTTCCTTCATTTTCTGCAGGATCATCGCCGAGATCTGGCTGGGCGACTGCTTCTTGCCGCCGGCTTCGACCCAGGCGTCGCCGTTGTCGCCATTCACGATGTGATAGGGGACGAGCTTCTTGTCCTTCTCGGTCACCGGATCGTCGTAACGGCGGCCGATGAGGCGCTTCACGGCGAAGATGGTGTTTTCGGGATTGGTCACGGCCTGGCGCTTGGCGGGCTGTCCGACCAGACGCTCACCGTCATTGGTGAAAGCGACGATCGACGGCGTCGTGCGCGCGCCTTCCGCGTTTTCGATGACCTTGGCGTCCTTGCCATCCATGACGGCGACGCAGGAGTTTGTCGTTCCGAGGTCGATGCCGATTACTTTAGCCATTTTTCTAGTCTCTCCTTCAAGCAGGCCGTCAGGACCCAATGAGGCGTTCCGGGGACGACCCCTGTTCACTCGAAATCCGTGGCGAGCGCAGGCTTCCACGGTTGCGGCGTATATAAGAACAGGCCTTTCGCCACGCAAGCCGGGTCTGGCCAAGTTCCGATCGGCATTACCAGGAAGAAAAGTGCGGCCCCGGAACGCGGAGGACGGGCCAAAGGGCGCTCGGGGCAAGGCTCCGCGACGCACCGCGGGCGTCATGGGGCGGAAATGCCGCGCGATGGCGGCGGCATTCAGGGTTTCAGGGGCTTCGTAGTTCGCCCTGCCCTCACATGCCCGGATAGACCGGCCCCTCGCCGCCCTGTGGCGGCACCCAGTTGATGTTCTGGTTGGGGTCCTTGATGTCGCAGGTCTTGCAGTGCACGCAGTTCTGCGCGTTGATGACGAAGCGGACGTCCTTGGCCTCGGGGTCGGCGGCGGCGTTGCCGTCCTTGTCGACCCATTCGTAGACCCCGGCCGGGCAATAGCGCGTCGACGGGCCGGCGAAGACGTCGTGCTCGGAGCGCACCTGCAGCGCCATGTCGCCGACCTGGAGGTGGACCGGCTGGTCCTCCTCGTGATTGGTCGAGGACAGGAACACCGACGACAGCCGGTCGAAGGTCAAGACGCCGTCGGGCTTCGGATAGGCGATCTTCCTGTGGTTGGCCGCCGGCTCCAGCGAGGCGGCGTCGGTCTTGCCGTGCTTCAGCGTGCCGAACAGCGAGAAGCCGAACAGCGAGTTGGTCCACATGTCGAGGCCGCCGAGCGCCACGCCCGCGGCGGTGCCGAAGCGCGACCACAGCGGCTTGACGTTGCGCACCTTCTTGAGATCCTTGCCGATGTCGGACGCCCGCCAGGCCGCCTCGTAGCCGGCCAGTTCGTCATGGGCGCGGCCGGAAGCGATCGCCTCGGCCACGTGCTCGGCCGCCAGCATGCCCGACAGCACCGCATTTTGCGACCCCTTGATGCGCGGCACGTTGACGAAGCCGGCCGAGCAGCCGATCAGGGCGCCGCCCGGGAAGGCCAGCTTCGGCACCGACTGCCAGCCGCCCTCGGTGATGGCGCGCGCGCCGTAGGAGATGCGCTTGCCGCCCTCGAAGACGCCGCGGATCGCCGGATGCGTCTTGAAGCGCTGGAACTCCTCGAACGGCGACAGCCAGGGATTCTTGTAGTTCAGGTGGACGACGAAGCCGACCGCCACCTGGTTGTCCTCGAGGTGGTAGAGGAACGAGCCGCCGCCGGTCTTCATGTCGAGCGGCCAGCCGAAGGAATGCTGCACCAGGCCCGGCTTGTGGTTCTCCGGCTTGACCTGCCAGAGCTCCTTGAGGCCGATGCCGAACTTGCCGGGCTCGCGACCCTCGTCGAGGCCGTAGCGGGCGATCAGCTTCTTGGCCAGCGAGCCGCGCGCGCCCTCGCCGATCAGCACGTACTTGCCCAAGAGCGCCATGCCGGGGGCGAAGGCCGGGCCATGCGTGCCGTCGCGCTCCACGCCCATGTCGCCGGTGACCACGCCGGTCACCGCACCCTGATCGTCATAGATCAGGTCGGCGGCGGCAAAGCCCGGATAGATCTCGACGCCGAGCGCCTCGGCCTTCGCCGCCATCCACTTGCAGACGTTGCCGAGCGAGACGATGTAGTTGCCGTGATTGTTCATCAACGGCGGCATCAGCAGGTTGGGCAGCCTGACCGAGCCGGCCGGCCCCAGCACCAGGAAATGGTCGTCGGTCACCGGCGTCTTGAACGGATGGTCGTCGTCGTTGCGCCAGCCCGGCAGCAGCCGGTTGATACCGATCGGGTCGACCACTGCGCCGGACAGGATGTGCGCGCCGACCTCGCCGCCCTTCTCCAGCACCACGACCGACAGGTCCGGATTGACCTGCTTCAGGCGGATGGCGGCGGCGAGACCAGCAGGACCGGCGCCGACGATGACGACGTCGAACTCCATGCTTTCCCGTTCGACTTCGCTCATCTTCCCTCGCTGCGATTCGGCAAAACTATTGAGAATTTCGGGCGGCCGACGGTCACGCGCTCATGAGCGCGTCGACCAGCCTTTCCCGCGTCAAGGGAAGGTCGCGCATGCGCAGGCCGAGCGCACGGGACGCCGCGTTTCCGATTGCCGCGGCGACCGGCCCCTGCGAGGCCTCGCCGGCGCCGAGAGGCGGATTGGCGGGATCGGAGACGAATCGCGTCTCGATCTCGGGAATCTCCGAGAACCTGAGGATCGGATAGCCGCTCCAGTCGAAATCGGGCACGCGATCGTCCTCGACCTTGACCTCTTCCTTCAGCGTCCAGCTCGCTGCCTGGATCGCGCCGCCCTCGATCTGGCTGCGCGCGCCCTCCGGATTGACCAGCAGGCCGACATCGGCGCACAGCCACAGGCGCTCGAGCCTTACCTCCTCGTCCACCGCGACCTCGGCCACGGCCGCGAGCCAGGCGCCCTTGTTCTTGTAGCGGGCCGCGGCAATGCCCAGCGCGCGGCCTTCGCCCGCCGGATGGTTCCCCGGCCATCCGCTCATCTCGGCCGCACCCAGGAGCACGGCCCTGCACCGGTCGTCGCTCAGATGGCGCAGCCGGAAATCGAGCGGGTCGACGCCGGCGAGATCGGCCAGTTCGTCCATCGCCGACTCGATGGCGAAGACATTCAGGTGGGCCCCCAGCGAACGCAGCGACGAGGTCCTGATGCGGCTTTGCGTGTTCAGGCGGACGGCGACCTGGTGGGCAGGAAAATCGTAGATCGCGACCGCGTTGCGCGCCGCGCCGCCACCGGCGGCATCGGGCAGGTCGTCGACCTTTCCCGGCAGACGCGTCGCGTCGAGCGCTTCGGCCGAGCTGAGATTGACATGGCCGCCGAAGCCCGGCCGCTGGGCGTGCGGCTCGCTGGTGACGGAGATTTTCCACGAGGCCACGCGTCCGGCGCCGTCGAGCTCGGCGTCGACCTCCGCCGACATGGCCGCACCGAGCGGCCCGCGGGCGAGCTCGTCCTGGCGCGACCATTGCACCCGCACCGCCCGGCCAGAAAGCTCCATTGCGACAATCGCCGCGTCGAGCGCTGCGTCGTCGGCGCCGTTGTGGCCGTAGCAGCCGGAGCCATGCGCATGGATGACGCGCACGAGCGAGGGATCAAGCCCGAGGCACCGCGCGATCTGGCCGCGCAGCGGAAAGATGCCCTGCGAATGGCTCCAGACCGTGAGCCGGCCGGCGTCGAAATGCGCCAGCGCGCAGGACGGCCCAATCGACGCATGCGCGATGTGTGCGCGGGAATATCGGGCGGAGATGCTGGCGGAGCCGGCAGCCGGCGCCGCGGCGCCAAGGACAGTGCGCTTCTCGCCGGAGGTGGTGGCGGGCTGCCATAGGCCGGGCACCTTCTCCCAGCGGACGAACTTCTCGGCTTCGGAATGGGCGACGTGCACGGCAAACTCGTCCTCTGCGGCAAGGGCGAGGAAATCCTGCTTGCGAAGAACCTGGATGCCGGGAAAGCGGCGCTGCAGCCACGCCTCGTCGACTTCGACCAGGCGGGCAAGCCGGAAGGGCTGGCGCACGACGCGCACGTGCAGCATGTTCGGCAGCGCGAGATCGTGGATGAAACCGCCGCCGCTGCGCTTCTGCGCCATGTCGATGCGCGGACGGCTTTCGCCGACGGCGGCGTAGTCGCCGACCCGCTTCACCGGAACGTCGCCGGTGACATGCTGCCGCCAGTCGACGTCGGGCGCGAGCGACCAGAAATCGAGGCCGGTCGCCTCCCCGTCGAGGTGGACGCCTCCGTCGACGCACGACAGGCTGCCCGCATCGACGCCGAGCCGGGCCGCCGCGGCCTGGAGCAACGCAGCCTGAGCCTGCGCGGCCGCCAGCCGGATCGACGCGCCCGAGACCTCCACCGACTGGCTGCCGGCGGTGATGCCTTCGTCCGGCGAGCGGTCTGTGTCGGCCGGCATGAGCACGATGCGCTCGGGGCCCAGCGCGAGTTCGTCGGCGGCAATCTGGGCGAGAGCGGTCAGGATCCCCTGGCCGAGCTCGACCTTGCCGGAGGAGACCGCGACCACGCCTGCGCGGTCGAGCGATATCCACCGACCCAGCTCCGGGTTGTCCTGGATGCTCTTGGGCAGGGCATTGCCGATCATCGGTCGGTTCCGCCCAGCTTCGTCGCCGCGCGCTCGACGGCGCGCAGGATGCCGCCGTGCGCCCCGCAGCGGCAGAGATGGGGGTCGAGGGCGGCGACGATCGCATCGCGGCCCGGGCGGCGCTCCGACTTGAGGAACGCGTAGGCGCTCATGAGGATGCCGGGGATGCAATAGCCGCATTGGCCGGCCTGCTCGTGTTCGAACGCGTCGAGCAGGGCAACCCCGACAGGATCGTCTGCCAGCGCCTCGGGCGTCGTCACGTGGCAGCCCCCAAGCGCGGAAACGGGCAGCGTGCACGAATAGCGCGGCTGCCCGTCAATGCTCACCATGCATGCGCCGCACTGCTCCAGGCCGCAGCCGAAATGCGCTGCCTTGAGATCGAGCCGGTTCCTGAGCGCGAAGAGAAGCGGCTCGTCGCCCGCAGGCTCCAGCGTCACCTCCGCCCCGTTGAGATGAAAGGAGATGGCGGCGCTCACGAGTTGCCTCCCACCGCCGTCTCCAGCGCGGAGCGCTTTGCGGGCCCATGCCACTGAGGGGCACGGTGGCGCAAAATACTGGCATCGGCGCCGGCCTTGGCCGCGAGGCTTTCGTTGGCCCGTTTCAACCGATAGGCAGTGGGCGTCATCCCGACCGAATTCTTGAAGGCACGCAGGAAATACTTCTCGTCGTTGTAGCCGACGGAATAGGCGATCTGGCCGATCGAATCGTCGGTGAGCACCAGCCGCTCGCGGGCATCCTCGATGCGCATCTCGCGGATCAGCGTGTTGAAGCTCGTGCCGGTGTACTGTCGGATCAGGGCGCAGAGCCGGCTCTTGGAGAGGCGGGCGGCATCCGCCGCCTCGCTGAGGCTCGGACCAAGCGTGTAGTTCTCGCCGATGAACTCGGCGATGCGGCGCATGTGGCTGCTGTCGCGCCCCATCACGGGCAGCCTGGTCGAAAGCTCGGCGAATTCGGCCTCGTAGTCCTGGCACAGGGCGGCCAGCATCAGCGTCAGCTCCGCGCGCACGATCTCCATCTCGCAGATCCGTTCGGAACCATGCTGGGCGATCATGGAGGCGATGGCCCGTTCCGTCCGCTCGATCTGCGGCCCCTGAAGCAGGAACGAGACATGGTTCTGCCAGGCGAAGGGCGTCAGCTCGGGCGCCAGCCGGACCAGTTCCGCAACCGGATACGACCGGGTGATGCTGGGCCGCAGGAGATCAAGATCGAAGTAGATGAGGACGCAGCGGGTCCCTCGATCGTACCTGACCTGGTGGGGCACCATCGGAGCGATGAAGTAGATCGAACCGGGCCTCGGCTTGTGCGAGGTCAGGCCGATCCGCATCGCCGGTGCATCCGACATGAAATAGACGATCTGGAAGTAGTCGTGCTTGTGGGCCGGGTAGAGGCGCTGGGTGTCCTCCACCATCCTTATGTGGAAGCGCGGACTTCCCGATCGGTCGAGGGCGTAGGAGCGGAACGGAGCGGCAAGGCTCGGGTCCTCTGTATCGCATTCGCGACGAAGGCGTGCCGACTTGTCGATCATTGCTCCTCCCATCTCGGTTCCCCTTTCCACGGGCGATGAAAAAGCTTACGCGCTCGCTTCGCCCGCAACCATCGTGTGCAATTCCGGGACCGCCTCGAACAGATCCGCGACCAGGCCATAGTCGGCGACCTGGAAGATCGGCGCGTCGGGGTCCTTGTTGATCGCGACGATCACCTTGGAATCCTTCATGCCGGCGAGATGCTGGATCGCTCCGGAGATGCCACAGGCGATGTAGAGCTCCGGCGCGATGATCTTGCCCGTCTGGCCGACCTGGAGGTCGTTCGAGACATAGCCGGCGTCCACCGCGGCGCGGCTGGCGCCGATCGCTGCGCCCAGCGTATCGGCCAACGGCGCCAGAACCGTCTCGAAATTCTCGGCCGAGGCCAGCGCGCGTCCACCCGACACGACGATCCGAGCACCGGCAAGCTCGGGCCGTTCGGACGCCGACATCTCGTTGCGGACAAAGGAGGAGCGCTCGGGATCGGCGGGGATCGCCACCGCCTCGATCGGCCGCGCGTCCGACACGGTCGCGGCGGCGGGGAAGGACGAGGCGCGAACGGTCAGGACCTTCCTGGCGTCGGCGGAGCGAACGGTCTGGATGACGTTGCCGGCATAGATGGGGCGCTGGAACAGGTCCGGGCCTTCGACGGCGATGACGTCGGATACCTGCATGACGTCAAGGAGCGCGGCCACGCGGGGCATGACGTTCTTGCCGCTTGTCGTCGAAGGGGCGAGCAGCGCATCGTATCCGCCGGAAAGGCCGACGACGAGTGCGGCGACGGGCTCTGCGAGCCGGTTGGCAAGGCTGGGATCGTCGGCGAACAGCACCTTGGCGACGCCGTCCAGACGCGCGGCCGCCTCCGCGGCAGGCCGGCAGCCGGACCCGGCAACCAGCACATGGACCTCGCCGCTGATGCGGACTGCGGCCGAGACGGCCTTGGCCGTGGCCTCGTCGAGCTCTGTATCCTGGTGTTCGGCCAGAACGAGAATGGTCATCACAGGACTCCTGCTTCGGTGCGCAGCTTGTCGACCAGTTCGGCGACCGAGCCGACCTTGACGCCTGCCTTGCGGGTCGCCGGCTCGTGCACGCGCACGACGGTCAGCCGCGGCTCGACGGCGACGCCGTAGTCGGCAGGCGTCTTCTCCTCGATAGGCTTCTTCTTCGCCTTCATGATGTTGGGCAGCGACGCGTAGCGCGGCTCGTTCAGCCGCAGGTCGGCGGTGACAAGCGCGGGTAGCGGCAAGGCGACGGTCTGCAGGCCGCCATCGACCTCGCGGGTCACCTCGATCGCCGCATCGCCGACAGCGATCTTCGAGGCGAACGTGCCCTGCCCCCAGCCAAGCAGGGCAGCCAGCATC
Source organism: Mesorhizobium shangrilense (assembly GCF_028826155.1). Taxonomy (NCBI): domain Bacteria; kingdom Pseudomonadati; phylum Pseudomonadota; class Alphaproteobacteria; order Hyphomicrobiales; family Phyllobacteriaceae; genus Arvimicrobium; species Arvimicrobium flavum. The sequence continues at coordinate 273,875 of NZ_JAQGPN010000001.1, forward strand.
TGCCCGGTCTGGTTGCTGTCGTCGTCGATCGCCTGCTTGCCGACGATGACCAGATCGGGCTTCTCGGCCTCCGCCATCCCCTTTAGGATCTTGGCGACGGCAAGAGGCTCCACTGCGGAATCCGCGCGTACCAGCAGTCCGCGGTCGGCGCCCATGGCAAGCGCCGTGCGCAGCGTTTCCGCCGACTTGTCGGAGCCGATCGACGCGACCACGATCTCGGTCGCGCGGCCGGCCTCCTTTAGGCGAAGCGCCTCTTCGACGGCGATCTCGTCGAACGGGTTCATGGTCATCTTGACGTTTGCCAGATCGACGCCCGAGCCATCGGCCAGGGCACGCACCTTGACGTTGGGATCGGCAACCCTTTTCACGGCAACCAGTATCTTCATCTCGTCCTCCCTGCGGCCGGGGCGGGCTGCGCCCACAGGCGCCGCCACCCCAGCCGGCAACCTCAGTTCTCGGGGCCGGCGTACTTGCCGGCGGTGGCAGGGAACATGTTCTTGATGATCTTCATGCGGCTGACGTCCACCGTGGCGTCCATGTGCAGGAATATCGCAGCGTCGCGGAACAGCTTCTCGATGCCGAACTCGAGCATCGCGCCATTCCCGCCGTGAAGTTCGAGCGCATGGGTTGCGACCTTCATGATCTCCTCGGAAGCATAGACCTTCGCCATGTTGCAGAGGATGTCGGCATCGGGATGTGCTTCGTCGACCGCCTTGGCCGCGCGCTCGACCAGCGAGCGGACCGCCTCGATGCGGGTGGCCATGTCGGCAAGCCGCAGCGCCACGGCCTGATGCTTGATGAGGATTCGCCCGCCCTGGACGTAGTTCTGGACATAGTCCGCCGTGCGCTCGAAGCAAGCCACGCCGACGCCGAGGTTCTTCGCGGCCTGGATGATCTTGCCGGCGCGGAAGTACTGGCCGGCGGATGCGAGCGCGGTGCTCTTGACGAGCAGGTGGTCAGCCGGGACACGGCAGTCCTCGAAGACCAGCTCGCCGTTGTTCATGAAGCGGCAGCCCATGGTCTCGTTGCACTTTGTGATGGTGAGACCGGGCGTGCCGCGCGGCACCAGGAAGCTCGACGTGCCCTGCAGCATGCCGACCGACGGATCGGTGTTGGCGTAGACGACGTAGAGGCTGGCGTCAAAACCGTTCGAGATGAACTGCTTGCGGCCGTTGATCACCCAATGGTCGCCGTCCAGCACCGCCTTGGTGTGCATGGAGGCTTCCGGAACGTTGTAGGGCAGCCAGCGGTCGGATGCGCCGCGCGGCTCGGTCAGGCAGTGCGCCAGGAGAAACTTCGGATCCTCCAGGAGACGCGGGAACCACTTCTCCTGAAGGTGCTTGGGAGCAAACTGGCGCAGGACGATCGAGACCTTCCAGTTCTGGACGAGCTTGTCGGCAAGACCCGAATCACCGCGAGCGATCTCCTCGGAGATGAGGGCGAAGGTACGGACCTCGGTTTCCTTCTCGAGGTCGATGCCGCCAAACTCCTCAGGCACGCCGAGCGTGCGGACGCCGATCGCATCGGCGCCTTCGAGGACCGAATCCGGCAGGCGCTCGCCGGGGCTCATGTCCCATTCACGCTGCCAGTTCGAGCGGATGAAGGGGGTCACCACATCGTCCACAAACGACCGGCAGCTGTCGCGCATCAGGCGCTGCTCCTGCGACAAGGACCCATCGTCGGCGTGAATCATCTTCTGCTCCCATCAGTGTTGGCAAATGGCAGGTTTCATAGGCTTTCATAGGCCTGCCAAGGTGCCCTAACTGGTACCAGCCACGTTTATTTCCGATCAGGCCGCGGAGTCCCCTTGTGGTGGATTATCGTCCAAAATCGAGTGGACATTTCGCGCGCATGATCGGCAAACGGCAGGCGGGCCGCGGCGCTCCGCCCCGCCCCGCCGCTCTTCACACAACGGCTTCTCAGCCCCTGAAGCGATCCGCCAGCCAGTCGGCGACAAGCGGCCGATAGAGCCAGGGGATGTTGTTGCAGACGTGGTTGCCGGTCGGCATCACATGCAGTTCAGCGCCCGCAGTGCAGGCATCCGCGCATTTCTGCGCCTCCGACGGCGGAAAGATCTTGTCGCGCCCGCCATGCAGGACGAGTGCGGGAGCCGCCGGCGCGGGGGCGCCCGCAAGCGTGAAGCGGCGAGCGCTCTCTACCACATCGGCGCCGCCCAGCGCGAAGGTCATGTTGTCCTGGTAGACCTTCGGCAGGGCCGGCCAGAGCGCGCCGAGGTCGTAGAAGCCGTTGATCGAAATCACGCCCGCCAGGCCTTTGAGCGCGGACGCGGCCCGCAACGCGAGAAAGCCGCCGAAGGCCATGCCGACCAGCCCCACCTGACCCGACAGGCCCGGCTTGCCGCTGACCGCGGCGATCGCGGCGGCAATCGCCGGGGCAATGTCGGCGCGCAGATGGCCGTGCGCACGCCCTTCTCCCTGACCCGGGCCGTCCAGCGACAGCGTCGCCATGCCCCGGATGAGGAAGTGCCGCTCGAGTGCGGGGAACTCCTCCTTGGTGGAATCGGAGCCGGGGATGATCAAGGCCAGCGGATGCGGCCCGGCGCCCTGCGGCAGGCGCAGGCATCCGCGCAGGACCCCGCCCTCGAAGGGCACCTCGATCAGCTCGCCGGGAACTTCCAGCAAGGGCGCAGCCTTCCGGTAAAGCTCGACCTTGCGGGCGGCCGCCTTCTCCTTGGCCGCGAGGTCTTCGAAGGCCATGAACTGCCCGAAATGATAGAAGAGGCTGGCGCGGGCGAAGGCCTCTCCCGCGGTGATTCTCCGGCCGGCGGCGAGCGCCTCCGCGCCCATGGCGGCGTGGCGGTCACCCTCGGCGCTCCACGCGGGCAGCCAGTTTTCCCAGACGCCCGCGCTTTCGATCACGGCCTTGGCCGTGGCCGAGGGAATGCCGGCTACCTCCATGCGCGGGAGCCAGTGCTCGACCACGCTCAGCAACCTGTTTTCAGTCTCGCCCATTCTCAATGCCCTTCTTGGCGCCAGAGCGCCGTTGTGCGTTCACAAGTCGATCGGCTCGAGTTCGAGCGGATAGGATGCCGCCTTCGAACGGTATCTCGCCGCCCCGCCCGAGAGCCGTGCCGCAGCCTCCTGATGGAGCGCCTTCACGATCTTGGCCGGGATGCCGATCACCAGCGAGCCGTCCGGGACGACCATGCCTTCCCTGACGAGGGAGTTGGCGCCGACGAGGCATCGCTCGCCGATCCGCGCCCCGTTGAGAACGGTCGCGCCCATGCCGATCAGGCTGCCATTGCCGATGATGCAGCCATGGACGATGGCGTTGTGGCCGATGGTGACGTTCTCGCCGATCTCGACGGGGTAGCCGGGATCGGTGTGGACGACGCAGCCGTCCTGCACGTTCGAACCTGCACCGAGCGTGATCGGCTCGTTGTCGCCGCGCAGCACGGCATTGAACCAGATGCTGACGCCGTCGCCGATGCGCACATCGCCGACGACCACCGCGCCGGGGGCCACGTAGACGTCGCCATCTGCTGGCAGGGTGGGCGCACGTTCGCCCAGCCGGTACATCGTTGGCCTGGTCATGTCGCCTCCCGTCCGTCAGCCGTTCGTCGGCATCGCCAGGAGAACCGACGCCGGCGCGTTGGTCCGATTGGACAAGGCGCGCGCCTCGCCTGGCGCCAGCCGGCAGCTGTCGAGCACGCCGAGCGTTACCGCCCCGTCTGCCGTCTCGACGGTCACCTCGCCGGCGACCACGATGTAGATCTTCTCCACGGCGGCATCCTTCAGCGACGTGTGCCCGCCCGGCAGGAGATGCGACAGGCCGATCCATATGGTGTCGGTCGTCGTCGCCTCCTTGCCCTGCAGCCGCAGGCAGTGCATGCCATAGTGCTCCGGCGCCTCGTAGGCGCCGGCTTCGCTGTAGCGGGTGACTTGCATCGCGTTCCCCTTACGGCTTCAAGAGCACGCGCTCGGGGGTGCCGCGAAGCACCGAAGCATAGGCCTTCTGCGCATCGGCAAGCCCGTAGCAGCAATCCGGATTGATCGGGAACGGCTTGAGCAGCCCCTCCTCGAACTTCGGCTTCAGCCTGTCGAAGATCCGCGCGCCGTCGACAGAGGACAGCGCCAGCGTGTCGACGCCGATGTATTTGTGGCGGCCACGGAAGAAGTTGAAGATGTCGAAGGGCACCGCCCGGTCGAACGTCGAGATGAAGATCTGCCGCGCCTGCTTGGCCATGGCCTTGTTGGCGATCTCGAAATAGGGACTGCCGACCGTGTTGAAGACGATGTCGGCGCCATGGCCGTCGGTCATCTCGCGGACGATGGCGGCCACGTCCTGCGCGCCGCTGTTCAGCATCTCGACGGGTGCGTTGGTGTGGCCGATCAGCGGCTGGTCGTTATACTCGACGGCGATGACCTTCGCGCCGGCAAGGGTGGCGAGCTGAATCGCCGCCTGACCGACCTTGCCGTTGCCGCCGCAGACCAGGACGACATCGGTCGGCTGCGCGCCGCCGGCCTCGCGCAGGCCCTCAAAGGCGGTGATGAAGGGAACTCCGATGGAGCCTGCCTGCTCCATCGAGAAGTTTTTAGGCTTGGCGCGCACCGCCTTCTGGTCGAGCACCATCCATTTGCCGTGGCTGCCGTCCTGGCTGATGCCGAGTTCGCCGCCACCGCCCCAGACCTCCATGCCGATCATGTGCGATGGCCCCTCGCGGACGATGCCGCCGAAGTCGCGCCCCGGTGTGCGCGGCCAGATGGCGTGCGGCATGTGGCCGAGCGAAGCCTTCACGTCGCTCGGATTGACGCCGGCGGCCACAATCTCGACCAGTACCTGTCCCGGGCCGGGCCGCGGCACGCTCACCTCGACCACGTCGATCAGGAGGTTGTCGAGGTCGGGAGACTTCTGCGAGACCCTGAGCGCCTGGCCGGACCCGACGCCTGCTTGAATGTTCATCTGTTCCAATCTCCTTTACGTCGAGCCGCGCCGGTCAGGCTGCGAGCCCCAGCATTTCCCTGGCTTCCGACGGACTGGCTATCTGCCCGCCGAGCTTCTCGATGAGGTCGCGTGCGCGCTCCACGAGTTCGCCATTGCCCTTGGCGAGCACGCCCTTCGAAAGGTACGAGTTGTCCTCCAGCCCGACGCGGACATGGCCGCCGAGCAGGTAGGACTGCACGGCCATCGGGAAGGACATCCGGCCGACGCCGAAGCCGGTCCAGACGCAGTCCCGCGGCAGCAGGCGGGCGGCGAGCGCCATCACCTCCGGGGTGGCCGGGAAGCCGTATTTCACGCCGGTAACGATGTTGTAGAGGGTCGGCGCCCTCAGCGAACCCGCCTTCAGCATGTCGAGGGCCAGCTGGATATGGCCGGTGTCGAACACTTCCAGCTCGGGCTTGGAGCCAGCCTCATAGATCATGTCCGCCATGATCTTCACGTTGGCGGGCGTGTTGATCACCACCTCGTTGCCGAAGGTCATGGTGTTGAGGTCGAGCGTGGCGATCTCGGGCTTCAGCTCGAGGATGTGCTCGACGCGCCTTTCCGGACGCATCAGCGTCGTGCGCGGTCCGGCGACCGCCGGGTTCTCGTCGCTCGGATGGTAGCGGCCGCCGGGTCCCGTCGTGACGTTGAGAATCAGGGCGTTGTTCTTCGCCCGGATCCTCTCGACCACCTCGCGATAGTGTTTCAGCTCCATCGACGGCTTTGCCGTCTCAGGATCGCGGACATGGATATGCGCAATCGCAGCCCCCGCGTCCGCCGCCTCGAGGCATGCGTTGGCGATCTCCTCGGGCGTCACCGGCAGATCCGGATGGTGTTCGCGGGTGGTCAGATTGCCGGTGACGGCGCAGGTGATGATGACTTTCGGCTGCATCACAGATGCCTCCCCCCGTCGACGACAATCCGGCTGCCGGTCGAGAATTTCAGATGGGTCGCGCAGGCGACGATCGCCTCGGCGACGTCGGTCGGACTGGTGATCCGCTTGAGCGGCGTGGTCGCGGCGACCTTGTCGTTGAACTCCTTGCCGCGGCCGGGCACGAACTGGGTGTCGACTGCTCCGGGCGAGACCACCATCACGCGTATCTCCGGCGCCAGCGCACGGCCGAGCGAATTGGCCATCACATCGACGCCGGCCTTGGCGCCGCAATAGGCGACGTTGGAGCCGATGCCGGTGAAGGCGGCGATCGACGAGACGTTGACGACCAGGCCGTCGCCGGTCGCCTTCAGCGTCGGCGCAAAGGCGCGGATGGTGGCGAAGACGCCGCGCCAGTTGTTGATGAAGATGCGGTCGATCAGGTCATCGGTCAGCGCGTCTAGGTCGGCATGCGCCACCGGCTGGGTGATGCCGGCGGTGTTGACCAGGATGTCGACGCGCCCGAGCTCCTGGAGGACCGCGTCCCTGAACGCCTCGATCGTGACGGTGTCCTCGATCGCGACCGGCAGGGCGAGATGTCCGTCGCCCGCCAGCGCCGCCGCGATCTCCTCGGCCTTGTCCTTGCCGGAGCGATAGCCGACGACCACGACGGCGCCGGCATCGGCGAACAGACGGCAGGCCTCGCGGCCGATGCCTCCGGAGCCGCCGACCACGACCGCGACCTTGCCTTCGAGCGGCCGATGCGAATTCTCAATTGTCATCGAATCAGCTCTTCTTTCCCGAGATCGGCGGAACCGGGAAGACCGGCGTCCCCTCCACCAGCCTGAAGTCGTACTCGCAGGTGTAGAAGGGCAGCGTCGCGCCGGGATAGTCGGGATGGGGCTGGGTGTGCATCCGGAAGTCCCCGACGATCTGCTGCTTGGCGCCGAACACCACGTCGGTGGCGAGCGCCTCCGGGCTGTCGGAGAAGATCTGCGTGATCAGCGTCTTGTGCCCGGGTGCGGATACGATGAAGTGGATGTGCGCGGGGCGCATCGGCGTCCGCTTCTGGGCGCGCAGTAGCACGCCCACCGGACCGCCGGTCGGCACCGGGTAGCCTGCCGGCTTCACCGACTGGAAATGGAACCTGCCGTCGGCGCCGGAGGTGAACTTGCCGCGGAGGTTGCAGTCCTCCTGCGTCTCGTCCTGGTTCTCGTAGAGACCGACCGGCGAAGCCTGCCAGACGTCCAGCGCCGCGCCGGCGATCGGCGCGCCATCGGCGCCCACCACCTTTCCGGAGAAGAAAAGGGACGGTCCGGGCGTTTCCGAGCGCGCGATGCATTCGCCATTCGCGCAAGCCGGCGCATCGCCGCGATAGAACGGGCCGAGCAGCGCGGACATGGTCTCTCCCTGCATGCCGTCATTGTTGATCAGGTCGATCAGCGTTGACGCGCCGACCACGTCCGCTGCAAGCACAACCTCGTTGTGGAACTCGTTGGTGAACTGCCCGATCTCGACGATCCAGCGCAACGCGTATTCGAACTCCGCCTCTGTCGGGCGCGTCTCCAGCAGGAACTGGTGGAGATGCGTGACCATTGAGGTCATGATCTCCTTGAGGCGGGGATCGTCGGTGTCCGCCATCGCCGCGAGAACGGTTGGCGTGACATCCGCTTCTTTGGTGATGAGCTTTGCGATGCTCGTGGGATCCATCGTCAGTCTCCAATGCTCCGAAGTCAGGCTTCGGCAGGTTCCATGCGCTTACCTGCAAGCTGCAGGTGCGGGTATTTCTCGGTCAGCAGCGAGCCGTGGTAGTAGGTCCGGGCAAAGGCGTCGGTCACCCGGATGCGGTCGAGCCAGCGGCCGATGGCGGGCGCCTTGTTCCACATGCCGCCCAGGTTGATGTCGTCCATCCTGACGATGACCGGCATGATGCAGACATCGGCAAGGGTCAGGTCCCGGCCCGTCAGCCAAGGCCCGCCGTTGGCCTCCAGCCACGCCGCCATGCGGTCGACGCCGCGTTGCAGACGGCCCAGCGCCTCGTCCATCTCGGCCTTGGGAAAGCCTGTGCGGCCCATCTTCATGAGGAACTCGCGGCGCAGCGGCTTGCTGTCGCAAAGCGCCTGGAACTCCGCCTCGGTCATCGACTGGTAGTGCGGCAGGAAGGCGAGGTTGTAGGACGGTACCCGGATGGCCGGCGTCGGCACCTCGTCGATGAACCGCATCATCGCCCGCATCTCGGCGGCCTTCAGCGGATCCTTCGGCCTGAGCGGAGCCACGTCGCCCAGGATGTCCTCGAGATACTCGACGATGACCGCGGAATCGGTCACCGGCGCGCCGCGGTGCAGCAGCGTCGGCACCACGCCGTTGGGGTTGATCGCGAGGTATTCCGGCCTGAGCTGGTCGCCCTTGAACAGGTCGAGCTTGTGTTCCTCGAAGGCCCTGCCCTTGGCGTGAAGGACATAGCGGACACGTTGGCTGCAGGTGGACTGGGGCGCGTTGTAGAGCACGAATTCCGGCATGGCTTCTTCCTCTCGCGTTGGGCACGAGCCAGTTCTGGGTTCAGGGGCGGACGGCTAGTCCCAGTTGAGGACGCGCGGGAGCTTTCCGTTCCGCGCGAGGGTGCCGATGAGGCCCAGCGGGAAGAACATCAGCCCCAGCGCCATCACCAGGCCGGTGCCCAGGATGTTGATCTCGGACGCGCCCATGGTGGCGACGAAGATCTCGTTCAGCGCCACGATCAGGAGCGCGCCGACGACCGGCCCGGCGATGGTGCCCTTGCCGCCGAGGATGCACATCAGCACGAGGTTGGCCGAGACCAGGATGAGCAGGAAGATGTTGGGCCGCAGGTAGGTCAGGTACTCGCCCCAGACCGCACCCGTCATGCCGACGAAGAATGCCGACAGCGCGAAGGCCAGGACCTTGTAGAAGCGGGTGTCGATACCGGCGCTTTCCGCCTTGATCTCGTCCTTGGAGATGGCGCGCAGGCCGAGCCCGAACTTCGAATGCTTGATCTTGTAGCTCGCCCACACGGTGAAGGAGGCGATCGCCACCATCGCATAGTAGTAGGGCACCTTGGACCACTGCACCGACAGGTCGTTGGGCGGCAGGGTCAGGCCGTTGGCCCCGCCAATGAAGTGCCAGTTGTCGAACAGGATGCGGGCGATCATCAAAAGCGCGATCGACGAGATGATGAAGCTCGGGCCACGCACCTTGAGGGTGACCATGCCAACGGCATAGCCGACCGCGGCGGCGACCAGGCCAGCCAGCGGCGCGGTGATGATCGTGGAAATGCCGTAGCGCGCCAGGATCATGCCGGAGAAATAGCCGCCGATGCCGAAGAACACGGCGTGGCCGAGCGAGATGTAGCCGGCGAAGCCGCCGAGGATGTTCCAGCCCGAAGCCATGGCGACATAGGAAGCCGTGAACAGCACCAGGTGCAGGACGTAGTTGTAGTTGCCGACGAACTGCAGCAGCGGCAGCGCGACGAGCACGGCGAGGATCAGGAGCGGAAACCACGTCGCGCGGGCCTGGTCGGCCTTGCGCGACAGCTTTTCGTTCTGGACGCGACGCGCCTCGATCACAGCGCTGGCGCTGGAGTCCTGGAGGGAAACGGCCATCACGCCAGCTCCGGTTTTTCGCCGAACAGCCCCTGAGGCCGCACCAGCAGAATGATGAACAGGGCGAGGAAGAAGGTCAGCGTCGACCAGGTCGCGCCGATCCAGGCGCCGACGAAGGCGGCGACCACGGAGAGGACCAGCGCACCCACCACCGTGCCGAGGATCGAGCCCATGCCGCCCAGCACGACGACCGACATCAGCATGGCGATCCACTCCCAGTGCTTGGCCGGGAAGAAGCTGAACACGAAGCTGACAAGTGAGCCTGCCGCACCGGCGAGGCCGAGGCCGATGGCAAAGGCGAGGATGCTGATGAACTGCACGTTGACGCCGAGCAGTTCCGCCGCCTCGCGGTTCTGGGTCGTGGCGCGAATGGCGTAGCCGATGCGCGAGTATTTGAGGAACAGCGACAGCCCGGCGATGATCGCGAGCGAGACGATGCCGGCGTAGAGCTGCCCCTTCGGCACGAAGATGTCGCCGATGAAGAAGGCCTCGGTGGCATAATCGGGAGAGGTGACCCTCTGGGTGTTGGTGAACAGGCCGCCGAGCAGGCCTTCCACCATCATCGCCAGCGCGAAGGTCAGCAGCACCGTCATCTCGGAATACTTGGCGCTCTTGGCCTCGCGCTCGAACACCAGCCGGTAGAGCAGCACGCCGATCGCGGCCATGATGACGGCAGCCACTGGCAGCATCACGATCGGATCGACGCCGAACGACTTGAAGGCCAGGTAGGTGATGTATGCGCCGCCGATGATCAGCGACGGGTGCGCGAGGTTGACGATGCGCATCACGCCGAAGACGAGCGACAGGCCCGAGCCCATCAGGGCGATGACGCCGCCAAGCGCCAGGCCCAGGATCAGTATCTGCAATATCTCTGCCATGGGATCCCCGTCAGGCGGCCTTCTTGCCGCCGAGGTAAAGTTCCTGGATGCGCGGATCGGCCAGCACCTCGCTCGCCGGGCCTTCGAACAATGTCCTGCCGAGGTCGAGCACGACGCCCCAGTCGGCATTCTTGAGGCCCATCAGCGCGTTCTGCTCGACCAGGAGCACGGTGACGCCTTCCGCCGACATCATCTTCATGATGTCGAACATCTCCTGGACGATCTTCGGCGCGAGGCCGAGCGAAGGCTCGTCGAGCATGACGATGTCGGGTTTGATGATGAGCGTGCGGGCCATGGACAGCGTCTGCTGCTGGCCCCCCGACATGGTGCCGGCATGCTGATCGGCGCGTTCGCGCAGGATCGGAAACCGCTCGAGGATGCCGTCGATGCGGCGCTCCAGCTCCTTCTTGTCGTCGAGGATGAAGCCGCCCATGCGCAGGTTCTCGCGGACGGTCATCTTCGGGAACAGCGCGCGCTCCTGCGGCACGAAACAGATGCCCTTGCGCAGGATCTGGTCGGGGCGCAGGCCGTTCAGCCGCTCGCCCTTGAAGATCACGTCGCCCTTGCGGATCGACAGCATCCCGCAGATCGCCTTGAGCAGCGTCGACTTGCCCGCCCCGTTCGGCCCGATGATGCAATGCACCTTGCCGGGCTCGACGGTCAGATGTGCGCCGTCGAGGATGGCGGGGCCGTCGCCGTAGCCGGCCGTGATGCTGGTGACGTCGAGAAGGTTCATCATCATGCCGCCTCCTCAATGACGCCGCCAAGATAGGCGTCGAGGACATGCGGGTCCTTGCGGACGACTTCGGGCGTGCCGACGCAGATGACCTTGCCGTGCGCCATCACGACGACCTTGTGCGAAAGGCGCATGATCAGGTCCATGTTATGTTCGACGATCAGCACGGTCAGGCCCTTGTCGTTGAGCGCCCGGATGTGGCCGACGATCTCCTCCATCAGCGACGGGTTGACGCCGCCGGCCGGCTCGTCGAGGAGGATGATCTTGGGGTCCGACATCAGAAGCGCGGCGAGGTCCATCAGCTTCTTCTGGCCGTAGGAGAGGTTGTGGCCGTCCTCGTGCGCAATGCGGGTGATGCCGAGGAAATCGAGGATGGACATCGCCTTGTCCTTCTCCTCGCGCGTCATGGCCGGGCGGAAAAGACCGCGCAGGCCGTCGATCTTGGACTGCACGATAACGTTCTCGATCACCGTCATGTCGCCGAGATTGCGCGAGATCTGGAACGTCCTGCTGAGGCCCTTGGCCGTGATCTTATGGGGGCGCAGCTGGTCGATACGCTCGCCGTCCAGCCAGACCTCTCCCGAGGTCGGCACGGCTGTCCGGCTGATGCAGTTGAACGCGGTGGTCTTGCCGGCGCCGTTCGGCCCGATCAGGGCGGTGATCGACCCCTTCTCGACAGTGAAGGTCGCGCCGTCGACGGCCTTGATGCCGCCGAAGTGCTTGCAAAGATTCTTGACTTCGAGCATGCGCTCGATCTCCCATTCCGAGTTCGGCCGACAGGCCCGCGGTAGGGAGGACGCCAGAGACCGGCGTCCTCCCGACTTCAGTCTCAGAACCCGTTCTTGGGGTAGCTGAACGGCGACACGCCAGCGAACTCGTCGGTCGGATAGACGAACTTCAGTTCGCCGCCCTGCCACTGCGTCATGACATGGGACTTCTCCTCCGGAAGCCCGACATCGTCCCACGAGAAGCGACCGAGCACAGTACGGACGGGATCTTCCTTGGTGCGGGCGGTGAGCCACTTGCCCATCTTCGCATTGTCGGTGCTGCCGGCGCCGATGATCGCCTGCTCGATGCCCTGGCAGACCGCGAACGGAATGGCGCTGTCCTCGTCCGGCTCTACGCCGAACTCCGCCTCGAACGCCTTGACGAAGTCGGCATTGTTGAACGGCTTCCCGGCCAGCGAGCCTTCGAACGGAACATCCTTGTGCCAGGTCGTGTGGATCAGCACGCCGTCGGCCGCTTCCTTGCCAACGCCCTCGACGAACTCGTTCTGCGCGCCCTGGCTGAGATAGACCAGCTTTGGCGTTGCCCCGACGGTCTTGAGCGCCCGGGTGATCTGCACCGCCTCCTCCGCCGAGGCGGTCAGGCCGATGATCATCTCCGCGCCGGAGCGCTTGATCGAATTGGCCATGTTGAGCCAGTCGTTGAAGCCCTCTTCCGGCCACTTCTCCTGCATGACGATCTTGATGCCGACATCCGCGAGATAGCCTGGCGCCAGATCGGCGATCTGCTTGTCGGTCGCCGGGTCGATCACCTTCTCACCGGCAAGCCCGGCCGCGATGGCGTTGGCGAAGAAGTCGTCGGCAGAGACGATCGCCACGGTCTTGGGCGCCTGGCCTTCCGCGATGAGCTGCTTGATGACCCCGACCACGTCCTTGCCGGTGTACTCGGCCGCGTTCACCTGGAAATAGAACAGGTTCTTGTAGCCCTGCTCATAGATGCGCAGCGCGCCGCCCGACGGGATGGCGTGCACCATGTTGTACTTCGACAGGATGCTGGCGACAGGGAACGTCAGACGGCTCGAGAACGTGCCGTAGACGGCGTCGACCTTGTCGACATTGATGAAGCGTTCGTACTGGTTGATCGCAGTCGCCGTATCGGAGCGGTTGTCGCTGACGATGAGGTCGACCTGCCGGCCCAGGATGCCGCCAGCCTCGTTGATCAGCTTGATGCAGAGCTCGTAGCCGCGCTTGTGCTTCTCACCGCTGACCGAAAGACCACCGGTGATCGGCAGCGACGCGCCGATCCTCAGATTCTCGGCATGGGCCGTATTCGCCAGCAATGCCGCAGCGGCCGCTGTTGCCAGAAATTTTGCAAGCTTCATGAATGCTCCTCCCTGAGCAGTCTTGCGTTTATAGCTTTCGAGATTGCACCAGACCGGAGCATGCGCGCTGTCGACGCGCCATCCGACACCTCCCAGAAACTCCTCTCGCCTGGCCCGGGGCCCACCGGTCCGCCCTCCTCGGAGCGCCCCGATCATTCGGCACACGACATTGGTCTCGCAAATCGTGCAATCGATTGCGTAACTTTCCTAACACGCGCGCCAACAGGGGGTCAAGCAGTTTTCGCAATCGATTGCGCAACAATGACGTGATCTGATAGAGGAAGCGTATCGAGGGGCCGATGCAGAAGAAGCGAATCACACTCAAGGACATCGCGACCGCGACGGGCGTACACGTGTCGACGGTTTCGCGCGCGCTCGACCCTGTCGAGCGCAAGACCATTACCGACGAGGTCGCCCAGCGAATCCAGGAAGCGGCCCAACGTCTCGGCTACCGCCCCAATCGCATCGCGGCGGGCTTGCGCACCAATCGGACGATGACGGTCGGCGTGATGATCCCCGACATCACCAACGTGATCTTCCCGCCCATCCTGCGGGGCATCGAAAGCGTGCTGGAGCCGCTGGGCTACGCCTCGATCATCGTCAATACCGACAGCGAACGGGACCGGGAAAGCCGACTGGTCGACGTGCTGCGCGACAGGGGCGTCGACGGCATCATCCATAGCGCGGTGCTGCTCAGCGATCCGTCCATCGCCAGGGCTGCCAGTGAGGGGCTCCCGGTCGTGACGCTCAACCGCCGGGTCGAGAACTCGGGCATCCCGTATGTCGTCAGCGACGAAGAGGCCGGCATCTGCAACATGCTGCGTCACCTGCGCGACCTCGGCCATCGCGACATCGCGCACCTGGCCGGTCCGCAGGATCTGTCGACCGGACAGCTTCGCCTCAATGCGTTCCGCAAGGCGGCGAAGGGGCTGTCCATCCCATACGACGCTGGCCTCGTCGTCACGGCGACGCGCTTCGACGAGAAGGAAGGGGCACGCTGCGTCAAGGACCTCCTGTCCGCGGCGCGTAAATTCACGGCCATCCTTTGCGCCAACGACCGCCTGGCGCTGGGAGCCATCGAGGCCTTGCGGGAACGCGGCATCGACTGCCCTCGCGAAATTTCCGTTACCGGCTTCAACGACATGCCGTTCCTCGAGCTGATCCGGCCCAAGCTGACTACCGTGCGCATCCAGCAGCACAGCGCGGGCCGCACGGCCGCAGAGATCCTGCTGCGCCTGATGAATCCCGTCGAAAACGATGCCATTCCCATGGAAACCATCCTGCCGGTCGAGATCATCGTCAGGGAGAGCACGGCACGCGTGAGCTGAGGCCGGGTTTGGGTCCCGGGAAGCGGTTGCTCAGGGCGAGCAGCCGGCGCCCGGCCCCCGCGCCACGGCACAAGCAACAACGACAAAAGGGCCGCCCGATCGAACGGGCGGCCCTTTGCATTCCCAGGCCATCTGCGGGAGGGGTGAGACCCACTCGCTGGGAGCTCAAACCAGGGCGAGGCTGATCCAGGGAAAAGCCATCAGGACGATGGTCACCAACAGCATCATGGCGGCGAAAGGCAGCGTGCCGGCGAAGACGTCGTTCAAGGTGGCCATGCCTGGCGGCAATGTGCCCTTGACCACATAGACCGAGAGCCCGAACGGCGGGGTCAGGAGCCCGATCTCGACGGCAACGGTGGTCACCACGCCGAACCAGATGAGATCGCCGCCAAGCAGCGTCACCACCGGCAGCATCAACGGCAGCAGGATCAGCATGATAGAGACCGAATCCAGGAACATGCCGAGCAGGATTACGATCAGCAGATAGATCGCGAGGAACCCGAAGAGGCCGAGCTGCGCCGCGACGATCCATTCCGCCATGCTCTGCGGGATGCTGGTGAGCGTCAGAAGGCGGCTGTACAGGTTGGCCGCCACGATGAGGATCAGGACCGATGCCGATATCTGCG
This sequence comes from Mesorhizobium shangrilense, assembly GCF_028826155.1. NCBI lineage: Bacteria > Pseudomonadati > Pseudomonadota > Alphaproteobacteria > Hyphomicrobiales > Phyllobacteriaceae > Arvimicrobium > Arvimicrobium flavum. The sequence goes on from NZ_JAQGPN010000001.1 coordinate 288,982, forward strand.
CGGCCTCGACCAGGATGCGGCGGAACTTGTCCCAGTCGAGGGTCCGCTTGAGAAGGGCGATCGCCAGGCCGCCCGCCGCGCCAACCGCGCCGGACTCGGTCGGCGTGAAGAATCCGGTGTAGATGCCGCCCAGGACGACAGCGACCAGAATCAGGATCGGCAGCATCTTGGACGTGAAGTCGGCCATGCTGACCTCTTCGTCGAGACCGGACGGCTTGGATTCATGGGCGATCCCCGACGAGAAGACGAAACCCGGCGCGTAGCGGGCCATCCCCACGATCATCACCGCGAAGGCGACCGACAGCAGGAGGCCGGGAAGGACGGCCGCCATGAACAGCTTGCCCACCGAGACCTCGGCGATGAGGCCGTAGACGATGAGCAGCAGGCTGGGCGGGATGAGCATGCCGAGCACGGAGCTGCCGGCGACGACGCCCACCGAGAAGCGGGTGGAATAGCCGTGCTGCATCATCTGGGGCGTGGCGACGCGCGTGAACACGGCGGCCGAGGCGATGGAACTGCCGGTGATGGCGGCGAAGACGGCGTTGGCGAAGACCGTCGCCACGCCAAGGCCGCCCTTCAGGCGCCTCGCCAGGCGGGCAGCGATCGCGAACGCGTCGCGGCCGACATTGGCGACGTCGACAAACAGGCCCATCAGGATGAAGAGGGGGATGACGCCGAAGCTGTAGGAGTTGATGGAGCCCGACGCGGCAAGGACGAGCGAACGGGCGGCGATGTCAGGGTTGCCGCGCACCGCCCAGATGCCGAGGAAGGACAGGATGATCAATCCGGTCGCGATGTGGACCCCGACGAGAACGAGCAGAAGCATGCCGGCAATGGCTGCAAAGCCGATCTCGACCGGTGTGAGGTCGGCCTCGATCACCAGGAAGCCGCCTCCGACCAGAACGGCCAGGAAGGCGGCGACGCCCAGCAGGCTGCCTGGCTGAAGCTCCAGTCCGCGTGCACGCCAAAGGCGGACGAGCGCGGCGACGGTCATCAACGAGAACTGAAGCGCCGCGGCACAGGCGCCGACGAGGATCACAGCCAGGAACGGCCATACCGGCGCGGTGAACACGCCGGCCGTGCCGAAATACTCAGCCGTGTTCCACGCGCCGGCGAGCTTGGGCCACATGCCCCTCGCTATCTCGTAGAAGACCCATGCGCCGGCGAGGTTGAAGAGACCGTCAAGGACCATGCCGGCGTGCGGGTAGCGGACGGTCACCGGGTCGAAGATGAAGTCTGCGCGCAGGAACCGTCCCGAGCGGATGGTGCTCGCCACCGCCAGGAACACGTAGCTGGGCACCGAATAGGCAACGATCTCGGGGACGCCCTGGAGCGGCATGTTGAAGACCGAGCGCATCAATATGTCGGCGCAGACCACGCCCATGATGACGAATATCCAGACGGAGCTTCCGGCTGCCAGCACGCTCGAGCTGAATTCAAGGAATCGGTCTACGTGGCGCAATATCGGCAGGCTGCCGGCCACCGGCCCGTCTGCACTCTTGGAGTGGGTCACGATCTCTAGGCTCCGGGGAGAATGGGACAGGCGCGACGGGCCGGGGCGTCACCGCCCCGGCCCCAAAAACGCGCAGACGTGTGGCTCAGAGTTCCTGATCCCAGTTGCGCAGCGGCTTCGCGCCGCGCTCGCGCATCTCGTTCATGAAACGCGTGAGTATCTCGCGTGCCGGCAGACCAGCCTTCTCGGACGCTTCCACCCAGGTCTTCGACAGCGCCGCGAGGCTGTTCACCCACTGCTGGCGGTCGGCGGCCGGGAGTTCAGTGATGGTGCCGCCTTCCTTGGCCATGCGCGCCAGCGACTCGTCATACCTGGCGACCACCTGCTCCGAGTGGACCGTACTGTACTCGCGGCCGAGTTCGCTAAGAACGGTGCGGACGTCCTCGGGAAGAGCATTCCAGCTGTCGCGATTCACGGCCAGACCACCGACTGTGGTCACGCCGATGTCGACGAGCGTGATGTGCGGGGCCACCTCGTGCAGCTTGAGCGAGGCGGCTCCGGTCGGCATGATGATCGCGCCGTCTGCGACGCCCGTCTGGATCTGCTGGTAGAAGCTCGGCAGGCCGCCGGCGACCGGCACCGCGCCCGTACCCTCCAGCCACGGCGCCATCGACGAGTTGCCGACGATCTTCTTGCCGTTGAGATCCGCCAGGCTGTTGACGGGGAAGCTGGTGAAGATGTGGTAGGTGTCGTTGACGCTCGCCCCGAGAAAGACGAGGCTGTGCCTCTCCCATTCTGCCTTCATCTCGGGGATGGTGTCGTTGAGCTCATTCAGGACATCGACCGCGATACGCGGGTCGCTGGTCACGAATGGCGTCGCGAAAGTGATGTTCTGCAGGGGCATCTTGGCCGGCTCCCACAGGGCGCCGACCCAACCCACGTCGGCCAACCCGTCCTCGATCGCCTCCAGCGTATCGTTGAAGTCGTAGAGCGCGCCGCCGAATGCCTCGGTCCATTCGATGCGGTAGTCGGAACCGCGCTCCTCGAGGCGCTTGTTCGCGTTGTCCACGACATGGGTCTTCAGGGCGCCAACCCAGGCGACCGACGTCGGATGGCTCGACGCCACCGTCAGCCGCACCGTTTCGACGGCCTGCGCGGACGCGACGTACATGCCGACCGCCAGACCCAAAGAGTATTTCCAGAAATTCCTCATAGCCCCTCCCGACTGTCAAAGTCTCAAATGATTGGTTCAGTAGCCTGGCCTAGCCGCCTCACTTCTTCGGAAAGACGGCCAGAACCTCGATCTCGATGCGCGCACCCGGCGTAGACAGCGAGTTGACGCAGATCGTCGTGCTCGCGGGCGACCAGTCGCCGAGGAACTCCTTGAGCGTCGCGCTCAGAATCTCGATTTCCCGCATATCGGTGAGGAACTTCGTGATCTTCACGACGTCGGTCCACGTCAGCCCCTCGTGCTCGAGGATGCCCTGGATGGTGCGCATCGCACGGCGCGCCTGCTCGCGGATATCGTTGGGATGGTCGTGCTCGCTCCAGTCGTGCGGATGCTTGTGATAGAGCGGCGACGGGGTTGCGCCAGACACGAACAGCAGATCGCCCGGCGACTCGACGCGGATGGCCGGCGCATAAGGCATGTCCTTGACGCGCTCCGGCTGCGTGTGGATCTCGCCGATGTTGGGGTTGGTCGGCGAGGTCCTGTATGGAACTGTCCTGCTCACTTGGTATTCATCCTCTGCTTTGGGAAGTGTTGCGCTGTGTCGTGCGTAGGGACACCGGGCGCGCGTCGAGAGTCAGCTGGTCCCGGGCAGCGCTTCGCCCGTAATAACTGATTGAACGGTAGTGGGAATTTGCCAAAACGCGAGTGCAAAAACAGGGCGAATCCGCGCCTTGTAGTGGACAATCGTCCAGTTCCTCAAAAGGACGCGTGAACCGGCCGCGCGGGCCGGCATTCGCGCCGGGATTCGATTCGTCCGGCAACGCAGAACCCTGCACATGACGGCTTCGCCGCGTCCGTACTTGACGGCGGCGGCTCTCCGCTGAAACATCGCACAATCGGACTGCCTGACCGCCGCGGCGGTCAGCGGTGCACTGTTCGGCCAGGTTGTCGGGAGGGGCACATGGCGGAAGACGCAGGCCCGGAAATCGTCGCCAACGGCCTCGGATGGCCAGAAGGGCCGACCGTGCTGCCGGACGGGCGGGTGGTGCTGGTCGAGAGCTACCGCAGCCAGCTCACCGCGATCGACCGGAAAGGCAGGGCGACACGGTTCGCCTATGTGGCCGGCGCGCCAAATTCCTGCGTGCTCGGTTCCGACGGCGCACTCTATGTGTGCCAGAACGGCGGCACCACGGGGCCATGGCGCGCCGCCGAGATGACGACGCCGTCGATCCAGCGCGTCGTCGAAGGCGGCAAGGCCGAGATCATCCTGACCGAGGTGGATGGCATCCGGCTGAACGGCCCGAACGATCTCGTCTTCGCGGGCGACGGGCGCCTCGTCTTCACCGATCCGGGAACCTACAACCCCAAGCAGCCGGATCCGAGCTACATCTTCGCGGTGCGCCCGGACGGCAGCGCCAGCGTCGCCGTGCATTTCGAGAGGCCGACATTTCCCAACGGTCTCGCAGTCGAGGCGGATGGGTCGATCGTGTGGGCGGAGTCCTACACGGGGCATGTCGGCCGCCAGCGCCCCGACGGCAGGCGGGAGGACCTCGGCCGGCTGCCCGGCGAAAACCCGGTCCCCGACGGCATGAAGATCGGCGCCGACGGCCGCCTCTACGTGACCGACATCTTCGCCAGCGGCATCCACGTGCTGCGCCCCGACGGCACGCCGGACGCCTTCATCGCGTGCCCCAAGTCCACCACCAACTGCGCCTTCGACGGCGAGACGCTGTGGATCACCGCCGCCGGGGTGCTCGCCACGGGCAGCGACCCGTCCTTCGGCGGCACGCTGAGCAGGATCAGCCTGCCGGGCGGCGGGACGCCGACCCACTACGGCCGCATCGCCGGCGGGTACCGGCCATGAGCGGAGCCGGCGGCCAGGCGGGCAAGGCCGCGCCCGCCGCGCTCCAGCGCATCTACAGCGTCGCGGCGATGCGCACTGCTGCGCGGCGCATCCTGCCGCTTCCCGTCTTCGATTTCGCCGACGGCGGCGCGGAGGACGAGCGGACGCTGCGCCGCAACGAGGCGGCCTTCGACGACGTCGCGCTGCTGCCGCGCCCGCTGAACGGCGCGGCAATCCGCGACCTGTCGGTGACGCTGTTCGGCGCCAGATTGTCGATGCCGCTCGGCATCGGGCCGACCGGGCTGTCCGGCCTGTTCTGGCCCGGCGGCGAATGCGCGTCAGCGCGAGCAGCGAGTGCGGCAGGCGTCCCCTACATCGCCAGCCACGCTTCGGTCTGCGCGCTGGAGGACATCGCGGCCACCGGGGCCGCGCCGCGCTGGATGCAGGTGTTCGTCTACACCGACCGCGGCTTCACCCGGGAGATGATCGACCGTGCGGCGACAGCCGGCTATGGCGCGCTCGTGCTGACCGTCGACAACCAGCTCCTCGGCAACCGGGAGCGCGACATCCGCAACGGTTTTACCATTCCGCCGCGCTTCGGCGTTGCCGGCACTCTGGCCGCCGCCACCAAGGCTGCCTGGCTGATGCGGATGCGCCCCTCCCTGCCGACCATCACCTTCGGCAACTACCTGAAGCCCGGCGAGGACGCCCGGCTCGCGGCGATCGCCAGCCGGATGGCGGGACTGCTCGATCCCAGCCTGTCATGGAAGGAGGTCGACTGGATCCGCTCGTTCTGGAAGGGACCGCTGCTGCTGAAAGGCATCCTGCATCCGGTCGAAGCGGCGGAGGCCGTGGCGCATGGCGTCGACGGCATCATCGTGTCGAACCATGGCGGCAGGCAGCTCGACGGGGCCGCGGCTTCGCTCGACGCGCTGCCGGCGGTGGCAGCGGCCGTGGACCGGCGGATCCCCGTGCTGGTGGACGGCGGGATACGCCGAGGCGCCGACGTGGTGAAGGCGCTGGCGCTCGGCGCCTACTTCTGCCTGATCGGCAGGCCGCAACTCTGGGGACTGGCCGTTGCCGGCGAGGCGGGAGTGCGCCACGTACTGGAGCTCTACCGCACGGAGATCGACCGGGTCATGGGCCTGATGGGGGCGCGCACCGTCAGCGAACTCGGGCCGGACTGTCTCATGCGCCGGAACGGCGCCTCGCCCCTCGGCGCACGGCCACCGGCCGTCAAAGCCAAAGCAGCGAGGGCCCCTGCCCGCAACCAACAGGACGAGCGCAAGCGATGATTACCGACCCTCCCCTGCTGACGATCCGGAGTACGTTCCCGCGGCCCTCTCGCGTGGTCGTGGAGGCCCTTCGCGGCGTCCCGACCGGGCATCTGGTCGACGCCATGGACGGGCGCGGCTGCCTCGACCATCGCATCCGCCCGCTGCTGCCGGAGAAGTCCAGTCTCATCGGGGTGGCGCTCACCTGCCATGCCGGGCCGGCGGACAATCTCGCCGTATTCGCCGCGCTCGACGCCGCCCAGCCAGGCGACGTGATCGTCGCAGCAACGGACGCCTTCACGAAGACGGCAGTGACGGGAGACCTGCTGCTCGGCATGGCCCGCAATCTCGGCGTCGCCGGCTTCGTGACGGACGGGCTGGTGCGCGACCTCGCGGGGATCGAAGCGGTCGGGCTGCCGGTCTACTGCGCCGGGCTGACCGCCAACTCGCCGACGCGGAGCGGACCGGGCACGGTGGGCTTCCCGATCGTCCTGGGGGACGTCGCGATCGCATCCGGGGACATACTGGTCGGCGACCGCGACGGCGTCGTCATCGTGCCGCAGGCGATCGCCGGGGCGGTGCTGGCGCGGCTGCCGGCGATAAGGACGGCCGAACGCGAGCTGGAGGAGAAGGTGCGCGGCGGGCTCGGCGTTCCGGACTTCGTGCGCTCGATCCTGGCATCGGACAGGACGCGCCGCGTCGACTGAATGGCTATCGGCCTCCCGGCAGGACGCAAGTTCTTGCAAAGAGACTCGGAAAAGCGCCCCTGCATCGCCATATTCGAGGCATGAACCGCATGCCTACGATCGACATCTTCGCCAGACGCCGCAACCGCCTCCTCAACACCGTGCACACATGGCTGCTCGCCGCCGGCAGCCTGCTGCTCCTCGGCCTGACGGCATGGGCGTTCGGCGAGCCGGGCGGCATCGCCTACGCGGTCATCTTCGGCGGCATCTCGCTGTGGCTGGTGCTGCGCGTCAGCCCGCAGATGGTGCTCAAGATGTACAAGGCGCGGCCGGTTTCCGCCGCCGAGTTCCCGGCCGGCGTCGCGATCGTAGAGGAACTCGCCAGGCGCGCCGAACTGCCGACGACGCCCGAGCTCTACGTCATCCCCTCCAAAATGATGAATGCGTTCGCGGTCGGGCGTCGCGACAATGCCGTCATCGCGGTCACCGACGCGCTGGTGCGCAACATGACGCAGCGCGAGCTTGCCGGCGTGCTCGCCCACGAGATCAGCCACGTCGCGCACGAGGACGTGCGCGTCATGGCCTTTGCCGACATGGTGTCGCGCTTCACCTCGCTGATGTCGACGGTCGGCCTTCTGTCGCTGTTCCTCAACCTGCTCGGCTTCGCGGGCGGCTATGCGACGCAGGTGCCCTGGCTCGGCGTGCTGGTGCTGCTGTCGGCGCCGACGGTCGGCGGCCTGATCCAGATGGCGCTGTCGAGGACCCGGGAGTTCGACGCGGACCTCGGCGCGGCGATCCTGACCGGAGACCCGGACGGGCTGGCCTCGGCGCTGGCAAAGCTGGAACGCGCGCAGGGCAAGCTGTGGGAGGGACTGCTGCTGCCCGGCGGGCGCATGCCCGATCCGTCGGTGCTGCGCTCGCATCCGCTGACGGCGGAGCGCATCGCGCGGCTGTACGCCCTGAAAGGAACCGTCGTCGACGAAGCCCCGCCGGCAGCCCGGCAAACGCCGCAGCCACGCCCCTCGATGGTGCCGCAGATCCGACTGCGCCGAGGCACGAGTTGGGCGGGACTGCCGATAATGCACCCGCTGGCGCCGTTCGAGGACGAAATCCCGGCCGGTGAAGGCGCCACGGCCTGCCCGGGCGGACTGGCCGCTCCGGACGGCGATCCGCGCATCAGGGTGATGCGCGGCGGCGTGTGGTGGTGATCAGACGTACTCCCAGCCGTCGTGCTCGCCGGCGCGGAAGATGGCGTCGATGGCCTTCTGGTTCAGGATGGACTGCTCGAGGGTGAAGACCGGCACGTCATCGCCCTGCGCGGCGCGTGCGAACGCCTCGGCCTCGAGCTTGTACTGCCTGGTCGCGGGGAAACGGTAGACGGTCGCCTCCGTATGCGTCTGGTTGTGCAGCTCGATGCGGTGGTGGTCATAGTCGCCCGCGTTGAATGGCGCATGCACCTCGATGAAGCCCTTGTCGCCGTGGAAGACCATGAGCTGCCTCAGCGCCATCTGGGTCGAGCAGTAGAAGGACAGGTCGAAGGTGCCGAAATCGGCCTTCACGGTCGAGTAGATGTCGGTGCCGAACTTCTCGTCGCGCTCGACCTGCGCCTGCACGCGGACCGGCTCCTTGCCGGTCACGAAACGCGTCGACACGGTCGGGTACACACCGATGTCGGGCAGCGCACCGCCGCCGAGCGACAGCTGGTTGCGCATGTTGTTCGGGTCGACGTTGTAATAGGAGAACGCGCCCTGCACGTGCCGCAGCCGGCCGATGGCGCCGCCCTGCACGAGCTCCCGCACCTTGATCCACTGCGGGTGGTAGACGACCATGAAGGCTTCGCAGATGAGCACCTTGGTGCGGTCGCGCACCTCGATGAGCGGCGCGATGTCCTTGGCGTCGAGCGCCAGCGGCTTCTCGACCAGCACGTGCTTGCCTGCCTCGGCGGCCTTCGCGGTCCATTCGACGTGCTGCGAGGTGGGAAGCGGGATGTAGACGCCGTCGACGACGTCCGAGGCCAGCATCTCCTCATAGGAGCCGAAGGCATGCGGAACGCCGAAGCGGTCGGCCAGCGCGCGCGCCTTCGAAAGGTCGCGGCTGGCAATCGCCGTCACCACGCCGTTCTCGGCGTCCTGCATGGCCGGCAGAACATGATCCCGCGCGATCTTGGCGGTCGATACGATACCCCAGCGAAACATCTGCACTCCTCCCGAACAATTTCGGGCGGCAGTCTTGCGCGAAACGCACCGGGATTTCCAGCGCCAATGACGCCAGATTGGCTCCTTCAGCCGCGCCGGCCGGTGAGCGCCATGTCGAAATTGACGACGTTGGAGTAGATCGGCGTGCCGACGTCCATGCCGTAGCGCGAGCGGAGCACCTTGCCGGTGACGTGGAAGGAGATGCGGCCGCCCTTGAGCCCCATCAGTTCCGCATTGAAGGTCTCGTTGAACGTCTTGCCGCGCGCCGTCAGGCGCCCGACGATCGTCGCGGTGTTGTCGCCCGTGCGCTTCACTGAAGCGGAGCGGAAGGCGATCTGGCGCTCGTTGGCGACGTCGAACACCGCGTCGGACTTCAGGAAATTGTCGATGCGCTGCTGGCCGGAGCTGACGCTCGCCGGGAAGATGGTGATGTCGACGCGCGAACGGGAAATGTCCTTGCCGTCGATCCTGATGGTGCCCTTGAAACTGCCGAAGCCGGCCTTGATCCCACCGCCGCTTGCATTTCCGATGGTGAACCGGATCGAAGAACCGTCGATGGTGTAGCTACCGGCGGCCTGATCCAGGTCGACGGCAGCGGCTGTAGGCGTCGCTGCAAGAAGCACGACGGCGAGCACACGCAACAGCCGGGCATACATCGCATCGCTCCTTCCGGATCGCGGCCGCCCTCAGGCAACAACGATGGTCGAACCGGCAATATTCCGGCCGCCGGAAGGTTTCATTCGCTCCGGTAACGCGACACGAGTTCCGCGACGCGCCCGATCGCATCGACGGCGGCCTGGCGGTCCTGGGAGAAATTGAAGCGGATGCTGGCGGAGGAGTGCGGACCGAACTCGGTCCCCGGCGTGACCGTCACGCTTGCCTGATGGCGCAGCAGCCTGACGAAATCGGCAAACGACACGTCCAGCGGCGGCAGTTGCGGGAACAGGTAGCTGCCGGCCTGGGGCGTCCTGACGCCAAGCCCCTCCACGGCGCGCAGGCGTTCGAGCAGAGCATCCCGAATGGCCTGGTGCAGCACGATGCGCTCCGCCATCCAGCCCTCGGGCTCCGCGAACCAGGTCTGCAGAACGGCCTGGCTGTAGCCGGCGGCGCGCAGCGAGACGATCGCCTGCAGCTTCTCCATCCGCTCTATGACGCGTGGGGAACCAAAGGCGACGCCGAGGCGATAGCCGCTGAGCGACTCCGTCTTCGAGGGCCCCATGATGGTGACGACCTTGTCGGGATCGATGTCCTGCGCCCGCAGATGGGTGTAGTCGCTGCCCGCATAGAGCAGCCGCGAATAAAGCTGATCGACGATGACGAACACGCCGTAGCGCTCGGCGAGGCGTGCGATCTGACGGATCTCGTCGCCGGAATAGACCACGCCCGCCGGATTGTTCGGGTTCGAGAACAGGAACACCTTCACGCCTGACCGGAAGGCGTCCTCCAGTTGGCCCAGATCGAGGCCCGCGCGGTCGTCGCAGCCCAGATAGTCGAGGCGGACCGGAACGATCTCGCCACCCATGAAGTCGACCAGCTTGCGATTCGCAAAATAGTCCGGCTGGACGATGGCGACCCTGTCGCCGGCGGCCACCGTCGAGGCGACGGCAAGGAACAGTGCGCCCTGCGTTCCGGGCGTGACGATCAGCCCCTGGTCTGCCGACACGTCGGCGCCGGTGAAGGCCGCAAGCCGCGGCGCGAGGAGCGTCCTGATACCGCCGCTGCCCCGATATTCGGTGTAGGCCTGCGCGCCGCCTATCTCGACGCCTTCGGCGAAGGCCTTGAACGACCCCGGGGTCGGCTCAAACGCATCCACGTCGCCATGCGAGAAGTCCACCGGCGTTCCGGGGAGCTCCCCGCCGCGAAACAGGTTGCGGATATCGCCGGCATGCTGGCGAACCTCCTGGCCCGGAGCACTGTCCGTGGCCAGCCGCATGAATTTGGCGTCGATCGCGTTCATCAAGCCTTCTCCTCGACCAGGAATCGAGACAGTTTTCCGGAGAACTTCCCTATTACGCAAGCGCTCGCCAGTCGACTCACGTGGAAGCTATCACCAGCGCCCGGGACGGCAATGAGGCTCCGCCCGACCATGAACGGCAAAGTCCGCCGCACCGCCCGGAGGGCAGTTAGGAACGGGACAAACATCGCCGGATTTTCAATGAAATCAATCACCATCCGAAGGGATGGTGCCCAGGAGAGGACTCGAACCTCCACGCCTTGCGGCACACGGACCTGAACCGTGCGCGTCTACCAATTCCGCCACCTGGGCAGGTGCGCCGCCGATGTAAGCGGGCGGCGCGGCCCTGTCAACACGCCTTGGCGGGAGAATTTTCGATCTCCCCACCATCTCTGCGGGAGTGCGGCGTCGCGCCGCGCCCCTGGCCCGCTCAGGCCAGCACTTCCTTCGACGCGACCGTCGAATCCGCGTTGAGCTTGTAGATGATCGGTACGCCGGTCCCGAGCTCCAGCTTGACGATCTCCTCGCCGGACATGCCTTCCAGCGCCATGATCAGCGCGCGCAGCGAATTGCCGTGCGCGGCGACCAGCACCGTATTGCCACGCAGCACGTGGGGCTGCATCTCATGCATGTAATAGGGCCAGACGCGGGCGCCGGTGTCTTTCAGGCTCTCGCCGCCGGGCGGCGGCACATCGTAGGAACGACGCCAGACATGGACCTGCTCCTCGCCCCACTTGGCCCTGGCGTCGTCCTTGTTGAGGCCGTTGAGATCGCCATAGTCGCGTTCATTGAGCGCCTGGTCGCGAATTGTCGTCAGATCGCTCTGGCCGGTGGCGTCGAGGATGGCCTGGCAGGTCTTCTGGGCGCGCATCAGCACCGAAGTGAAGGCGATGTCGAACTTCAGGCCGCGCGCGTTGAGCTTCTGGCCGGCCGCAGCCGCTTCCGCCCTGCCCTGCTCGCTGAGGTCGACGTCGCGCCAGCCGGTGAAGAGGTTCTTGAGGTTCCATTCGCTCTGCCCATGACGGACGAGCACGAGTGTACCGGACATGAAATGCTCCTATGATCGGGACGGGTGCTGTGACGATGCCTGCCGCTTGGGCGGCAGGCGGGAGGGGACCGGCATCATCGCGAACCGACGGGCATGACCCTAGAGGCCCAGCACGTCGCGCATGGTGTAGAGGCCGGGCTTCTTGCCGTGCGCCCACAGCGCAGCCTTCACCGCCCCGCGCGCGAACAGCCCGCGGTCCTCGGCGTGGTGCGAGAGCACGATTCGCTCGCCAGCGCCGGCCAGAATGACCGAGTGGTCGCCGACGACCGAGCCGCCGCGCAGCGTGGCGAAGCCGATCGCGCCATCCGGACGCACGCCTGTATGGCCATCGCGGACCCTGACGCTGTGATCCTCGAGCGCAATGCCGCGGCCCTCCGCGGCTGCATTGCCGAGCAACAGGGCGGTGCCGGACGGGGCGTCGACCTTGTGCTTGTGGTGCATCTCGAGGATCTCGATGTCGAATTCCTCGGGGCCGAGCGCCCGCGCCGCCTGCTCGACGAGAACGGCGAGCAGATTGACGCCGAGGCTCATGTTGCCGGACTTGACGATGGTGGCGTGGCGGGCGGCCGCAGCAATGGCGGCGTCCTGCTCCGGCGTGCAGCCGGTGGTGCCAATGACGTGCACGATGCGCGCCTGGGCGGCATAGCCGGCAAACTCGACGGTCGGCGCCGGCGCGGTGAAGTCGATGACGCCGTCGGCCCTGGCGAAGGCGGACAGCGGATCGTCGCCAATCGTGACGCCGATGGATCCGATCCCGGCCAACTCGCCGACATCCTTGGCGAGATGAGGCGACCCCTGGCGCTCGACGGCGCCGATCACCCTGGCGCCGGGCGTGGCGTGGATCGCCCTCACCAGCGTCTGACCCATGCGGCCGGCGGCGCCGACCACGACGAGACCCATGTCGCTCATGCCTTGCTCCCGGTGCTCGAGGCCTTGGTCTTGCGATGCGGCACGACGTTCCCCGGCCGGGTGTCGTCGACCAGACCGAGCCCTCGCTCGTTCTGCGCCCTGTGAAAGCGCGCGTAGACGCCCGCCGGATCGGCGAGCAGCGCGCGGTGGGTGCCCTGCTCCACCAGCCTTCCGTGGTCGAGCACGACGATCTGGTCGGCGTTGACCACCGTCGAGAGACGATGCGCGATGACGATGGTGGTGCGGCCGCGCATGACTTCGGAGAGCGCCACCTGCAGTCGCGCCTCCGATTCGTTGTCGAGCGCCGAGGTCGCCTCGTCGAGCAGCAGGATCGGCGCATTGCGCACGATGGCCCGCGCGATGGACAGGCGCTGCCGCTGCCCGCCGGACAGCGTCACCCCGTTCTCGCCCACGAGCGTGTCGTAGCCCTGCGGCTGCGCCCGGATGAAGTCGTCGGCCTGGGCCTGTACGGCCGCATGCTCGATCTCGGCATCGGTCGCGTCGGCACGGCCATAGCGGATGTTGTCGCGGATCGTCCCTTCGAACAGGTAGGGCTGCTGCGAGACGTAGGCGATCGATTCCCGCAGCGAACGCTTGGTGACCCTGGTGATGTCCTGCCCGTCGATCTCGATGCGGCCGCCGTCGACGTCGTAGAATCGCTGCAGCAGGGCCACCAGCGTCGACTTGCCGGCGCCGGAAGAGCCGACAATGGCAGTCGTCGATCCCGGGCGAACGGTGAAGCTCACATTGTGCAGGACAGGCAGGTCGTTCGAATAGCCGAAGGACACGTCCTCGAAGCGCACCTCCGCCTGGTCCACCTTGAGCACCGGCGCATCGGGCAGGTCGCGCTGTTGCGGGCGGATGTCGAGGATCTCGTAGATCATGCGCGCGTTCACGAGCGCCCGCTCGAGATTGACCTGCAGCCGCGCCAGCCGGCGCGCCGGGTCGTACGCGAGCAGCAGCGCGGTAATGAAGGAAAAGACGGCGCCGGGCGGTTGCTGGCCGATCGTCGTGCGATAGGCTGCGTAGGCGATGACGCCAGCGATCGCGAAGCCGGCCAGCACGTCCGAGATCGGGCTGACCCGCTCGGATACCCGCGAAATCTTGTTGGCGCGGACCTCAGCGTCGCTGACCAGGCCGTCGATCTTGGCGGCGAGCTGGTCCTCCATGGTGAAGGCCTTGACGATGGCGATGCCCTGCGTCGCCTCCTGCATGGCGCCGATGAGGCGCGAATTGACTTCGATGGACTCCCGCGTCACCCGGCGCAGGCGACGCATGATCTTGTAGACGGCGAAGCCGAGGGGCGGCCCGATCAGCAGCGCGAAGGCCGAAAGCATCGGGTCCTGCATCACCATCACGACGACCAGCGCCATCAGCGAGACGAAGTCGCGGGCGACCGAGGTGAGCGTGATGCTCAACAGGTCGCGAACGCCGGTGACGTTCTCGTTGATGCGGGCGGCGAGCCGTCCCGAGCGCTTCTCGGCAAAGTAGCCGATGCCGAGCTTCATCAGATGGGCGAAGATGCGGCGCTGATAGCGCGCGACGAGGTTGTTGCCGATCTTGGCGAGCGTCACCGCCTGCGCATAGGTGGCGAGGCCGCGCAGCGCAAAGGCCGCGAAGATCGCCCCGCAGATCAGGAAGACGAGGTCATGGCGCTGCCGGAAGAAGAGCTCGTCGACGACGTCCTTGATGATCCAGGCGCTGAACGCAGTGGTGGCTGCGATCGCGAGCAGGCAGGCCGCCGCGAAGAGATAGTGCCATGCATAGTCGCGGCCGCTCTCGGCGAAGATTCGCCGCAGCGTGGCGACCACTTCGCTCGGATCGGCCCGGCGTTCCTTGCCGGACTTTGTATTGGGTGACCGTTGGTCTGCCATGCCTGCGTCAGAATTTGTCGCGCCGTCTTATCGATATGCGCAGCCCTTGCCTACCTTTTTGGCGGCCCATGCGGCGACAAGCCATAATTTCGGCGAAAATGTTGCGCCCGGCGCTCAGGCGCGCCAGCGGCGATCGCGCGTCTCGACACCGAAACGCTCAGGAGCCTGTGCGTAGGCGGCAAGACCGGACAGCGCGGCGAGTGGATGCACGATGACATAGACCGGAATGTCGCGCATGAGGGCCGAGTGCGGCGCCTTGTCCTCGAAGGCGGCGCGGAACTCGCCGGTCTTCAGGGCCGGCACGATCTTCTGGGCGATGCCGCCGGTCAGGAAGACGCCGCCCTGGCTCATGAAGACCAGCGCGAGGTCGCCTGCGGTCCGCCCGAGGCACGTCACAAACAGTTTCAGCGCCTCCTCCGCGACAGGGTCCGATTTGTCCAGCGCGGCTCCGGTGATCTCGGACGGCTTGGAAAAGCGCTCGGGCGCGCCGCTTGCAGTCGCCACGGCCCGGTACACGCTGACCAGCCCGCGGCCGGAAAGGATCTGCTCGCCCGAGATACGGCCTTCCAGCGGCTCGATGTGCGGAAATATCTGGAACTCGCGCGGGTTCCGGGGACCGATGTCCATGTGCCCGCCCTCGCCGCGGACGGGGAGCCAGCGTCCGTGGAAATGGATCAGCCCGGCGACGCCGAGCCCGGTGCCCGGCCCGAGCACGACGCGCGGCGCTCCTTCCTCCGGCGCGCCGCCGCCGATCTTCTCCATGTGCTCTTCGCCGAGCGCCACGACGGCCAGCGCCTGCGCCTCGAAATCGTTGAGGACGACGATGTCGGAGAGGCCGAGAGAAGAGAACATGACCTTCGGCCTGACGACCCATGGGCAGTTTGTCAGCGCGATCTCGTCGCCCTCGACGGGACCGGCCACGGCAAGCACTGCGGATCTCGGGCGGATCGGGCTCTTGTCATGCACGCTGGCCCTGATGGCGGCGTCGATGGTCTCGAAGTCGGCGGTCTGAACGATCGGAAAGAAGATCGGCTCCGACCTGGCGTCGAGGACCACCGCAAACCGCGCATTGGTGCCCCCAATGTCGCCGATCAGGATCGGAAAGGCCAGCTGGTCTCCTTCCCCGCTTGTCCACATGGGCAGTCCCCTCGCGCTCGTTCCGGCGGCTCGGCCGCTCTCGTCGCCGCTCGCCGGACAAATGCCCGGAGCGAACCGAATGCGGAACCGGCCTTGAGCGACTTCTAGTCGAGGCGCGTCGCCGCGAAAAGGGCAGGCAAGGCTAATTTCCCGGCCTGACGCGGGGCACTGGAATTCCGATCTTCGGCGTCGGCGCGAAGGCGCTGGCCGCGATCGGCTCCGATGGCGCGATCATAGGCGTCGCGGGCTCTTCGGCCGGCGACGGCTGGGGCGCTACGGCCGCGACCGCAGTTCCGTTGCCGCCGATGGTCACGGCCATCTCCGTCTCCGGTGACGGCATGGCGAGCACCGCGCGGCATTCCTTGGGCAGGCTCTTCATGGTCATGACGTCGCGCGCCTTGGGTGCATCCGGGTTCTTGTTCGGTCGCCAGGGCTCCTCGGTGAACCACCACGCGAGCGACTTGTCGCAGCCTTCTCCGGGCGGAGGCGCGGCCTGCTCCTTGCAGCCGCTGGAGCCTGCCTGGCAGCCTATCCGCACATGGAAATGGGCGTCATGCCCCCAGAACGGCCGCACCTTGCGCAGCCAACGGCGATCGCCCGTGGCGGTTTCGCAGAGCTTCTTCTTGATGCCGGGATGGACGAGGATGCGCTCGACCTCGGGATAGCTCGCGGCCCGCCTCAACAGCCGCAGATGGGCGTCGGTCCAGTAGCGTTCGTTGACCGTCAGACCGCCCTTCCTGATCATGGAGGCGGCGGCCGTGTTCTCGCGCTCGGTGGCCGAAAGGCGGCGATCCGGCATCGGGGTGAGCCAGATGTCGGCGTCGAGGCCGATCTGGTGCGAGGCGTGGCCGGTGAGCATCGGACCGCCGCGCGGCTGCGAAATGTCGCCCAGAAGCAGGCCGGGCCAGCCGTCCTGGGTGGCGTCGCGCGAGAGCTTCTCGATCAGGTTGATCATCGTCGGGTGGCCCCAGCGGCGGTTGCGCGACAGCCGCATCGCCTGCCAGGTAGGCCCGTCGGTGGCGATGGCGACGCCGCCCGTGAAGCAGCCCTTGCTGTAGAATCCGAAGGATTTGGGGCTGGCGGACACGGCCGGAAGCCTCTCCGCGCCGAACAGGTTCTTGGCAAGCTCTTCGGCGGAGGAAGCGCCGGTCATCGACAGCGACACGCCCAGCGTGGCGGCCATGCCTGCGGCCAAACGCAGAAATGTCTTCATCTGTCCCTCCATCGTCTCCACGCCAAGCCCAGCCTCGACCTTGGTCCCCCACGGTTAGCGAAGCGTAAACGAAAGCTCCGATCGCAGGGCGCTCAGGCGCGGATCGGACTGCGCACCGGACGCGCATCCGAAGCGTTCCACCCGTCGCCGCGCCACATGGCCGCGAGTGCCGCCCGGTAGTCGGGGAACTGAAAGGCGTATCCCGCCTTTTTGATGGCGGCGTTCGACACCCGCTTGTTCTCGCCATAGAACGAGCGCGCCATCGGCGACAGGTCCGCGGTCTCGAAAGGCTGTTCGGGCGGCGGCGGAACGCCCATCAGTTCGGCGGCGTAGGCGACGACGTCCTGCGGCGGCGCGGGCAGGTCGTCGGTGACGTTGAAGGCGCCGCCGAGCTTTGCTTCGGCCAGATGCCAAAGCGCTCCGGCAATGTCGTCGACATGGATGCGGTTGAACACTTGTCCAGGCTTGATGAGACGCTTCGCGGTGCCTGCGGCTAGATTGACGAAGGCGTTGCGGCCGGGGCCGTAGATGCCCGACAGCCGCAGCAGGGCGACCGGGACGCCCGCGGCGCGGCCGGCGGCGGTCCAGGCGTTCTCCGCCTCCAGCCGCTCGACCGAACGGCGCGAGACCGGCCGGCAGGGCGAAGTCTCGTCGACCCATTTCCCCTGGTGGTCGCCATAGACGCCTACCGTCGAGAGGTAGCCGATCCATTCGAGACCCGGCATGGCTGCGCGCAGGTCGGGGATCAGCCTCAGCACCGGATCGCCTGCGTCGCCCGGCGCGATGACGACGACGAGATGCGTTGCTTCGCGAAGGGCGGAGGCAAGGTCTGCCCCGAGGGTCGCGCCATCGAACAGCAGCGGCGACACGCCGGAAGCCTCCAGTATGTCGAACTTGTGCGAGGACCGCGTGGTTCCGGCGATGCTCTCGGCGCGGCCGCGGTTCGATTCGGTGAATGCGCGAGCCGAATAACCCGCGCCGAAGATAAAAATGTTCATTGGACACTCCGGCACTGGCGGCAGCGCATGACGTCGAGAGGGTTTTCGGGCGACATTCGTCTCATCCGCCCCGCGACAGCGGCGCAAGTTGCAGTCCGGTTCGCCACTCCACCGCCACCGCGGGATCGGTTTCAGCGGATTTCGAAGCAAGCGCCTCGAAGGCTGGCCTGTCGAGCAGCCGGCTCAGCGCCCAGACCGCCGCGCCCCGTACCAGCGGCGAAGCATCCGCCAGCAGCACGCGGCAGCGCTCCGCCAACTGCGGCTCCCCGGAATTGCCGGCCGCGATCAGCACGTTGCGGACGAAACGGTCACGGCCGATGCGCTTGACCGGCGAGCCGGAGAAGCGGACGCGGAAGGCGGCGTCGTCCAGTTCCAACAGGTCCGCGATGGCGGGGGCGCGCAGATCGTCCCGCGCCGCCAGCTTCGCCTCGGACGCCGCCTGCGCGAACTTGTTCCACGGGCAGACGGCGAGGCAGTCGTCGCAGCCGTAGACGCGGTTGCCCATCTTCTCGCGGAATTCGAGCGGGATCGGCCCCTTGTTCTCGATGGTGAGGTAGGAGATGCAGCGTCGCGCATCCAGCCGGTAGGGTGCCGGAAAAGCGTCGGTCGGGCAGACATCGAGGCAGGCGCGGCAGGAGCCGCAATGGTCGACGTCCGGCTGGTCGGCCTCGATCTCGGCCGTGGTGAAGATGGTCCCGAGAAACAGCCACGAGCCGAACTCCCGGCTGACGAGATTGGTATGCTTGCCCTGCCAGCCGATGCCGGCGGCTTCCGCCAACGGCTTTTCCATGACGGGCGCCGTGTCCACGAAGACCTTGACGTCGCCGCCTGCCGCCGCAACGATTTTTCCGGCAATGCCCTTCAGCCTGCCCTTGATGACGTCGTGATAGTCGCGGTTCTGGGCATAGACGGAAATCGCGGCGCGGTCCTTCAGCTCCAGCGCAGATCGCGGATCGCGGTCGGGGCCATAATTCATCGCCAGCACGATGATCGAGCGCACCTCGGGCCAGAGCACCCGGGGATCGGCCCGGCGGGTGAGCGTCTCTTCCATCCAGCCCATCGAGCCATGCATTCCGTCGGCGACGAACCGGGCGAGGCGCGGCACGGCGTTCGGAATCGCGTCTGGCCTCGTCACCGCAACGGCCGCAAAGCCCGCCTCGCGGGCTTCCCGGTCGATGAGGACGCGGAGCTTGTCTGGCTTGCCTGCGCCGCTAGAAGTCGAGGTCCGCATAATGGGAGGCCGGTGTGAGGCCGCGAATGCGATCGGCCAACAATGGGCGGAAGGCCGGCCGCGATTTCACCCGCGTATACCAATCGCGCGCCGCAACATTGTCGCGCCAGTCGATCTCGCCCAGGTAGTCTAGCACGGAAAGCGAAGCAGCAGCAGCGAGATCGGCATAGGTGATGCGCGAGCCGGCCAGCCAGTTGCGCGTGCCCGCCAGCCAGTTGGTGTATTTGAGATGCTGCTTGATGTTGGCGCGCGCCGCCCGGATTGCCGCCGCATCGGGCGAGCCGCCGCCCTGCCCCGCCGGCATGTGAGGCTTCAAGACGCGCTCGCGCACGATATGCCGCGTCACCTCGCTCTCGGTCTTGCCGAGATACCAGTCGCACAACCGGCGGATTTCGGCACGATCCAGGGGATCCTCGGCGAACAGCCGCTTGTCGCGCTTCAGCACGCCGCGCGTCTCGTCCAGGTATTCGGCGATCACCGAGGCGCCGATGATCGGCACATCGCCCTCGGCGAGCAGCACAGGGAGCGTGCCGGCCGGGTTCAGCGCCAGAAACTCCTTGCGCCTTGCCCAAGGCTTCTCCTCGATCAGCGCCAACTCCTCGCCATACTCGCCGAAGATAAGGCGGACGAACCGGCATGCCGCGAACATCGGATGGTGAAAAAGCGTAAGCATGGTCCCGCAACGACTATTTCAGCTCTGGCAAACGCCAGGCCGCGCCTGTAGTTCTTGGACGCCCCGATTCCCCGCCGGGCGACAAGCGCCCAGTCCTATAGGGTGAGTTCGCTTCCCTGACAAGAAAGCGCCGCCCCTCCAACCCGCGAACGTTTCATGGACCAGACCATTGTCGAAGCCCTCCTGCTCGGCCTGCTCGAAGGGCTGACCGAGTTCATACCGGTCTCCTCGACCGGGCACATCCTCCTCGCCGGTCACTTCCTGGGCTTCCAGTCCACCGGCAAGGCCTTCGAGGTGCTTATCCAGCTGGGCGCCATACTGGCCATCCTCAGCGTCTATTTCGGACGCCTGTGGCGCATCCTGACGGACCTGCCCCGCGACCAGCGCACCCAGCGCTTCGTGCTCGGCATCCTGATCGCTTTCCTCCCCGCCGCAGTGCTCGGCGCGCTTGGCCACAGCTTCATCAAGACGGTGCTGTTCGAGACGCCCAAGCTCATCTGCATCATGCTGATCATCGGCGGCATCGTGCTGCTGCTCGTCGACCGCATGCCGCTCAAGGCGCGCTACCACGACATCATGGATTTTCCGCTGTCGACCTATCTCAAGATCGGCCTGTTCCAGTGCCTGGCGATGATCCCCGGAACGTCGCGCTCCGGCGCGACCATCGTGGGCTCCATGCTGATGGGCGTGGACAAGCGCGCGGCAGCCGAATTCTCGTTCTTCCTCGCCATGCCGACAATGGCAGGCGCCTTTGCCTACGACCTCTTCAAGAACCGGGACATCCTGTCGGCCACGGACCTGCCGATCATCGCGACCGGCTTCGTCGCCGCCTTCGTGATGGCGGTCATCGTCGTGCGCTACCTGCTCGACTACGTGTCGCGCCACGGCTACGCGCTGTTCGGCTGGTGGCGGCTGGTGGTGGGGACGGTCGGGCTGATCGCGCTGTTCGCGTTTGGGTGAACGGCGTCAGCCCATCCCAGACTATTGCGATTGCCTATCGTCAGTGTCCGCTAGATCGCTGAAATTGGTGATCGTCACTGACGCGTCGGGAAAGCGAGCCGTTATCTCCAGCGTGCCGCCGAGAGCCTCGACGTAGCGCCGCAAGTTACTCACATACATGTCGGCGCGCCGCTCCAGACGGGCTACGGCGGGCTGTCCGACATGGAGATCGCGGGCAAGTTCCTGCTGCGATTTCTCGCGTGCCTGGCGCAGTTCATGCAAAGCCATGTCACCGAGCATCTGCTTGGTGGCCGCGTCGTTCCGCGCGCGGCGCTCAGACGACATGTCCTTGCGCAATTCCTTGAAGGATCGATGTCCGGTCATATCAGTCCTTCCTTCCTGATTTCGATCAGATAGGTGTCGTACAGGCGGTCGGCGGCGGGCAGCACCTTCTCGTAGAAACGATCGTCGCCAGCCTTGTTGCCGCCTATCAGCAGGATGGCAGTGCGGCGAGGGTCGAAGGCATAGAACACCCGGTAGGGATCACCGCCGCTCTGGACGCGAAGTTCCCGCATGTGAGCATGTCGCGAGCCAGTCACGCCCGAAGAGTATGGAAAGGGCAATTGCGGGCCCCTGAACTCCAAAAGGCCGACAACCCGGTCGATATCGTCCTGCACGATCTCGTCCAGGTCCTGATACCAGACGCCAAACTCGTCCGTGAATTCGACAGCCCACCCCATCCGGGCTACAGGTTATGCCTCTGGTGTAATAATTCAAGGGCGCGCGCACCGCTGACCCTAGACCAATCCCATGATCCCCCTGCGCAGCAGATCGAGCGCCAAAAGCGTGATGCCGACGCGGAACCACTTGCGGAAGCTCGACTCGTCGAGGCGGTCGAGCATGCGACTGCCGTAGACCGTGCCGAGATAGCCGCTGACGATCATGGCCCCGATCAGCCAGAGCCAGTCGCGGAAGACGAAGCCGGCCAGCCCGAACACGACGATCTTCAGCGAATGCTGCGCGACCATTGCGGCAGCGTGGGTGGCGACCAGCGCCTTGCGGTCGCCGGCCAGGAATTGCGCCAGGATCGGCGAGACGATCGGTCCCGTCGCGCCGACCATCATGCTCAGCACGGCGACGGCCGCACTTGCTGCGGCAAGCCCGGCGCGGCCGGCGCGCTGGATCCCGGGAATGGTGAACCAGGTGATCAGGATGATGAAGGCGCCAAGCACGATCTTGAGCAGCGCATCGGGCAATTGAACCACGACGAAGGCGCCGGCAATGGCCCCGACAACGCTGCCGAGGATGAACGGGAGGGCGATGTCCATGCGCACATGGGCCCGCTGGTGCCAGGCGCGGCCGCTGTTGGAGCCGAGCTGTACGGCGCCGTGGACCGGAATGAGCGCGGCGACAGGCATGAACAGGCCCATCAGCGCCAGCATGGCGACGCCGCCGCCGACGCCGAACGACGCCGTCAGCGCAGAGGTGAAGAAGCTGGCGACGGCGAGCAGCCCCGCAATCGCCGGGGTGATGCCGTCGGGCAGCAGCGGTGCGATCGTCTCCAGGCGGATCAGGCCTCGTTGCGGCGGGTGAACTGTCCGGCCGGGCGGTAGCTCCAGAGGTAGCCGGGAAGGATCACGTTGGTGGACTGCGCCTGGATGCCGATGCCTTCCAACGTCCGGCCCTCATCGACTGCTGCGTCGGACACCACGTTGTTGCTCCTCAGCAGCGTGACCTGGTCGCGGGTCAGCGGCGGGTTCGGCAACATGCCCAGCAGCATGCCCTGGATCTCGGCGGCGAACCACGGCACGGAGACCAGCATCCGCTTGCGGCCAATCACCTCGAGCATTTCCTCCATCAACTCGCGGAACGTCGACACATCCGGGCCGCCGAGCTCATAGATGCGGCCGCCGTCGACCGTACCGTCGACCGAACGCGCGATCATCTCGGCCACGTCGCCGACGAACACGGGCTGGAAGAGGGTTTCGCCGCCGCCGATCAGCGGCAGGAACGGCGAGTAGCGCGCCATATTGGCAAAGCGGTTGAAGAAGCCGTCCTCAGGCCCGAAGATGATGGAGGGACGCGTGATGACGGCATCGGGGACCGTCTCGAGAACAGCCCGCTCGCCGGCGGCTTTTGTTCGGGCATAGATCGAACGGGAACGCGGGTCCGCACCGAGCGCCGACATGTGGGTCAGCCTGGCGCCTGCGGCGCGCGCCGCCTCGGCGACCGCACGGGCGCCGAAATCTTGCACCGCATTGAAGGTCTGGCGGCCGCTCTGGTGCAGGATGCCGACGAGGTTGATCACATGGTCGGCGCCTTCGACCGCGCGGTCGACTGACCAGCGCACGCGCAGGTTGGCCTGGACCGGCTGGATCTGCCCGACATTGCCGAGCGGCTGCACGTGGCCGGCGAGGTCCGGACGCCGAACGGCAACGCGCACGCGGTAGCCGCGCCGGGCAAGCGCCTGGACGACGTTCCGGCCGACGAAGCCGGAGCCGCCGAACACGGTCACGAGTTTCGGGGTTTCAAGGATCTCGGTCATGGCTACTCGCGGAATCTCCGGGCGTATGGCTTCGCGTCTCCATAGTCGCTTTTTGCGAAGAGGCAAAGCGGCAGACGACATGCCCGGATTCAGGCGTCGGCATACGGCTCACGATGCCACCAGGGAACGTGATCGCTCCCCTCGGCACATCCTCCATCACCCGCGCACTTCCCCTCTTCGCGGAAATTCGCCACACTCCCTGTTGCGAGCACAGGCTTTCATGATGCTGTCGGAGGACCGGCCCCATGAACTTCGTTTTCTTCTCGCCTCATTTCCCGGAGAACGGCGCGGATTTCTGCCGCGGGCTGAAGAAGGCCGGCGCCACGCTGCTCGGCATCGGCGATGCGCATTATGACGCGCTGCCGGCAGTCCTGAAGCAGTCGCTCGACGAGTACTACCGGATCTCCGACATGGAGGAGTACGAGCAGACCTTTCGCGCCATCGGCCATTTCATCCATAAATGGGGCCGCATCGACCGCTTCGAATCGCTCAACGAGCACTGGCTGGAGCTGGAAGCCGGCATCCGTACGGACTTCAACATCTTCGGCACCAAGCTCGACTATGTGCAGAACCTGAAGCGCAAGTCGCGCATGCGCGCCTTCTTCAGGAAGAGCGGGGTGGACATCATCCCGCAGCGCAAGTGCTCCGACCGGGCCGGCGCGCTGACCTTCATCCGCCGCGTCGGGTATCCGGTCGTGGTGAAGCCGGATTCGGGCTCCGGCGCGTCGATGACCTACAAGATCAGCAACCAGAGGGAACTCAACGACTTCCTGGCATCGAAGCCGGCGGACGTCGCCTTCGTCATGGAGCAGTTCATCGACGGGCTGGTCGTCACCTATGACGGGCTGGCAAACCGCGATGGGGAGGTCGTGCTGGCTTCGACCACCCACTACGATCAGAGCGTGATGGACGTCGTGAACACCGACAGCCACATGTCCTATGTCTGCATGCCGACCATCGACCCGAGGATCGAGGACGCCGGCCGCAAGATCCTGAAGGCCTTCGACGTTCGCGAGCGCTTTTTCCATATCGAGCTGTTCCAGACGCGGCGGGACAAGCGCATCATCGCGCTGGAGGTGAACATGAGGCCGCCCGGCGCCTGGATCACCGACGCAATCAACTACAGCTACGACGTCGACGTCTACCAGCTCTGGGCCGACATGGTGGTCAAGGACGCGGCGGCCGAGCGTGCAAAGGGCAAATATTTCACCGCATATGCCAGCCGCAAGGACCACATCCGCTACCGCCACGACCACCAGGCGGTGCTGGCGGCGCATGGCGACGTCATCATCAGGCACCAGCCGATCGAGAAGATCTTCTCCAAGGCGATGGGCAACTTCGCCTATCAGATGCGCTCGAAGAACCTGGCGGACCTGCGCGAAGCCGTCCGCTACATCCACGCGGAAGCTCCAGCCGAAAGCGCCATCGTCCATGCTGACAAGCTACCACAAGACGCACAGCCGTAACCTCGGCCGCGACATGGAGTACAAGCGCTACGGTCATGCCGGGCGGCCGGTGGTCATGTTCCCCACCTCGCAGGGCCGCTTCTTCCAGTACGAGGATACAGGCACGATCGCGGCCATGGCCGAATTCCTCGACAGCGGCCGCATACAGATCTTCACGCTGGATGGGATCGACGACGAATCCTTCTTCAACAAGCAGGCCGACGCTGCCCACCGGATCGGACGTCACGAAGCCTACTTCCGCTACATCCGCGAGGAGGCGATGCCCGAAATCCTCGGGACAGCGGAAGAATCGAACGGCGGCTGGCGGCTGAAGCCGCTGATGGCGGGCTGTTCGATGGGCGGCTTCCACTCGTCCAACTTCGTGTTCAGGTTCCCCGGCGAGGTGTCCGGCGTGATCGCGCTGTCCGGGGTCTACTCGACCCGCGACTTCTTCGGCGACACGCTGGACGGCGACATCTACTTCAACTCGCCGCTCCACTTCCTACGCGGGCTGGACGACGCCGAGATTCTCTCCAGGCTGCGCGGGCTGCGGCTGGTGTTCTGCTGCGGCCAGGGCAAATGGGAAGAGCGGATGCTGGAGGAAACGCACCAGCTCGAGGCAATCCTGCGCAGCCGCAACATCCCGGCCTGGGTCGACTACTGGGGCGCCGACGTCGACCATGATTGGCCGTGGTGGCACAAGCAGCTCGTCTACTTCATGAATCGCTGGCTGGACGACGACCTGCAGCATCGGCTGGCGTGAGATAGTAAGCTTGCGGCAACCATCAGCCGCCACTGTGCCGCCATGGCTCAGTTGATTCCTTTTCCCCTTCGCTCCCGCGTCTCGCTCGCAGATACGATCGCGACCGATCTAGAAACCCTGCATGGTCCCGCCGCGAACGACTACTGGCGCACCACCATTGCCAAGGTCGTCGCCGATTTGCGGCGCATCGGCCTGTCCCAGGACGCCATCCGCGAGGAGGTGCTCGACCTGCAGGACAACGTCCAGGCGGCGCTGCAGAACCGCATGGTCGCCAGCGGCGGTGCGGCTTGAAGTTTCTAGTTTTCACATCCGCGGAAAACCGGCATCCACTTTTCGGCGCGATGCTTTAAGGCACCTCTATCTCGATGACGAACGGCTGGTTCGCCTCCCGCGCCGAACGCAGCGCGGCCGGCAGATCGGCCAGACTTTTCACCCGCTCGGCGGGCAGGCCGTAGGCCGCCGCCACCGCACAGAAGTCCGGCGGCGCGGGCGAGACGCCCACCGGCTCAACCGATGCGCTCCGCATCGAAAGCTCTATCTCGCGATAACCCCTGTTGTTCCACACGACGAAGATCACCGGCGTTCGGGCATCCCGGGCGGCACCGAGTTCGGGCAGCGTGAACTGGAAGCCGCCGTCGCCGGTGAGGCAGACGACCGGCGCATCCGGCGCGGCAAGTGCGGCGCCGATCGCCGCGGGCGCACCGTAGCCGAGCGCACCGTACCCGGTGGCGGCATTGAACCAGCCTCCCGGGCGGTCGTGATCGTAGAACATGTTCGCCGCGTAAACGGGCTGCGTGGAATCGCCGACGATGATGGCGCCCGGCAGTGCGTCGCGGATCATCTCCACAGCCTCCAACTGGACGTCCATGCCGGGCTCGAGCTCGGCGCGCGCGCCGCGCCTCGCCTCGTCCGCGCGGGCAGCGCCATCGGCGCGCTTCACCGAGTTCCGGCGCACGCTCTCGCGCATGGACTGGACGACGCGCCGCAACGCCCGCGCTGCATCCGCCTCGATGGCAACGGTCGCCGGCCTGCGCCTGAGCTGGCCGTCGTCGATGTCGATGCGCACCAGCTTTGGCGGCAGGACGAAGCCGCCGTTGGCGTAGATGTCGTAGTCGGTGGGACCAAACTCCGTGCCGACCGCGATCACGAGATCCGAATCCGCCATCAGCTTGCGGACCGCGGGCAGGCTGGGGCTCGCCGGAACGCCTAGCGGATGGCGGTGCAGGAGGCCACGCGCATTGATGGTGGTGACCACCGGGGCGTGGAGGAGTTCGGCCAATTCACCAAGCTCCGCCTCCGCCCTCCTGGCGCCGCCTCCGGCCAGGATCAGCGGGCGTTCGGCAGCCGCGGCCAGTCTCGCGGCGTCGAGGATCGGCTGCTCCATCATGCGCAGGTCGTCCGTCCAGGCGCGCGGCTCCTGCGGCGCTGCTGAAGGCAGCCGCATCACGTCGAGCGGCACTTCGATGTGGACCGGTCCGGGCCGGCCAACCGCAAGGCGCGCAAAGGCCTCGTCGATGGCCGGCGCAAGCTGCTCCGGGCGCTCGATCCGGGTCGACGTCAGCGCGACCTTCTGCATCATGCCGCGCTGGTCCGGCAGCTCGTGCAGGAAGCCAAGTCCCTTGCCGAGGCTCGCCAGTGCGTTGACGCCGGAGATGACCAGCATCGGCACCGAATCGGCGCGCGCCTGCGCCATGGCGGTGATCGTATTGGTCAGCCCCGGGCCGGTGATGACGAAGGCGACGCCGGGCTTGCCGGAGACGCGCGCATAGCCGTCCGCCATGAAGCCCGCGCCCTGCTCGTGCCGCGGCGTGATGTGGCGGATGCTCGAACCGGCGAGGCCGCGGTAGAGCTCGACCGTATGGACGCCCGGAATGCCGAAGACGATCTCGACGCCGTTGGCCTCGAGCAGGCGGACGAGCGATTCGCCGACGGTGGTCATCTGGGGCTCCTGCTTTTCATCCCCTCAGAACCGGTCGGGTCAGGCAGGTCGGCCCGCCCTCGCAGGCAATGCAGAGCGCGTCGGCCTCGAAGGTCCGCACCGAGCAACCGGCAGCCTCCATCGCCGCCTTGGTCCTCGGGAAGCCGGCGACCGCGATCACCTGCCGCGGCGCAGTGGGCAGCACGTTGAGGCTGAGGCCGTGGGAGGCGGCAAACTCGCCGGCATCGCCTTCGACGAGCTTGATGCCGTGCGCCTTGAGCATCTCGTGGAAGGCGACCGGCAGCAGCGGGGCGTAGACCAGCGCCAGGTCGTCGGCCAGCGGGCTGATGACGGACATCAGGTGGAGGCACGCTTCCTCGCCCTGCCAGAGCGGCAGGTCGAAGCCATAGACGGAGACGCCCTTCGGGCCGAGCAGATTGGCGAGCTGCTGGATGCCGTCCTGGTTGGTGCGCACGCCGCGGCCCAGGGCGAGCGTGCGGGCATCGATCCAGACGCAGTCGCCGCCCTCCACCTGCCCCGGCGCCGCGATGCGGCCGAGGACGGGGATGCCGAGCCTCGCATAGGCCGCTTCGTGCAGGTCCGGCTCGGGCTCGCGCAACGCCTTGCCCATGCGCAGGATGACCGCGCCGAAATCGGTCATCAGGGACGAATCGTGGGTGAAGACGGCGTCGGCCAGCCCGTCCGATCCCTGGTCCAGCCACACAATCTCCGCGCCGGAGGCGGCGACCATGCGCGCCAGCTCCTCGTGCTGGCGGGCGGCGCGCGCGTCGTCGAAGCCCGGCCCGTAGTGCCATCGCTTCGCGTCCGCGCCCTTCATCGCCCCTGCGGCCGAACACATCAGCACGCGCCGGAGCGGGGCGGCCATCGACTGCGCGCCGTATTTCCTGCCGAGTTCGGTGTCCAATGCAGCGTCCTCCCGGTGGATGGCGTCCAGCCTAGCCTTGCGGCGGCCAGCCGGGCAAGGCCACCGCCGCCACAGCGCGCGAGCCGGCCGCCGGGAGGGGCGGGTTGACGCCGGCGCGGCAGGCGGTCCATGTTGGACGCAGGGGCACATTTCCGCGTGACGGGCGAATGGGACCACAGCTGCAATACAGGCGTGCCGGGCAGCGCTTCGCGGAGCGCGGGAAGTGAGGACGCCTGCCGCCATACCGGTGTCGGCAAGTGCCACCGGTGGCGCGGCGGAAGCCATCCACGTCGAGGACCTGCACAAGACGTTCGGCCAGCTCCATGTGCTGAAAGGCGTCTCGCTGTCGGCGAAAGACGGCGAGGTGGTCGCCATCATCGGCGGCAGCGGCTCGGGCAAGTCGACCCTTCTCCGATGCATCAACTGCCTGGAGAACCCGACCAGCGGCATCATCCGCGTCAACGGCGAAGAGATCCGCCTGAAGCCTGACAGCCACGGCAACAGCGTGCCGGCCGATCGCAGGCAGATCGAACGCATCCGCTCCCGGCTCGGCATGGTGTTCCAGAGCTTCAACCTGTGGAGCCACATGACGCTGATCGAGAACGTCATCGAGGTGCCTATCCACGTGCTGGGCGTGCAGCGAAGCGAGGCGATCGCCGTCGCCGAGGCATTGCTCAGTCGCGTCGGGCTCGCCGAGAAGCGCAACGTCTATCCGGCGTTCCTCTCCGGAGGCCAGCAGCAGCGCGGCGCCATCGCACGCGCACTCGCCGTGCAGCCGCGCGTGATGCTGTTCGACGAGCCGACCTCGGCGCTCGACCCGGAGCTCGTCGGCGAGGTCCTGCGGGTCATCGCCGACCTGGCCGCCGAAGGCCGCACGATGATCCTGGTCACGCACGAGATGAAGTTCGCCCGCAAGGTCGCGAACCATGTCGTCTACCTGCACAACGGGCTGGTCGAGGAGGAAGGCCCGCCGGAGCAGATTTTTGGCGATCCGAAGTCGGAACGCCTGAAGCAGTTTCTCCGCAACATCCACTGAGATGGGCGGAGGGAAGGGGAAAATACAAAGCAAAAACAACGGGAGATCAGCATGAGAAAGACACTGGCAATCGCTGCCACTGCGCTCGGCCTCGCACTCGCAACAATGGCTGCCGCTCAGGCGCAGCAGGTCAAGGTAGGCTTCTCGCCGGAAGCATATCCGCCGTTCTACGAGCAGGATTCCTCGGGCAACTGGGGCGGCTGGGAAGTCGAGATGGTCAACGCCATCTGCGCGGAGGCAAAGCTCGAATGCACGCTGACGCCGATCCCGTGGGACGGCCTCATCCCGGCGCTCACCAGCAAGAAGATCGACGCCATCATGAACTCGATGTCGATCACCGAGGAGCGCAAGAAGACGATCGACTTCTCCGACAAGTATTACAACACGCCGACCGCCATCATCGGGCCCAAGGACAAGACCTTCGGCGCGTCGCCTGCCGATATCAAGGGCAAGGTCCTCGGCGTGCAGGTCTCCACCACCCACGCCGCCTACGCCAAGAAGCACTTCGGCGATGCAGCCGAGATCAAGGAGTACCAGACCCAGGACGAGGCCAACCAGGACCTGATCGCCGGCCGCATCGACGCGACGCAGGCCGACTCCATCGCGCTCGACGCCTTCCTGAAGTCCGACCAGGGCAAGGCGTGCTGCGACCTCAAGGGCTATGTCGCGCCGGACGACGAAGTGCTGGGACCGGGCGTCGGCGCAGGCGTGCGCAAGGACGACGCCGAGCTCAAGGACAAGATCAACGCCGCGATCAAGGCGCTCCGCGACAACGGCAAGTATGGCGAGATCACCAAGAAGTACTTCGACTTCGACGTCTACGGCACGGGCGCGCAGGTGAACTGACCGGCTCTGCCCTGATGCAGCCGCGCCGCGCAGGCGCGGCTGCCGCACGACACGTCGTATCCTGTCGCGGGAGAGCGCACTGAACGAACTCCTCATCGCCTCCTTCGGCGCCAGCACGCTGGAGCTTCTTTCGCTCTCGGCGCCGGGCTGGGGCGTGAACCTGTTGCAGGGGCTGGCGAATTCGATCCAGATTGCCGCCGGCGCATTCGGGCTCGGCCTGATGATCGGCATCTGCGGCGCCTGGGGCAAGCTCTATGGCGGGCCGGTGGTGCGCGACCTGCTCGAGGTCTACACCACCGTGGTGCGCGCCGTCCCCGAACTGGTGCTGATCCTGATCCTCTATTTCGCCGGCACCGACCTCATCAACCGGCTGCTGGGGGCGTTCGGCTACCCGCCGACGGACATCAATGGCCTCGTCGCCGGCATCTGCGTGCTCGGCGTCGTGCAGGGCGCCTATTCGACCGAGGTGTTGCGCGGCGCGATCCAGGCCATTCCGCAAGGGCAGATCGAGGCGGCGCGCGCCTTCGGCATGTCGCCCGGACTTATGCTGCGGCGCATCACCCTGCCGGCGATGCTGCCCTTCGCCATCCCCGGCCTCGCCAATCTCTGGCTGATCGCCACCAAGGACACCGCGCTGCTGGCCATCGTCGGCTTCACCGAACTCACCCAGACGACGCGGCAGGCGGCCGGCACCACCAAGGCCTACTTCACGTTCTTCATGGCTGCCGGCGTGCTCTATCTCGCGCTGACGCTGGTCTCCAACGTCGTCATCGCCCGCATCGAGCGCCGCTCGCGCCGCGGCATGCCCCCTGTGGGAGCACACTGATGGCGGTGGTGGCGATCAACCGCACGACCTGGCAGCGCACGCTCGGCTGGCTGCAGCCGCACCGCGTCGTGCTAATCGGGATCGCGGCAGCGCTGGTGCTGTCGGCGGCCTTCTTCATGCGGTGGGACTGGCTTCCAGACTTTCTCGGCCTCGCGCTGCAGGGGCTGTGGCGCACGATCTGGCTGCTCATCGTCACCTGCACGCTCGGTTTGATGCTCGCCATCCCGATCGGCCTCGTGCAGGTCACCGGCCCCTGGTATCTCAGCCTGCCCGCCAAGGCGTTCTGCACGATCATCCGCGGCACGCCGCTGCTGCTCCAGCTGTGGCTGCTTTATTTCGGCCTGGGATCGCTGTTCCCGCAGTTTCCCTGGATCCGCGATTCCTTCCTGTGGCCGATCCTGCGCCAGGCTTGGCCCTACGGTGTTCTGGCGCTGACGCTCTCCTATGCCGGCTACGAGGGCGAGGTGATGCGCGGCGCCTTCGCCGGCGTGGCGAGGGGCCAGCTGGAGGCGGCGCGCGCCTTCGGCATGAGCCGCTGGAAGATCTTTCGGCGCGTCTGGCTGCCGCAGGCGCTGCACCGCGCTTTGCCGACACTGGCCGGAGAGACGGTGCTGCAACTCAAGGCGACGCCGCTGGTGGCGACGATCACCATGGTGGACATCTATTCGGTGGCCTCGCGGGTCCGGCAGGAGACGTTCATCACCTACGAGCCGCTGCTGCTGCTCGCGCTGGTCTATCTGACGATCACCGGTATCCTGGTCTTCGCGTTCCGCAAGCTCGAGGCGCGGATCCCGCAGCGCCTGGGGTAGGCCGAAATGGACGACACGATCGAACTGACACTCGCCGAGGCGATCGCGCTCTGCGCAGACGCCGCGATCCGGGCCGGGGCGCGCGAGGACACCGCGCTTGCCCTTGCGCGATCGGCAGTCGCGGCAGAGGCCGAAAGCCAGCCCAATGTCGGGCTCGCCCACTTCGTCGACTATCTCGAGGCCATCGCCGCGGGCCGCATCGACGGACAGGCGCTGCCTGCGATCACACGGCCTGCGCCCACGATGATCGCATCCGATGCCAACGGCGGCGCGGCGCACACCGGCTTCGACGCGTGCTTCGAAGAGATCGTCCGCACGGCGGGGGATCTCGGCATGGCGCTGTTCAGCCAGAGGAATTCCTACACCTGCGGGGCGCTGGGCTATTTCACGGGCCGCCTGGCGGATGGCGGGCTGCTTGCGATCGCCGCGACGAACGGACCGGCGCTGATGGCCGGCTCGGGCGGGACGAAACGCGTGTTCTGCACCAACCCGCTCGCCTTCTCCGCACCTGCGACGGGTGGACCGCCGTTGACCATCGACCAGGCCTCCAGCGCGACGGCCTTCGTGAACATACGCAAGGCCGCGCGAGATGGACGCGCCATTCCCGAAGGCTGGGCGCTCGATGCCGCCGGCAATCCGACCACCGACGCGGCGGCAGCCGTGAAGGGGGCGCTGCTCGCCTTCGGCGGCGCACGCGGCGCCAACATCGCCCTGATGGTCGAGGTGCTCTCGGCGGGCCTGACCGGCGCCAACTGGTCGGCTGATGCGCCGCCTTTCACCACAGGCGCGCAGAGCCCCGGAACCGGCATGCTGGTGATCGCGATCCGGCCGGACCTGATCGACCCGGATTTTTCCGGGCGCCTTCAAAAGTATCTCGGGCGGCTCGAACGGGAGTACGGCGTTCACGTCCCGGGGCGTACCAAAGCCGCAGCCCGTGCGCAGGCCGCCAAGGATGGGATCTCAATTCCGCGCGCCCTGTTTGGGCGTCTGTCCCGCTGAACCAAATCGGCAAAGAAAAACCCCGCCGAAGCGGGGCCTTCCTGATGCCTGAGACGGCGATCTAGTGGCGCGACAGCCAGTCGTCGATGTCCCGCTCGGCGTCGTCTGCGACCTTGCCGTAGCGCGCCTGGATACGGCCTGCGAGTTCCTTGCGCTGGCCGGCGATCACATCGAGATCGTCATTGGTGAGCTTACCCCACTGGGTCTGGACCTTGCCCTTGAACTGCTCCCAATTTCCTTCGACCTGGTTCCAATTCATGTGGTTTCTCCTTTCAGTTGAACTCTCCCCCAGCCAACGCGGCAAATCCGCAATCGGTTCCCCTGTTTGACGAGAGTCGAAGGCCGGCGCTCGCGGCGTGGGTCGCCGGCGGCCATAAACATTTCTTGATTTGACCCTTCGGCCTCCGGCGAGTCTGTGCGGTGCAGCATAAATGGAGCCCCCCAACGCATGACCTCTTCGAAGACCGCCTCCGCGCCGCAGCGACGCCTCATCATCCCGCCGCTGCGCTGCGTCTATGCAAACTTCCACGACATCGCCGAAACGGTGCTGCGCGTCGTCGCCGGCCTGGCTCTCGTCACCCATGGCTGGGGCAAGATCCAGAACCCGTTCGGGGCGGCCGGCATGGTCGAGGGCTTGGGGTTCTATCCTGGCGTATTCTGGTCGCCGCTGCTGGCCGCCACTGAATTCTTCGGCGGCATCCTGATCGCCATTGGCTTGCTGACCCGGCCAGCCTCCTTCGCAGCGATGATCGTGCTGCTGGTCACGGTCTACTTCCACTGGATCGTGCGGGCCGAGGGATTCGCGGGCGCAGAGAAGTCGATCCTCTGGGCCGCCATCTTCCTGTTCTTCGCGGTGCGCGGCGGCAACCGGCAGTCGGTGGACGCAAAGCTCGGCCGGGAATTCTAGACCAGCCTCTTTACACCGCGACGGGCGGCGCGATTGCGGCGCCCGTCAGATGTGAAGCGCGTGCCCCAGCGCCTTCAGGGCGGCTTCCTGGAAGGACTCGCCCTGCGTCGGGTGCGCATGGATGGTGCCGGCGATGTCTTCGAGACGCGCGCCCATCTCCACCGCCAGACCGAAGGCGGTCGAAAGCTCGGAAATGCCGCGGCCGACCCCCTGGATGCCCAGCACCAGATGGTTGTCGGCGCGCGCGACGACCCGCACGAAACCGTCCTCGGCGAGCATCGTCATGGCGCGGCCGTTGGCTGAGAAGGGGAACAGGCCGACCTTGATCTCGACGCCGCCCTTCTTTGCCTCGTCGGGCGAAAGACCCACCGTCACGACCTCCGGATCGGTGAAGCACACCGCCGGGATGCCGCGCTTGTCCCAGCTGCGCTTGTGGCCCGCCACGATCTCGGCGACCATTTCGCCCTGCGCCATGGCGCGGTGGGCCAGCATGGGCTCGCCGGTGACGTCCCCGATCGCGTAGACGCCGCGCATCGAGGTGCGGCACTGATCGTCGATCTTGAGGAAGCGGCCGCTCATGTCGAGCGCCAGCTCCTCGCGGCCCCAGCCCTCGGTGACCGGCTTGCGGCCGACGGTGACCAGGATCTTGTCCGCCTTGAGGCGACGCGCCTCGCCGTCCGCGTCATCGACGATCAACTGTTCGGACTTGCCGTCGAATTCGCGCACCCTGGCGCCGAGCAGGACCTCGATGCCCAGCGCGCCGAGGCGCTTGGCAACCGGCTTGGTCAGCTCCGCGTCATAGAGCGGCAGAATGCGGTCCAGCGCCTCGACCACCGTCACCTTCGATCCCATCTTGGCGAAGGCCATGCCGAGCTCCAGGCCGATGTAACCCGCCCCAACCACGGCGAGGCTTGCCGGAACCGAAGGGAGCGAAAGCGCCTCGGTGGACGAGATCACCCTGCCGCCAAACGGCACCGAGGGCAGCGCGACCGGTTCGGAGCCTGTGGCGATGACGATGTTCTCCGCCCGCACCACCTGCTCGCCGGTCTCGGTCTCAACGACGACCGTCTTGCCGTCGCGGAAGCGCGCCTGGCCGCTCAGCATTTTTACGCGCTGTTTCTTGAGCAGGCCCGAGACGCCCGTCGTCAGGCGGCCGACGATCCGGTCCTTCCACGCGACGGTCTTGGCGAGATCGATCGCCGGGTTGGCGACCGTGATGCCGAGATGTCCCTGCGCATCCGCCATGTGGGTGGCGGTCTCGAACTCCTCCGCCGCATGGATGAGCGCCTTGGACGGGATGCAGCCGATGGTGAGGCAGGTGCCGCCGGGCTTCTTCGACTCGACGATGACGGTGTCGACCCCGAGTTGGCCGGCGCGGATCGCGCACACGTAGCCGCCCGGTCCGGCCCCGATGACGAGGAGCTTGCAGGAGATGTCTTTCATGCGGCGTACTCCGGCTTGCCCTTTATCACGTCAATCCACGAAGATCAGCGCCGGCGTCTCCAGCAGGGCCTTGATGCGCTGGACGAAGACGGCCGCGTCCCAGCCGTCGATGACGCGATGGTCGAAGCTGGACGACAGGTTCATCATCTTGCGAGGGATGAACTGCCGGCCGTCCCAGACGGGCCGCACCATCATCTTGTTGACGCCGACGATGGCGACTTCCGGATAGTTGATCACCGGCGTCGTCGCGACGCCGCCCATGGCGCCGAGCGAGGTGATGGTGATGGTCGAGCCCGAAAGCTCGTCGCGCGTGGCGCTGCCCGACTTCGCCGCTTCGGCGAGGCGGTTGACCTCGGCGGCGCAATCCCACAGGTCGCGGGCCTCGGCGTGTTTTACAACCGGAACAACCAGCCCGGTCGGCGTTTGAGCGGCGATGCCGATGTGCACGCCGCCGTGGCGGTGGATGACGCCCGCGTCGTCGTCGTAGAGGGCGTTGAGCTGTGGCTGCTCCGCTATGGCCTTGACCATCGCCCGCATCAGGAACGGCAGCATCGTCAGCTTCGGGCGATCGGCAGACTTGGTCTGGTTGAGCTTGGCGCGCAGTTCTTCAAGTTCTGTGACGTCGATCTCCTCGACATAGGTGATGTGCGGGATGCGCGACTTGGCCAGCGCCATCTTCTCCGCGATCTTGCGGCGCAGCCCGACGACCTTGATGTCCTCGACCGTCTCGTTGCGGGCGAGACCGGGGCCGCGCTGCATCTCCGGCCCGCGGGAGAGGAAGGCGTCGAGATCCTCGTGCGTGATGCGGCCCGCGCCGCCGCTGGCCGGCACCTGGCGCAGGTCGATGCCCGCCTCCCTGGCCCGGAGCCGCACCGCCGGCGAGGCAAGCGGCTTCTCGCCTTGCGGGCGGGAAGCGTAGACGGTCTGGGAAGCGGACGCCGGTTGACCCCCACCCCTGACCCCTCCCCTCAAGGGGGAGGGGGATTCCGGCGTCGCCCTGCCCACCACGCGGCCGCTCGTTTCAACAGCGTCGGCGGCAGACTGCTCCCTGGACGGAGCTGGCGCGTGTTCCCCTCCCCCTTGTGGGGAGGGGCTAGGGGTGGGGGTGGGGGCGCTCGTCTCAGTCTCCGCGCCTGCCGCAACGTTGCCCTCGCCCTGAACCTTGAGCCGGATGATCGGCGAGCCGACGGGAACCGTGTCGCCGACCTCGGCGCCCAGCCAGATCACCTCGCCGTCGACCGGCGAGGGAATCTCGACGGTCGCCTTGTCGGTCATGACGGCGGCAAGCACCGCATCCTCGCGGATGAGGTCGCCGACCTTGACGTGCCATTCGACGAGCTCGGCCTCGGCGACGCCCTCGCCCACGTCGGGCAGCTTGATGACATGCTCGCCCATCCTCAGGCCTCCATCGTCGCGGTCATTGCCTGGCCCAGGCGCGCGGGCCCCGGGAAGTAGTCCCATTCCTGCGCATGCGGATAAGGCGTGTCCCATCCGGTGACGCGGGCGACGGGCGCCTCGAGGCTGTAGAAGCAATGGTGCTGGACGAGCGCCGCAAGCTCGGCGCCGAAGCCGGAGGTGTGGGTGGCCTCGTGCACCACGACGCAGCGGCCGGTCTTGTTGACGGAGGTCACGATGGCATCGAGGTCGAGTGGCAGCAGCGAGCGCAGGTCGATGATCTCGGCGTCGATGCCTGTTTCGTCCGCCGCGGCCTCCGCGACATAAACCATGGTGCCGTAGGCGAGGATGGTCATCTCCGACCCGGTACGGCGGACGGCCGCCTTGCCGAGCGGAATGCTGTAGTGGCCTGCCGGCACCTCGCCCAGCTCGTGCTTCGACCACGGTGTCACCGGGCGCTCGTGGTGGCCGTCGAACGGGCCGTTGTAGAGCCGCTTCGGCTCCAGGAAGATCACCGGGTCCGGGTCCTCGATCGAGGCGATCAGCAGCCCCTTGGCGTCATGCGGATTGGAGGGGACGACCACCTTCAGTCCCGACACGTGGGTAAACAGCGCCTCGGGGCTCTGGCTGTGCGTCTGCCCGCCGAAGATGCCGCCGCCCGTCGGCATGCGGATCACGATCGGACAGGTGAACTGACCGTTCGAGCGATAGCGCAGCCGCGCCGCCTCGGAGACGATCTGGTCATAGGCGGGATAGACGTAGTCCGCGAACTGCACCTCGACACAGGGGCGCAGTCCATAGGCGGCCATGCCGATCGCGGTGCCGACGATGCCCAACTCGCTGATTGGCGCGTCGAAGCAGCGGGTGGTGCCGTATTTCTGCTGCAGGCCCTGCGTGCAGCGGAAGACGCCGCCGAAATAGCCGACGTCCTCGCCGAAGACGACGACGTTGTCATCGCGCCCCATGGAGACGTCCATCGCCTCCCGGATCGCCTCGATCATTGTCTTGCGCGGCATCTGCCTAAACCCCCGCCTGCTGGCGTTGACGCCGTAGATGCGGAGGCATCTCCTCGTATACGCCTTCGAACATGTCGCGGACGGAGGGCTTGCCGCCGGAGTGGAGGGTGCCGTGCTTCTCGGCCTCTTTCTGGGCGGCGATGACCACGTCGAGGATCTCCGCTTCGGACTGCTTGTGCCGCTCTTCCGACCACACCCCGCGCCGGATCAGGTGCGCCTTCAGCCTGAGAACGGGGTCGCCGAGCGGCCAGGCTTCGGACTCCGTCTTCGGGCGGTAGGCCGAGGGATCGTCGGAGGTCGAGTGCGCGCCGACGCGATAGGTGACGTATTCGACCAGCGTCGGCCCGAGATTTTTTCGCGCGCGCTCTGCGGCCCAGGAAGCGACCGCGTGGACCGCGAGATAGTCGTTGCCGTCCACTCGAAGCGACGGCAGGCCGAAGCCCAGCCCGCGCGCCGCGAACGTGCCCGAACCGCCGCGCGCGATCCCCTGGAAGGTCGAGATCGCCCACTGGTTGTTGACGATATTGAGGATGACCGGCGCGCGATATGTGGAGGCGAAGACCAACGCGGCGTGGAAATCGCTCTCAGCGGTCGAGCCGTCACCGATCCAGCCGGCCGCGATGCGCGTGTCGCCCTTGATGGCCGAGGCCATGGCCCAGCCCACCGCTTGCACGAACTGGGTGCCGAGATTGCCCGAGATCGAGAAGAAGCCGTGCTCCTTCGACGAGTACATGATGGGCAGCTGCCGGCCCTTCAGCGGATCGGCCTCGTTGGAGTAGATCTGGTTCATCATGTCGACCATCGGGTAGCCGCCCGCGATCAGCAGGCCGGCCTGGCGATAGGTCGGAAAATTCATGTCGCCATCCTTCAGCGCCTTGCGGAAGGCGCAGCTCACCGCCTCCTCGCCCATGTGTTGCATGTAGAAGGAGGTCTTGCCCTGCCGCTGCGCCGTCACCATGCGGGCATCGAAGGTGCGCAGCGTCATCATGTGACGCAAACCTTCCAGCAGTTCCTCGTCCGTCAGCGAGCCGGCCCAAGGCCCCACCGCCTCGCCTTTCCGGTCGAGAACACGGATGATCGAAAAAGCGTGGTCGCGGATCTCGCGGGGATCGACATCGATCGGCGGGCGCGAGACCGATCCGGCCTTGGGGATGGGAACGTTTGAGAAATCGGGCGTGCCGCCGGGCCGCACCTCTGGCTCCGGAACATGGAACCGAAGCGGCGTGTCGTCGCTCATGACGCCTCCCTTGCCTCGCAGCAACGCGAACTGTGACACCTAATCCCAGACTATGTACCGTCGCGGCTGATGCTGCGCAAACAAAGTCGAGGCAGCTTCGTTGCGAATATCGTGAACCCCGTATCAGTTCATTGCACCGGAACGCGCCGTTGCCTCAGATCATTTCAAGCGGCCTTTTGCGGGCCGGCGGAGGAAATGCTTTGTCGAGCTCCGACAAGTCTTCGGATGTAAGCACGATATCAAGCGCGGCGCGATTCTGCCGGACGTGCTCCGGCCGGCTCGCCTTCGGTATGGCGATGAGGCCGTCGGCGCGCATCGTCCAGGCCAGCGCGATCTGCGCGGGGGTCGCGCGATGCCGGTCGGCGATCGCGCCAAGCCTCGGCTCCTTGCCGAGCTTGCCCTGCTCGACCGGCGAATAAGCCATGACCGGAATGCCGCGGCCCCGGCACCATGGAAGCAGGTCGTGTTCGATGCCGCGGCGAGACAGGTTGTAGAGGACCTGATTCGACTGGACTGCCGATCCGGCCGCAAGCCCGTCGAGTTCCTGCATATCGTCGGTGTCGAAGTTGCTGACGCCCCAGTGGCGGACCTTGCCGGCCGCCTTCAGCGCCTCGAAGGCGTCGACGGTTTCGGCGAGCGGGACGCCGCCGCGCCAATGGAGAAGATAGAGGTCGATGCGGTCGGTGCCGAGCCGTTTCAGGCTCTGTTCGCAGGCGGTCTCGACGCCCCGACGCGAGGCGTTGGACGGAAGCACCTTGGAGACGATGAACACCTCGTCGCGGCGGCCGGCGACGGCCTCCGCCACCACCTCCTCCGCACCGCCGGAGGCATACATTTCCGCCGTATCGATCAGCGTCATGCCAAGGTCGAGACCCAGCCTGAGCGCATCAGCCTCGTCGCGCCGCCGGCGGCTGTCCTCGCCCATGTTCCAGGTGCCCTGACCGAGGACAGGCACGAGTTCACCGGCGGGCAGGCTGGTGGTTCTGATCATGACTGGCTTGCTCCCGTGGACGCTGAAGCCGCGCACGCAGTACGAAAGATGTCAACCGCCGCTGTAAGTCATGCCGGCGCCGGCGTCTGTCCACAACCGCTTCAGCGTTCGCGGGCGACGAACTTGTTGAAGCGACTGGTCTTGCCGCCGTCTGCCCTGTCCTGGTGGAGGAAGGCC
The DNA here is from genome assembly GCF_028826155.1 of Mesorhizobium shangrilense. Classification (NCBI taxonomy): domain Bacteria; kingdom Pseudomonadati; phylum Pseudomonadota; class Alphaproteobacteria; order Hyphomicrobiales; family Phyllobacteriaceae; genus Arvimicrobium; species Arvimicrobium flavum. Next base: position 328,858 of record NZ_JAQGPN010000001.1, read on the forward strand.
AGCTTGTTCTCGTCAAAGATGCGGAAGAATTCGTCCCATTCGATCGGATCGAGCTCTGCATCCGGCTCGCCGAAGTCGATGCGGAGAATGCCACCTTCGCTTTTGGTGCGAACAGCAGCGGGGCGGCCGTCGCGCTGCTCGACCCATTTGCGGATCTTGCCGTGATCGGTTGTCGTCGTCGCTTCGGACATGATGAGCTCCTTTCGTCTCGGCGCCCCCTTCGACCTGCCAGACGGTGCAACCCATTTGCCCTGCCGATTGTTCCCTTCGAAGGGCGCAGCAGGATGCCGCGCCACTGGTTGGAGGACATCCAATGCCTTCGACATCGATCCGGGAGACACGCTACGATCGCGATACTCGCAAGCTGTCCGTGTGGTTCGTGACGACCGGCCGGCAATACGACTACAGCGGCGTCCCGCCGGAAACCTATGCGGCGTTCCGGGCCGCTTTCTCCAAGGGCCGGTTCTTCAATCGGCACATCCGCGACCGCTATCCCTGCATCCGGATAAAATAGGCGGACCATCGACGTCGCCCCGCCGCCAACGAAAAACCCCGCCGAATTGCTCCGGCGGGGTCCAGCATGCCGTCAAAAAACGGCAGGCAATTAGTCCTTGCGGTTCTTCAGAGCCGCACCAAGGATGTCGCCGAGCGACGCGCCGGAGTCGGTCGAGCCGTACTGGGCGACCGCTTCCTTTTCCTCGGCGATTTCCAGCGCCTTGATGGAGACCTGCAGCTTGCGGGTCTTCTTGTCGTAGGCGATGACGCGCGCATCGACCTTCTGGCCGACGGTGAAGCGCTCGGGGCGCTGCTCGTCACGGTCGCGCGACAGGTCGGAGCGCTTGATGAAGGTGTCGAGGCCGCTTTCGACCAGACGCACTTCGAGGCCACCGTCCTTGATGGCGGTGACTTCACACGTCACGACCGCGTTCTTGCGCAGTTCGCCAGACGGGGCGGTGTCGCCGGCGCCGGCGCGCTCAAGCTGCTTGACGCCCAGCGAGATGCGCTCCTTGTCGATATCGACATCGAGAACCTGCGCCTTGACCATCTGGCCCTTCTGGTACTCCTCGATGACCTGCTCGCCCGGACGCGTCCAGTCGAGGTCGGAGAGGTGCACCATGCCGTCGACATCGCCCTCGAGGCCGATGAACAGGCCGAACTCGGTCTTGTTCTTGACCTCGCCCTCGACGATCGAACCAGCCGGATGGTTGCGGGCGAAAGCCTCCCACGGGTTCTCGAGCGTCTGCTTGAGACCGAGCGAGATGCGGCGCTTGGCCGGATCGACCTCAAGCACGACCACGTCGACTTCCTGGGAGGTCGACAGGATCTTGCCGGGGTGCACGTTCTTCTTCGTCCACGACATTTCCGAAACGTGGATGAGGCCCTCGATGCCCGGCTCCAGCTCGACGAACGCGCCGTAGTCGGTGATGTTGGTGACCGTGCCGCGGATCTTCTTGCCAAGCGGGAACTTGGTGCCGATGTCGCCCCACGGATCCGACTCGAGCTGCTTCATGCCGAGCGAGATGCGGTGGGTTTCTTGGTTGATGCGGATGATCTGCACCTTGACCGTCTGACCGATGTTGAGGATCTCGGTCGGGTGGTTGACGCGGCGCCAGGCCATGTCGGTGACGTGCAGCAGACCGTCGATGCCGCCGAGGTCGACGAACGCACCGTAGTCGGTGATGTTCTTGACCACGCCCTCGACCACCTGACCCTCTTCGAGGTTCTGGACGATCTCGGAGCGCTGCTCGGCGCGGCTCTCTTCGAGAACGGTGCGGCGCGACACGACGATGTTGCCGCGACGGCGATCCATCTTGAGGATCTCGAAGGGCTGCGGGTTGTGCATGAGCGGGGTGACGTCGCGGATCGGACGAATGTCGACCTGCGAACGCGGCAGGAAGGCCACGGCGCCGTCGAGATCGACGGTGAAGCCGCCCTTGACCTGGTTGAAGATGATGCCTTCGACGCGCTCTCCCTTG